>NZ_WPCC01000014.1 GCF_009741925.1 Natronomonas sp. CBA1123
GGGATGTCGTTCATCGGCGCTTCGATGCCCTCGCGCTTCTCGAAGCCGACGGAGCTGTCGTCCTGATAGATGACGCCTTGATACTCCTTGTCGCGGTCCATGATGAGGTCCTTCGCGGCGTCGTAGTCCGAGGAATCGTGGTCGAAGTCCTCGTCGGCCACGTCGACGATGGCGTCGCGGAAGTAGTCGTAGGTGTCGACATCGTTGAACGTCACACACGGCGAGTAAACGTTCACGAAGCCGAAGCCGTCGTGTTCGATAGCCTTCTGGACGATTTCGGCGTGTCGCTGGCTGTCCGAGGAGAACGACTGCGCGATGAACGTGCCACCGGCGGCGAGCGCGAGTGCGAGGGGGTTGACGGGCTGTTGGTTCGTACCGTCCGGCGACGTCGAGGTCTCGAAGTCCTCACGCGAGGTCGGCGAGAACTGCCCCTTCGTCAGCCCGTAAATCCGGTTGTCCATAACGATGTACGTCATGTCGACGTTCCGGCGGACCGCGTGGACGAAGTGGCCAGCCCCGATGGAGTAGCCGTCGCCGTCGCCGCCGGCGACCATCACTTCGAGTTCGGGATTGGCCATCTTCACGCCCGTTCCGACGGGGAGGGCCCGGCCGTGGACGCCGTGCAGCGCATACGAGTGCATGTACGTCCCGATTTTCCCGGAACAGCCGATACCGGCGACCACGAACGTGTTGTCGGGGTCGTTGCCGGTCTCGGCCAGCGCTTTCATCATGCCGTTCATCGTCCCGAAGTCACCGCAACCGGGACACCACGTGGGCTGTTTGTCGGATTTGAAATCCGTAAATCGAATCTCGGAACTCATGCTTCCACCTCCGTCGCCTCGCCGAGGGCCGCTTTGACCTCGTCGGCGAGTTCGTCCGCCTTGAAGCGGACGCCGTTGTACTTGTTGATGCGCTCGACGCGCGTGAGCGTGTCGTGTTCGACGAGGTCCGCGAACTGACCGGTCGCGTTACACTCGACGACGATGACCTCGTCTGCGGCCTCGAACTCCTCGGTGAGGTCCGGCCGCGGGAAGATGTACGGCACCGAAATGAACCGCACGTCGATGCCGTCTTCTTCGAGGAACTCCATCGCTTCCAGCATCGCACCTTCGTTGGACCCCCACGAGACGATGAGCGTGTCGGCGTCGGCGTCACCGAACTCGCGGTAGTCGAAGTTCTCCCGCTCGATTGCGGTTTCGACCTTGCGGTCGCGTTTGTCGACCTGCTCGACGCGCATGTCGGTGTCTTCGGTCCGTCGGCCCAGTTCGTCGTGTTCGAGGCCGGTGGACATGTGAGCGCCACCCTCGACGCCGGGGAACGACCGCGGACTGATGCCGTCGTCGGTGAGCGCGTGGGGCTTGAACTGCCCTTTCTCGTTTTGCCACTCGTCGATGTTCTCCTCGTCGACGACCTTCCCGCGGTCGATTTCGACCTCGTCCATGTCGAACGTCTCGGGTTCGAAGGTCTGTTCGGTGACCGCAAGCGAGAGGTCGGCCGTGAGGTAGACGGGGAGTTGGTACTTCTCGGCGAGGTTGAACGCCTCGACGGTCTTGTGGAAACACTCCGAAATCGTCGTCGGCGCCAGCACGAACCGCGGCACCTCGCCGTGGCCGCCGTACAGCATCTGGTTGAGGTCGCCCTGCTCCTGTTTGGTCGGCATCCCCGTCGAGGGACCCGACCGCATCACGTTACAGATGACCAGCGGCGTCTCCGAGGTGGCGACCAGTCCGAACGTCTCCGTCATCAGGTCGATGCCGGGTCCGGAAGTGGCAGTCATCGAACGGGCGCCCGCACGCGCACCGCCGAGCGCCATGTTGACCGCCGACAGCTCGTCTTCGGCCTGAACGACGACGCCACCGTAGTCCTCGATGCGGCCCTTCAGATACTCCATCACGTCCGTCGCGGGCGTGATTGGGTAGCCGGCGTAGAACCGACAGCCGCCGGCGAGAGCGCCCATCCCGATGGCTTCGTCGCCGTTCAGGAGGACGTAGTCGTTGTCCGTCGTCTCGAGGTCATCGTCAGTCGAGAGGTCCGTCTCCTCTTGGACGAACTCCGCGCCGAGGCGGGCGGCCTTCTTGTTGTTCTCGACGATGGCCTCGCCTTTCCCACCGAAGCGCTTCTCCAGCGACTCGTCGAGGTACTCGATGTTGAATCCAGTAACTTCACACGCGGCACCGAGTGCAACGATGTTGCGCATGATGGCGCCACCGGCGTCCTCGGCGAGGCGCTTCAGCGGCACGTCGAGCCCCGTCATCTCGCCGGGGGCCTCGAAGTCCTTCATCATCGTCCGCTCGCCGTCGTAGATGATGACGGAGTCCTCGTGGAGTTCGTCGAGGTTTTCGTTGACGGTTCGCTCTGTCAGCGCAATCAGGATATCGAGTCTGTCGACGACACTCTCGACGCGGTCGACCGACGTCCGTACCTTATACGCCGTGTATCCGCCACGGATTCGTGAGGCGAAGTCCTTCGAGGTAAAGACGTGGCGCCCCGCACGTGAGAGCGCCTGGGCAAAGATCTTCCCGGTCGAGTCGATCCCGTCGCCGGCTTCACCGCCGACGGCCCAGTTGAGGTCCTCTGGCATACTACATCGGGGTTCTGCGCGGCGGACGTTAAGCCTTCTGAATATTGCCGCAGTTGAGCGGTTTTCCGGATTACAGCCCTCGAAAGCGACTTTCAACGACTACCGAGGGAAAACTTCACACGCGTTTATATCGGATTTCCGGAGACGGCTTCGAAAGCGCCTTGCCGGCGGGGAAGCCCATACCGTACATGGACCCCATCGAGACGACCGTCGCTGCCGTCCGCGACGTCGGCCCCGACGCAGTCGCCATCGACCTCGACACCCCGCCGGCGTTCGACGCCGAACCGGGACAGTTCGTCAAACTCACCGCCACCGTCGGCGGCAAAGACGAATCGCGGTTCTACACCGTCTCCTCGCCGGACACCGACGACACCTTCGAGTTCACTATCAGCTACGACCCCGAGGAGGGCGGCGCGTTCAGCGAGTACCTCCTGAACCTCGAGGCCGGCGACACCGTGACGATTACCGGCCCCTTCGGCGACGACTATTACGAAGGCGAGCATCGAGCAATCGTCCTCGCCGGCGGCCCCGGTATCGGTCCCGCCGTCGCCATCGCCGAGCGCGCACTCGCCGAGGGCAACGAGGCCGCAATCGTCTACCGCGACGACACTCCGCTTCACGAGGAGCGCCTCTCGAACATCGCCAACGCCGGAGCGTCGGTGTTCGTCCTCTCCGAAGACGAATCGCTCACCGACGCCGTCGCGGACGTGCTGACGAACGCCGACGGCGAGCAGGTGTTCGTCTACGGCTTCGCCGACTTCCTCAAGGACGCCACCGCCGCAATCGAGGCCGCCGGCGGCGATGCCGACGCGGCGAAGGCAGAGAACTTCGGGTGAACCTCTACGCCGACCTTTTTGCACGCCCGCTCGCGGCGCGAGCGGGCGGCAAAAACGTCGATGAAAAAGACACTGCGGGCCTCCCGCTGGTCGGCCCTTGGTCCCGCGCCTCCCTCCGGTCGGCGCGGCGGAACCGCTCGCGCCTGCGGCGCTCGCGGATGCTCTACTGGCCGAAGTTCGAACCACCAGCTCGTCCGAGCATTCATATATCAAAACGAGACCATCCGCCGTATGCGCTGACCAGCCACCGACGGCCGTTCGGCTACCGTGCGGCTGGCCGTCGGATTAGGGGTGCTACTCCCACTGAACGCCGCCTGTTCGCTACCTACTCGCCACTGCTGGCACGTTCGGTGTCGTCGAGGAACGCCGCGACTCGTTGTTGTGCGTCCATGGCCTCGGCGCCGTCCCAGCGGAGTATAAACACCCGGCGTCCGTAGTCGGAGTATGGACGTACTCGGGGACGCAATCGACCGACAGCGCCGCACCTCCGACATCGCGCTCCGGGCGCCCGCGGTCGGCCGAGCCTACGACTACCGACGGTTCTGTACGAGCGCGTGGAAAGTGGGGAACTTCCTCCGACACCTCGGCGTCCGGAGCGGGGCGGGCGTCGCCATCGCTGACGACCCGATTCCGGAACCGGTGTTGACGTTTTACGGTGCCGCGTTGCTCGGAGGCGTCGTTCGGTTCGGCCCGGCGGAATCGGTCGGCGACGACACGCGCGCGCTCGTCGTCCCTGTAGCGGACCTCGGCGAGTACGACGCCGGACCCTCCACGAAACAAGTCGCCTACGGCAGTCAACCCGATGACCCCACGGTCTCGTACTTCGAGCGCGACGTGTGGAGCGAGAACCCGACGGAACCGCCGGACCACATCACGCCGTCGGACCCGTTGCTGGCGGCCTCCGAGGCGACGTACAGCCACGGCGACGTTCTCGGGGCCGCAACCGAAGTGGTCGACGACCACGGAGTCGCCTCCGACACGACGGTCGCGGTTCGGGGGTCGTTCACCGCCCCGGGCGTCGTCGCCGCGGGGTTGGTCGCACCCATCGTGGCTGGCGGAACCGTCGTCGTCGGCCCGGGAGCAGAGGGAGACCTCGTCGTCGGCGGACCGAACAGCGACATCGCCGTCGAGACGCTGTTGGGCTGACTGCTGGCAGTCGTGGAAATCCAGCGTTAGGCGACATGGCGTCGATGTTTAGGCCATCGTTCGTCTCAGTCGATGTCGCGGACGTCACCAAGAAACTCGTCGACAGTTGGCCTGTCTCCCGGCGTCTTTCCTTCGTACGTTTTCGCCACGGTGGGTTCGCCGTCCGTCGTATCGAAGACGACCGCAAGCGGCATCCGCCCGACGAGGTCGTGAAGCGACCCGAGCGCACCGAATCGGGTCGGTTGGTCGTACTCGTCGCTAACGGCCTTCGAGGGGTCCGCCAAGAGCGAAAACGGCAGGTCGTATTGGCGGTGCCACTCCGCAGCGCGGTCGGCGGGTTCGGGCAACACCGCGACGACCGCAGCGTTCGCCTCCCGGAACGCTTCGTACCGAGCGGCGACGTCTTGGACCTGCTGTCGACACTTCGTGCAGTGGTAGTCCCGCTGGAACAGGAGGACGATACTGTCGGTGTCCGAATCGGTGGCGGCCTCCGAGAACTGGAATCGGTCGGGGCCGGAGGCGGCGTTCTCCAGTTCGAAATCGTGTGCTGACGTGTTCATCCATTGAAACCATCCGAACAGGGAGGACTTGTCGTTCGCGCGCTCGTGTGAGCGTCGCGGAAAACCGGAGTGCGGTCGCCGGCAGTCGGAAGGCTTGAACCGGCCCGGGTCGTGGCCCGGATATGGCCGAGGAGCGCATCGCCGACATCGAGGAGGTTCCCGAGGACTCGACGCTTCTGTTTACGGTTCGGGAGGGCTTCGACGAGAAGGAGGTCGTTCTCGTTCGACTGAACGGCGACATCGCCGCGTGGCGGAACTTCTGTCCCCACTGGACCGACGTGCGACTCGACAAGGGAAGCGGCGCGGAGTTCCGCGACGGCGAAGTCGTCTGTACGCGTCACGGCGCGACGTTCGAACCCGATTCCGGACACTGCACGTACGGCCCCTGCGAGGGGTCGTATCTCGAAGAGGTCGACGTCGAAGTTCGTGACGGTGGCGTGTATCTCGCCGAAGACCACTACGAGTTCGACCACGTCGGTCCCAAGAGCGACCGCGACCTCTCCTCCGGACGTATCGGCTTCAGCGGGAATTAGCGTAACAGCGCGTTTCGACCCGCTCGTCGTACAGTCGCTGAAGCAGCGTCGTCAGCGGTCCACCGCCGATTTCGATGCCATCGAGCGTCGCAATCGGCCGGAGTTCCCACGTCGAGTTCGTCAGGAACGCCTCGTCGGCGTTCCGCACGTCGTCCGGCGTGTATCGCCCCGTCCGAACCGGGAAGTCCTCGGATTCGGCGAGTTCGATGACCACCTCTCGAGTGATGCCGGGGAGAATCGACCCCGTTTCGGGCGTCTTCAGCACGCCGTCGTCGACGAAAAACAGGTTGCTCGTCGCCCCCTCCGCGACGTGGCCGTTCATGTCCCGCATCAGCGCCTCGACCGGTCGGTACCCCTCGTTGGATGCCCGCCGGAGTTCAAGGCGAGCGAGAATGCCGTTGAGGTAGTTGTGGGTCTTGGCGTCGGACGGCACCGCACTGTCGGGGATTCGCCGCGTCTGCACCGACTGAACGACGGCGGAATCGTCCCAGACGCGCTGGCCGTCGACGCCCCCGCGCGGGAGCGGTTTCACGTACACGACGACCGTGGGGTCGACGTCTTCGTCCGGCGTCAGTTTCCCGGGTTGGACCCCCCTGCTCACCGAGACGCGAACGTAGGCGTCCGCGAAGTCGTTGGCGTCCAGCGTCTCGGCGACGCGAACCGCGAGGTCGTCGGGGACGGCATCGGCCATCCCGAGCGTCTCGCAGGTTCGATGGAGCCGTTCGACGTGGCGGTCCCACGCGAATACCTCGCCGCCGTAGGCCCGACACGTCTCGAAGGCAGCGTCTCCGTATCGAAATCCGCGGTCGTCGACGCTGACGGTCGCCTCGTCTCGGTCGCGTAGTGTTCCGTTTACGTGGTACTGCATCGTGTACAGAACGTCGCAATCATGCGCTCACCGACCTCGGTGAGGATGCTCTCGGGGTGAAACTGCACGCCGACGTGGGGCTTGTCGCGATGGCGGACACCCATCACGACGCTCCGTTCGTCGTCGGTATGGGCCGTCTCTTCGAGAACTGACGGGATGTCACCACGCTCGACGGCGAGGGAGTGATACCGGCCGACCTCGAATCGCTCGGGGAGTGCTTCGAAGAGTCCCCGACCGTCGTGGGTCACCGAGGAGGGTTTCCCGTGGACGACGTCGGGCGCGTGGCCGACCGCGGCGCCGTTGGCGGCACACAGCGCCTGATGGCCCAGACAGACGCCGAGTGTCGGATAGGAGAGTTCCGCGAATATCGGCACAGACACGCCCGCTTCCGACGGCGTACCGGGCCCCGGCGAGACGACGATTCCGTCGGGCTCTAAGCGTCGGATGTCCTCGACCGTTATCGCGTCGTTGCGTTCGACCACAACGTCCGCATGTGTGCCGACGTACTGGACGAGGTTGTAGACGAACGAGTCGTAGTTGTCGACGACGAGAATCGTGGGCGCCGTCATCGCTCCGTCGCCTCCACGGTGAGCGTGGTTCGTTCGTCCAGCGCCGCATCGAGGGCCTTGACGAGGGCGCGACCCTTGTCGAGGGTTTCGTCGTACTCGCTGTCGGGGTCGGAGTCGTGGACGATACCGGCGCCCACGCGGAGGTAATACCGGTCGGCGTGGCGGACGAGCGTGCGGATGACGATGTTGAGCGTCGCGCGGTCGTCGAAGCCGAAGACACCGATGGCACCGGTGTAGGGGCCGCGCGAACTCCGTTCGACCGAATCGATTATCTCCATCGTCCGCGGTTTCGGCGCGCCGGTAATCGTTCCGCCGGGGAAGACGGCCGCGACGGCGTCGGCCAGCGAGCAGTCCGCCCGGCGGCGCCCCTCGACGAGACTGACGAGGTGCATGACCTCCGAGTAGCGGTCGACGCGGCGGTACTCCCGAACGTCGACGCTGCCGTACTCGCTGACCTTTCCGAGGTCGTTCCGTTCGAGGTCGACGAGCATGGCGTGTTCGGCCCGCTCCTTCTCGTCGCCGAGGAGGTCGGCTTCGAGTTCGGCGTCGACCTCGGGGGTCTCCCCGCGCGGTCTGGTGCCGGCGATGGGTTCGGTCAAGAGTCGGTCGCCCTCGACATCGAGGAGGAGTTCGGGACTCGCGCTGACGAGGTCCACGCCCGGAAACTCGACGAGCGCCGAGTACGGCGCCGGATTCACTCGCCGGAGCGCGGCGTAGGCGTCGACCGGGTGTACGGCCGCCGGCGCCGAGAGCCGCTGGGAGACGTTGGCCTGAAACGTGTCTCCTTCGTGGATGTGCTCTTTGACGCGGCGGACGCGCTCGGCGAACGCCTCGCGCGTGCACTCGGAGTCGAACGTCGCACGCGAGCGCTCGGATGGCGGCCGGCCGACCGAGCGGTCGCCGGCGATGGCTCGGGCGACGAGGTCACGGGCGCGGCCGAGTCCCCACTCGTAGGCGGCATCGACGCCGTCGTGTTCGTCGAGTCGCGGACACGCGGTTACTCGAAGCGTAGCCTCGCTCGTCCACGGCTCTTCCCACGCGGCCACGCGGTCGTACGTCGCCACCTGAAGCCGCGGTAAGCCGCGGTCCTCCTCGGCGTCGGAGAGTGTCTCCAGTTCGCGTGCGATGTCGTAGGAGAGCCACCCGAAGGCGCCACAGGGGTACGGCACGGTACAGGCACCCCGTACGAGCGTCTCCCCGGAAAGTAGCCCGTCGAGGGCGGCGAGTGACGGTGACGCAGACTCGGGGGAGACCGCGTCGGCTGAGACGGTGAGCCGCTCGATTGGGTCCGTCGCGAAGTACCCCCACCCGGACTGTCCGCCGGTAGTTTCGAGGAGTACGTCGCCGCCGTCGCCGTTGCGCGCCCGACGGTACGCCTCGAAAGGGTCGGCGACGCGAACACGGAGTTCGACCGGAACCCGGGCGTCCGGCGGGGCGTCGGCTGCCGTCGAACCGAAATCGGCCCGGTCGGTGACGACTCGCATCGATGAGAGAAAAGCGCCCGTTGGGTAACCGTTTTGCGGTCGCTCCTGCCTCAGAGGTCGGCGGCGTTGTCCTGCCAGCCGCTGATGCGCTTCGGCGAGAGGTCCGTCTCCTCGGCGAGTTCCTCGGGGTCGGCCTCGAGGAGGTCGTTGACGCTGTCGATGCCGGCGTCGTTGAGTCGGTTCGCGTAGGCGGGGCCGATACCGCTGACGTTCTCGACCGGGACGCTACCGCCCTCTGGTTCGTCGGGGACCGGGCCGGCCGCCTCGGCCGGTTCGGCGGCCGAGGTGTCCGTACCGCTGTGGTTGCTCACATCGGTTCCGGTTTCGGCTGGTTCCGCCGAAACGTCCTCGTCGGTCGGCGGTTCCTCGGTCATCGAGCCCGTAGACGCGCTGGCGTCCGTGCCCGCCGCAACGGCGTCGTCGCTACCTTGGTCGACCGATTCGTCCGCGTCGTCGGTCTCCGCTTCGGCCGGTTCCTCGTCGGCTTCGGCTGCTTGCTCGTCGGTTCCTTTCACCGCTGCTTCGTTGTCGGCGTCCGGCTCCGGTTCCGGTTCCGGTTCCTCCTCCGGTTCGTGTTCGACGGTCACGTTCGTCGTCTCGGTGGACTCCTCCTCGGTGGAGTCGCTGGAGCCGAGGCCCAGCATGGTCCGAATGAGTTTGGTGATTGGCATGTACGAAAATACGTGTTGGACAGTACTTAAACCCCGCCGACTCCCGCAAACACCGCGATGTCGCCGTTTCGGTTCAGAGCGACGCTCTCAGTGCTTCGTTCATGACATCGACCGGTGCATCCCGGTCGGTCCACAACTCGAACGCCTCGACGCCCTGAAACAGCAGCATCCAGGCCCCGTCGATAGTCCTCGCGCCAACCGCGGACGCCTCCCGAAGCAGTCGCGTCTCGATGGGGTCGTAGACGGCATCCAGCACCGCGAGGTCGGCGTGGAGCGCCGCCTTCGGAACCGGTGTCTCGTCGGACTCCATCCCGACGCTCGTCGCGTTGACCAGTACGTCGGCATCGGCGAGCAACGAGTCGAGTTTGTCGAGACCGTGAGCGCTCGCGTTCGGCACCGCGTCGGCGAGCGTCTCCGCGCGCGAGACGGTTCGATTGGCGATGTGAACGTCCACCCCCTCGTCGGCGAGGGCGAAGGCGGCCGCCCGCCCCGCACCGCCGGCACCGACGACAACCGCGGTTCCCGAAAGCGACACGTCGTGGTGCTCGAAGGCCCGGGTGACACCGGCGGCATCGGTGTTGTGCCCCGTCGGCTCCCCCGAGAAGTCGACGGTGTTCACTGCGCCGATGCGCTCGGCCAGCGGGTCCGGGTCGACGAGCGCCAGCACGTTCTCTTTGAACGGGATGGTGACGTTGAGTCCGCGAACGCCGAGCGCGCTGGCGCCGTCGAGGGCGAGACCCAGCGAATCGCGTGATGGCTCGAACGTCACGTAGCGAGCGTCCATCTCCAGGGCGTCGTAGGCCGCCTCGTGCATCGGCGGCGACAGCGAGTGACCGACCGGGTTTCCGATGAGACCGAACACGTCCATACCACCGCCTCGCGGCGGACCCATACAAGCGTGTCCGTTCGACACCTCACTCGTCGTGAATCCACGGCACGCGGAAGCCGGGGTAGACGGCCGCGACGACGACCGAACCGGTGTCCTCGACGGTGTGTCCCCGGACACACAGCGTCTCCTCGCGCCAGTCCCACTCCCGGAGTTCTTTCGCCCCCGCCAACGACGCCCTGAGTTCCGCTCGGACCTCGGTTTCGGAGTCGCCGGTGGCTTCCATGAACACGCCGCCGCTGGGCGAAGTGGCCCACCCGAGACCGGCCGCCAACGTCTCGCCGTCGGTCGAACTCGACCGCTCGGCGAGGACGACCGAGACGGGCGTTCCAGTCGGTGCGGACTGTTCGTGCCGACCCGCCTCGACGACCGTCGCGTCGGCGGGGACGACCGAGGACAACTGCAGGAGGTTGTAGTTGTGGACGCCGGCTTCGGCCAATGCCGCGTCGAAGGCACTCAACTCCGTCGGGGCCTCGGCGGCCCCCCAGACGACATCGATTTCCATTGTGAATCCGTCGTCGGCGAACGGTCTTAGGCCCTCCCATCGAGTACACCGACGGCCTTTATCCGGGTCGTCACCAAGCCCGCCCATGCTCGCAGTCGTCGTCTCCCGGGCCGACAGCGCTTCCGAACACATCGGTGAACGATTGCTGGACCGCGAGGAGTGGACCGAACACGAAGACGAAAGCCGTTCCGAGGGGAAAGGTGGCGGGACCTACTACCGCACCGACGGCGCCGAACTCCGCACGTTCGAGGACCTCCATCTGTACCTCGACGGCGCTGCGGCGGCGTTCGACGACCCCGACATGCTCGTCTTCGCCTCGCGACACTCCGGGGACACCGGGCCGCTGCTGACCGCACACGCGACCGGTAACTTCGGCCCCGCCGAGTACGGCGGGGGAGAAGGCTCGCTCGCCCGAGCCGCGCCGAACGCGCTCAAACACGTCCGTGAGTCGTTCGCGGAGTACGCCCCCGAGGGCTACGATGTGGGTATCGAGTGCACCCACCACGGCCCGAGTCTCGTCGGCTGTCCGTCGCTGTTCGTGGAGTTGGGTAGCGGTGAAGACGAGTGGGCCGACCCGGCCGGCGCCGAGGCCGTCGCCGAAGCCATCCTCGACCTCCGGGGCGTCGACCCCGCAACCGAACGAACCGTCGTCGGGTTCGGCGGCGGCCACTACGCACCCCGGTTCGACCGGATACTGACCGAAACCGACTGGGCGGTCGGTCACATCGCCGCCGACTGGTCGCTCGACGACATGGGTGACCCCGGCGAAGCGAAGGCGGTCATCGCGAAGGCGTTCCGGGCCAGCGGCACCGAGTTCGCGCTCCTCGACGGTGACCACCCCGAGTTGGAAGCTGTCATCGACGACCTCGGCTTCCTTTCGGTGTCAGAGACGTGGCTCCGGGAGACGACAGGCGTTCCCCTCGAACTCGTCGAAGAACTGGAGCGTGACCTCACCGCCATCGACGATGGCCTCCGGTTCGGTTCCCCCGCCATCGATTACGACGGCGAGTACGTCCTCGAGGAACTCCCCGAAGAACTGCTCGAGGAGGCCAACGGCGTCGACCGCGAGGCCGTTCTGGAGGCCGTCTCCGAGCGCGCACTCGCCTACGAGACGCTGGAGGGGGCCTCACTCGTCGGCGGCCCGGTGGCGTTGCCCGAAACCGGCAGTTACCGAAACATCGTCGAGTCCCTCGCGGCCGTCCTCGAATCGAAGTACGACACCGTCGAGGTACGCGACGGCGAGGTGTTCGCCGCGCGGGCGGTGTTCGACCCCGAACTCGCCCGGGACGCCGGTATCGAGGAAGGGCCGGCGTTCGGACGGCTCTCGTCGGGCGAAAGCGTCGAAGCCGACGGCGAGACGGTCGAACCGGCCGACGTTCGGCGCGCGCGAGAGCAGCGCTTCGAGTTCTGACCCGACCGGTTTTATATCGTCGCTACTGGTTTATCGGCTGAACCGAGTCATGAGGCCGAACATCGGTCGATTTCGTGCGACGGGCGTCAGACATCGGGGAAAGATACTTTATCCGCGTGCGCAACAGCGGCAGGCATAATGGACTCGATTATCGAGGACGCTATCGGCGAAGCCGAAGAGGATGGGGAGGCGCCGGCTGGGGAGCCGGCGTCGGCCGGTTCCAACGGGACCGGAGCCGAGACCGACGCCGACGTGAAAGGGTCGGGAACGATGACCGACGAGGAACTGGCGAGCGTCGTCAAGGACCTCGAAACGAAGATTACCGTCGTCGGCTGCGGCGGCGCCGGCGGCAACACCGTCACCCGGATGTCCGAGGCCGGCATCCACGGCGCAAAACTGGTCGCCGCCAACACCGACGCCCAACACCTCGCGACCGAGGTCGAAGCCGACGAGAAAATCCTCATCGGCCGCCAGCGAACCGGCGGTCGCGGCGCCGGTAGCGTCCCGAAAATCGGCGAAGAGGCCGCCCAAGAGGACATCGAGGACATCACGAAGTCCATCGACGGTTCGGATATGGTGTTCATCACCGCCGGCCTCGGCGGTGGCACCGGCACCGGTTCCGCACCGGTCGTCGCACAGGCCGCCCAAGAGAAGGGCGCGCTCACCATCGCCATCGTGACGATTCCGTTCACCGCGGAAGGAGAACGCCGGCGAGCCAACGCCGATGCCGGCCTCGAACGGCTCCGTGCCGTCGCCGACACCGTCATCGTCATCCCGAACGACCGACTGCTCGATTACGCGCCGAACATGCCGTTGCAGGACGCCTTCAAAATCTGTGACCGCGTCCTGATGCGCAGCGTCAAGGGGATGACCGAGCTCATCACCAAGCCCGGACTCGTCAACGTCGACTTCGCCGACGTGAAGACCATCATGGAGAACGGCGGCGTCGCCATGATTGGACTGGGCGAGAGCGACTCGGAGAACAAAGCCCAAGACTCCATCCGGTCGGCGCTCCGGTCGCCGCTGCTCGACGTGGAGTTCGACGGCGCCAACAGCGCCCTCGTCAACGTCGTCGGTGGTCCCGACATGTCCATCGAGGAGGCCGAGGGCGTCGTCGAGGAGATTTACGACCGCATCGACCCCGACGCACGTATCATCTGGGGCGCCTCCGTCAATCCCGAGTTCGACGGCAAGATGGAGACGATGATCGTCGTGACAGGTGTCGAAAGCCCCCAGATTTACGGCAAGAGCGAGGCCGAAGCCGAGCGCGCGATGGCGGAGGGCGGCGACGACATCGACTACGTCGAGTAGCGACAACCAACAGGTAGAAAACCCCTGAGCAGGAACGGGAGGACATGAACACGCCGAAAGACCTCTCGTCGTACGTTCGGGTGCTCAAACTCGCGAGCACGCCGTCGTGGGACGAGTTCTCGAAGGTGTCCACCATCGCCGGCATCGGCATCCTGCTCGTGGGCTTCATCGGCTTCGCCATCTTCGCGATTATGACGTTCGTTCCCGGAGCCCTGATGTCGTCGGTTTACGCAGTCAAGACCACCGCGAGCCAGGAGCGGACGGTCGCTGACATGATTATCAGCCGCGAGGAGCCCGATATCCACGCCGCCCTCGCGCCGGACTCGCTGACCAGCTACGTGATGGTCGAAGCCGACGGACCGGCTGCCATCGAGCGAGCACTCGAAGACATTCCTCACGCCCGCAATCTGGTCCCCGGCGAATCCTCGATTACCGAGGTCGAACACTTCCTGAGCCCGAAGCCGGACGTCGAAGGCATCGCGGAAGGCGACATCGTCGAACTCATCGCCGGCCCGTTCAAAGGCGAGAAAGCACAGGTCCAGCGCATCGACGAGGGGAAAGACCAGGTCACCGTCGAACTGTACGAGGCGACGGTTCCGATTCCGGTCACGGTCCGCGGCGACCAGATTCGCGTTCTCGACAGCGAAGAGCGGTAAACTACCCCACCCTACTCCCTCGGCGCTCCGCGCCTCGGTCCTTGAGGGTGGGGTTTTGATGTGGACTCCCAGCAATCAATCGCCAGCAATCGGCTGGTGATTCTCGCCGTTCAACGTCCCACCATTTATACGCAGGTCTACTTCTGCGTCTCCGCTCCCCGGCTTGGGCGAGGAACGGAGTCTGTGTGTCTGCTTTCGAGCGTACCGTAGCCCGATATTTTTCGCACCGTTGTAGTCCGCGTTCACCTCATACCCACACTTCTGGCACTCAAAGTGTTCTCCGTGGCGGTTATTCTCGTGTGTGAACCCACAGTCCGTTCGAGAACAGCGTTGGGATGTGTGGTTCGGCTCGACCTGTTCCACGGAGACCTCCTGTTCAGGGGCTTTGTAGGAGACGTACTCAAGCAGGCGTCGGAACGCCCAGACGTGGTGCCACTTTGCGTGTGGAAGCCGCTCTCGAATGTCGGTTAAATCCTCGAACGCAATCACGTCGCAGTCGTGAGTGAGGGCTTCCTCGACGAGTTCGTTGGCGACCGTGTGGATGTATTGTTTGCGCCAGGCTTCTTCACGCTTCCCGAGGCGAAGCAGGGCCTTGTGTGCGGCCTGCGTGCCGCGCCGTTGCATCTCGCCACGTCGCTTCTCGAACTCACGACACCAGTGGTCGTAGTCGTCCCCCTGCCAAAACGTGCCGGTTGAGGACACAGCGAGGCTATTGACGCCGAGGTCGATACCGAGGACCGTTTGGTCGGGGTGCCCGGTGTCTTCCGAAACCTCATCGTCACCGTCTGTTCGCCGCGTCGAAAGGTTGAGGTAGAACTCGTCAGTGGCCACGTCGTACCGAAGCGTACTCTCGCGGAACTCGTAGTTCTCGGAGAGTACGTACCGCTCGTAGGGCGTCGGACTGTCTGCCGGGAGAACGAACGACGGTTCGACTCGGCCCTCAACAGTTGCCAGCGACACCTTGTTCCGGTAGAAGGTCGCGCTCCGCGTGTCGTAGTCCATCGTTTCGGCGGTGAACGTCGGTTGAGAGACGCGCTGTCCCTTTTTCCACCGTTCGACACACGCTTTGACAGCTTCGACAGCGCGTTTGATAGCGGCTTGGACAAGTTGGGCCTGTAGGTCTGTCTCCTCTCGAAGTTCGGAGTAGAGCGCGTCACGGACCTCTCGTTTGTTGGTCTTACACTCGGTATAGGAGGTGTCGGACCAACAGTAGTCGGCGGTTCGGTTCGCGCAGTACAGGTATTGCTCGGCGGTTCGGTGGAGTGCGTCGCGTTGCTCGTCGGAAACGGCGATTTTCACGACGGCGGTTCGACGCACACCCATGTTTTCAGAGAACACCCGACGGTACTTATAGACTTGGGGGTCGAACGGTCATAGTGTGGCGGTTGTGTCGTACCATGTCGGTTTCCTCCCCGACCTACTCGCTCACTCCGTTCGCTCCTTGAGGTTGGGGGCTCCACCTCGAAAGTGCTGAAACCGTACTCGCTATTCTCCGGCAACAATCAGCGGACAGGACGTTACTCGTCGGTTCCCACGTCCGAGCTCGCGTCGGCGTCGAGGCCAAGCCGCTGGACGACCGTTTCGATATCGGCTTCGTCCTCGACCGTCGAGAGCACTCGCTCCCGGCGGCGGATGTCGTCGGTATCGGCGTCGTAGTGGCGGAGGTACTCCGCCCGCGAGTGCTCCGAGAAGGCGTGTCGAATCCCGAAATATCCGTCGGGGACGACGGTACCGCAGACGGCACACTGGTGGCGGTCGTGGGCCGTCGCCTGATGGACGAGCAACTCCTCTACGGTCTCGTCTTCGAACCCACAGCCAGCGATGTCACACTCCCACATAGGCGGGGACTCGGTACGGTGCCCTAAAAGCGTTCGCGCCGAATCGGAACCGCTAACGGCACCGCGTCGATAGCCGGCGTATGGACGAGTTCCGCGTCGACGCCCACGTGAAGGTGCTCGACGAGCAGGTCGCCGAGCGCGCGAAACGACGGGGTCTCGACGCCATCGTGTACGCGCCGCACTTCAAGCGACTCCCCGACATCGAGGCTCGCGCCGAGCGGTTCACCGACGACGAACTGCTCGTCGTTCCCGCCCGCGAGGTGTTCACCGGCGACTGGCGGAACCGAAAACACGTCCTCGCGGTCGGGCTCTCCGACCCCGTCCCGGATTTCATCAGCCTCGAGGGCGCGATGGCCGAGTTCGACCGGCAGGACGCGGCCGTCCTCGCACCCCACCCCGAGTTCGCGACGGTGAGTCTGGAGTCACACGACCTCCGTGCCCACGCCGAGCAGATACACGGCATCGAGCTGTACAACCCGAAACACTGGCAACACCACAACGAACGCGCACGGGAGTTACAGCGTGAGTTCGACCTGCCACCGTTCGGGTCGTCGTACGCCCATCTCCCGGGGACCGTCGGCGAGGTGTGGACGGCCTTCGAGGAGTCCTTCGACACCGCCGCGGAACTCACCGAGGCGTTTCGGGACGGGGCACCACGGAAGGTGTTTCATCGGGACGGCGTCGAACACCGACTCCGGTGTGGCGCGGAGTTCCTCCATCTGTTCTACGAGAACACCTGGGAGAAAGTCGACCGACTGTTCCTCTCCGGGACGGAACCGACACACCCGGACCACATCGCCTACGGGGGTCGCTTCGACGGCGTGAGCGTCTATTAGAGTACGGCGTTCGTGATTTCGGCGGCCGTCGGCAGGTCGACGTACTGCGGAAGGACGTGGATGACCGCGGCGGCCACGGCGAGTTCCAGCCCCGTAATCACGAGCGTGACGACGTTGGCGAACTTACTGGAGGTGGTGACGCCGGTTGGGAAGCCGTACTCGTCGCTCAAAAGCGGGTAGAACAGCGCGACACCGCGTTTACTGCCGACGATGTCGAGGACGTAGTGGGTGAGAACACCGACCCAGACGTACTGGAGATTGCCGAACACCACCGGAAAGGCGAGGAACACGAACAGTACGGGGAGGTTGTGGAGTGTCTTGCGGTGCTTGCCGAACGCCGTGTCCACGTCGGGAAACAGCGCCCCGAGCGATAGCGGGACTGTAACCGCGAAAACGGTTCGTGCCGTCTCCATCGTCCCGGACGGTTCAAGAATGAAGCCGAGACCGATGCCGAGTGCAATCGCGTTCAGGACGTGCCCTTCTTTGTCCATCGACGGATAGGTCTCTCTCGGCTACCAAAAACCTACTCGCCGACGGCGGCGTCGGCCAAATCCTCCAGCGCCCGTTCGGCGATTTGTCGCTTGATTTCCGTCCGGCTGCCGTCGAAGACGTATCGCTCGACTGAACACCACGACTCACCAGTTCCCCAGTCGCCAGCGTGGGCGATTCCGATATACACCGTTCCGACGGGCTTTTCGTCGGTACCGCCACTCGGCCCGGCGATGCCGGTGGTAGCGACGCCCCACGTCACGCCCGCACCGTCGCGGACGCCGCGGGCCATCTGTTCGGCGACCGGTTCGCTGACCGCCCCTTCGCTGTCGAGAATCTCCCGCGGGACGCCCAACTCCTCCAGTTTCGCGTCGTAGGTGTAGGTGACGACCGACCTATCGAAGTAGTCGCTCGACCCCGGGACATCGGTCAACAGCGACCCGATGAGGCCGCCGGTACAGGATTCGGCCGTGGCGACGTACTCGCCGCGCTCCCTGAGAACCTCTCCGATGCGTTCCTCGATTGCCATACCCGACTCCTCGCGGCGAGCGGACTTGAAACGGGCGGTGGAAAGCGACAAACCGACGTAGCCGCCGTCCACAGCAGGGGTATGGACGACTACGAGCGGCCGCTGTTCTTCCATCTCATGGAGTACGCGGCCGAAGCGGACCGCGATGTCGTCGACATGGTGTCCGGCAACCCCGACTGGGAGGCTCCCGAGGCGCTTCGGGAGGGCCTCCGGGAGTACGCCGACGCGCCGGTCGACGACTTCCAGTACCCGCCGAGCGAGGGCCTCACCGAACTGCGTGAGGAAATCGCGGCGCGGCGTGGTGTCGACGTCGAGCGCGTCGTCATCACGAACGGCGCCGGCGAAGCGAACTACCTCGCGATGGCGACCGCGCTAGAGGCACTGGACGGTGACGAGGTACTGCTGGCCGACCCCGTCTACCCCTACTACCACAAACGAACCGAGATGCTCGACGGGACGCCGCGGTACGTCGCCGCCGACCACGACGGAACCCTCGACGCGGAAGCGGTTCGAGCGAACGCGAGCGACGACACCGCCGCCATCGTCGTCAACTCACCGAACAACCCCACCGGCGGCGTGTACGGCCGGGAGACGAAACGCGAACTGGTCGACATCGCCGAGGAGCACGACGCCCTGCTCGTCTCCGACGAGGTGTACGACCACTTCGTCTACGACGAGGGACGTTTCGCCTCCGTCCTGGAGTTCGAGTCGGAGAACAGCGTCGTCACCAACGCCTTCTCGAAGTCGATGGCGATTACGGGCTTCCGCGTCGGCTACGCCGTCTTCCCCGAGTGGCTGATGGACGCGGTTCGGACTCGCCACATGCTCGTCAACGTCGCCGGTTCTCGACCCGCCCAGTACGCGGTGTTGAGGGCGCTCCGGGAGACGCCAGCGGAGTACTACGAGCAGAACAGACGAATGCTCGAAGAGCGCATCGACGCCTTCTGTGCCGCCTTAGAGGAAGCCGGCGCCGAGTACACCCGCCCGCGTGGGAGTTTCTACGTGATGGCGCGCTTCGACGGCTACCCGGGCACGCTGTCGAACGTCGAGCGACTCATCGACGAGGCGGGCGTCGCAGGGATGCCGGGCGACGCCTTCGGCGAGTCACGCGCGGAGTGGCTCCGCTTTGCACTCGTGACGCCTCGGGCGGAGGAGGCGGCCCGACGGCTGGCGGAGTACTTCTAACGCGGCCCTCGCGGGCTACTCGGACTCACGGACCGCCGGAATCCGCGGTCGCTCGGCGCGACGGCGTCCACGCCGTCTGGCTGCGTCTCGACATATAAACCCTCGCAGGGGCGGCCGTGTCGAATGGGCAACATCCAAACGACTTTGCCTGCCGACCGGCTAACCCGGGTAATGGCGAACTGCGACGTGTGCGGCAAGCACGTAAACATGCCGTACAACTGCCGGCACTGTGGTGGGACCTACTGCAGCGAACACCGGCTCCCGGAGAACCACAACTGCCCCGGCCTGGAGAGTTGGAACGACCCGCAGAACGTCTTCGACAGCGGGTTCGACGACTCGGTGAACGACAGCGGCGGGACGGCCTCGAGCGCGCTCGGGAAACTCGGCCTCGACACCGGTGCCGGCGGGCCGTTGGGCTACTTCCGGAACAACGTCTCGTATTTGTTCCTCGGAATCATCGTTGTCGTCTTCGCTCTACAACTAGCCGTAATCGCAATTCAACCGAGGCTTCACCAGAGTATATTCACCCTGACAACTGCACACCCGGAATACGTTTGGACGTGGGTAATTTCGGTCTTCTCACACAGCCCAGTCAATCCAACACATATTCTGTTCAACGGCATCGTGCTGTACTTCTTCGGCCCTATCGTCGAGCGACAAATCGGCTCGAAGAAGTTCACCATCCTCTTTCTCGTCAGCGGGATGGCTGCCGGACTCGGACAGGTCGGCGTCGGACTGCTCACCAGCGAGCAGGTCGCCGTCCTCGGCGCGTCCGGCGCGCTGATGGCGCTTCTGGGCGTCCTTGCGATGACCTCGCCGGACCTGAAGGTGCTGCTGTTCTTCTTCATTCCCGTCTCGATGCGGACGCTCGCGTTCCTCTACGCCATCGGGTCGGTCGTGTTCTTCGTCGCCGACGGCGGCCCGCTCAGCGGCGTCGCCCACTTCGCCCACCTCACCGGCCTCGTCATCGGTCTGTGGTACGGCAACCGCATCAAACACGAGGTTGGACGCGGCCCGGGACAGTTGAACATCGGCCCCGGTCGCGGTGGCGGCGGCCTCCGATGAACGTCGTCGAAGAGCGATTCCTCCCCGACCCGTCGCTGTCTCGTGCGGAAATGGAGGCCCTCCAGCGGGACATCGCCGAGGCAGCCGTCTTCGAGGACGACATCGACTTCGACCCCGATGACATCGCCTCCGGTGAGGCTCTCGTCGCCGGCGTCGACCAGGCGTTCCTCGACGAGCGTGCCGTCTCGGCGGTCGTCGTCCTGCGCGGCGACGAGGTGGTGGAACGGACCAGCGCCGTCACGCCGCTGTCGATTCCCTACATTCCCGGCCTGCTCGCCTTCCGTGAGGGCGACCCCATCGTCGCAGCACTGGAGAACCTCAATGTCGACCCGGACCTGCTGGTCTTCGACGGAAGCGGTCGCATCCACTTCCGAGAGGCCGGCATCGCCACCCACGTCGGCGTGCTGTTCGACACCCCCGCCGTCGGCGTCGCGAAGAACCTGCTGTGTGGGGAACCGCGGCAGTCGGTCGACTCGCTGCCCGAGGGCGCCCGCGTCGCAATCGAGGCCGACGACTCGATGCCGGACACGCCAGCCGGCGAGACGGTCGGCTACGCCTACCAGAGCCGACAGTACCCCGATTCGACGAACATCAATCCGCTGTACGTCTCCTCGGGGCATCGACTGTCGGCGAAGACGGCTGTTGACTGCGTGGCCGCCTGCGGCGGCGCGTACAAACTCCCCGAACCGACGCGGTTGGCCGACGCCTACGCTGATGAACTGAAGGAGACGGTCTAACGTTAGAGCAACTCCGCGAGGCCGTGGAGCGTTTCGAGTTCGTACGTCGGGTCCACGGAGAGGTCGACGCTCCGGCAGTGTGGCCGGCGCAGAAACACCGAATCGAGGCCGGCACGGTGGGCCGCGAGCACGTCGCTTTCGCTGTCACCGACGTACAGCGCCGACCCGCCGCCCAAGTCGTCGAGGGCGCGCTCGACGTAGTGAGTGTTCGGCTTCTTCAGACCGAGGCTCTCGACAGTTTTCTCGCGGCCGTAGTAGGTGTCGAAGTCGTCTCCGAACTCGAAGAACTCCAGTACGAACTCGATGGTGCTGTGGTGGTTGTTGCTCACGACGCCACGCGGGCGGGGAACCTCGGAGACTGCAGCAGTATCGTCGTAGCGGTCTCGGTTGCCAGCCCTGAACGACTCGAACTGCGATTGCTCGTCGTGGTGTTCGCGAGCGTTCCAGAGGGCGACCGGGTCGATGTCGTAGGCAGCGCCGATGTCGTCGAGAACCTCGCTGGTGACGCCGCTCGTGAGGTCTTGGACGTGCCCCTCGTCGGGGTCGTCGACGCCGACCGACTGGAATGCCTGTTGGATGGCCGCCGTCTGCGTCTCGGCGCTCGGCGGTTCGACCAACACGCCGTCGCTGTCGAAGAGGACCGCGTCGTAGGAGGGCACTGTCTCGTGGTTCCACGAGCGAGGAGTTGGACGTTTCGGTCCACGAGCGGCCTGTGGACAGCCTTCGCCAGTATATCAACGACTAACTACCGCCCCGCCGAGCGAACCGTATGAGCAATCGGACGGTTCTCATCACCGGCTGTTCGTCCGGCATCGGCCGGGCGACGGCGTACGCCTTCCTCGACGAGGAGTGGCAGGTGTACGCGACCGCACGGAACCCCGCCGACATCCAGAAGTTGGGCGAGGCGGGCTGTGACATCGGCACCATCGACGTGACCGACCCCGAGGATTGTGAGCGCGTCGTCGACCGCATCATCGAGGAAGAGGGTCGCATCGACTCGCTGGTCAACAACGCGGGCTACGGCCAACACGGCCCGATAGAGGACATCGACGACGACCTCTTCGCAAAGCAGTTCGAAGTGAACGTCTTCGGTCCCCACCGCCTCGTCCGCGAAGTGCTGCCGCACATGCGCGAGCGTGAGGAGGGTACCATCGTCAACGTCTCCTCGGTCGCCGGCCGACTGGCGACCCCGGGAATGGGCCCGTATTCGGCGTCGAAACACGCCATGGAGGGGTACAGCGACTCCCTCCGACTCGAAGTCGAGCCGTTCGGCATCGACGTGAGCGTCGTCCAGCCCGGTCCCGTGAAGACGAGTTTCCGCGAGCGCGTCGACAACGAACTCGGACGGCTCGACCGCACCGACGCCTACGCCGACCTCTACGAGTTCCAGGAGGACGCCTCGCTGTTCGGCGCCGACAGTCCAATCGCGGTCCACCCCGCCGAAGTTGCCGAGGCCATCGTCGAGGCGTCGGTGACCCCGGACCCCGAACCACGCTACGTCGTCGGCCGCGTCGCCCAACTGCTGATTTACGCCAGCTACCTACCCGACCGCGTCAGCGACCGCGTCTTCGAGGCGATTCGAAAGTACACGTCGTGACGT
Organism: Natronomonas sp. CBA1123; assembly: GCF_009741925.1. Taxonomy (GTDB): domain Archaea; phylum Halobacteriota; class Halobacteria; order Halobacteriales; family Haloarculaceae; genus Natronomonas. Next base: position 22,297 of record NZ_WPCC01000014.1, read on the forward strand.
TCGCCGACCCGCCGACCGACTCGCCGGCCCACGAACTCGCTGTCGACTGCCTGACGGCCGGTATCGAGGCGTCGCTTCCGACCCGAGCCGTCGAGCGACACTGCCGGCTCGAGGGCGAGACGCTCACAATCCGAGACACCGAGTACGACCTCTCGGCGTACGACGAGGTTCTCGTTCTCGGCGGCGGGAAGGGAAGCGACCACCTCGCGGCCGCACTGGAGGGGCTGTTGGGCGAGAAACTTACCGGCGGCGTCGTCGTCACGGACGAGCGGACCGCCGACCCCGACCGCGTGACTGTTCTGAACGGCGAACACCCCTCACCAGGGGAAGGAAGCGTCGCTGGCGCCTCGGCCGTACTGGAGCGTGCGGCCGCCGCCACCGACCGTACGCTCGTGCTCGCCGCGATAGCCGGCGGCGGAAGCGCGCTGCTGTGTGCGCCCGCCGAGGGACTCACCGTCGAGAACCTGCGGACAGTCACGGACGGATTACTCGACGCCGGCGCATCTATCGACGAAATAAACACGGTCCGGCGCGCCTGCTCCCGAATCAAAGGCGGGGGTCTCGCGGCTGCTGCCGCTCCAGCTACCGTCGTCGGCGTGCTGGTCAGCGACGTGGTCGGCGATGACCCAGCCGTCATCGCCAGCGGCCCGACAGTACCGACCGAGACCGACCCCGAGGTTGCCCTCGCGGTGCTGGAGCGATACGGCGTCGGGAGCGACGTTCGCTCGTGGCTTGCGGACGCAGCGCCGACGAAAGCGACCGATACCGCTGTGGATAACCACATCGTCGTCTCGGGCCGGGATGCCATCGACGCCGCCCGCGACGTTGTCCGTGAAGCCGGCTACGAACCGTGCGTTCTCTCGACGCGAATCGAAGGGGAGGCCAGCGAAGCGGGGCGGTTCCACGCCGCCGTCGCCGCCGAAGTCGCCGACTTGGGGGACCCCATCGAACCGCCGGCCGTCCTGTTGTCGGGCGGCGAGACGACGGTCACCGTCACCGGCGACGGCGACGGCGGCCCGAACTGTGAGTTCGCACTCGCTGGGGCCGTCGACCTCCCGCCAGATGCCGTGCTTGCGGCAATCGACACCGACGGCGGCGACGGCAGCACCGACGCCGCAGGCGCGGTGGTCGACGCCTCGACTGTCACCGACCCGACGACCGCATCCGATGTGCTCGCGAACAACGACAGTTACGGCTACCTCGACGACCGCGGGGCGCTACTCAGATGCGGCGCGACCGGGACGAACGTAAACGACCTTCGAGTTGTGGTAATTCCGGGTAGCCGACATAGTTTTGCCAGTGGCCGGAGTTAGGCTACGCGTGGAACCCCGCTACGTCGCCGTCATCGGAATGCACGTCGTCGTCGCCCTCGCGTTCGTCGCCCTCGCGGTGCGGAACGTCCTCCACGGTGACATCGTCAACGCAACGCTACAGGGCGTCATCGGGGCGTTGGTGCTGGTCCTCGGCGTCGGTATCACTCGAATCGCGTAGCGACGCTGCTTTGTCCGTCCGCTCCGAGTCCCGACCATGGACCGAGGGACGCTACTGAGAATCGGCGGTCTCGTGGTCGGCTTCTTCCTGCTCGGACAGGCAGCGCGTGCCGTCGCCGACGGAGAACTCGTCCTCGCCGCCCTCGGGGCCGTCATCGGCATCGCCGTCCTCTTGACGGCGTTTCAACTCGACTAATCGAGACAGGAACCGACGACGCCCAACATCGCCTCGCCCTGCACCGCCTCGGCGAACAGCGGCACTCGTTTCACGTCCCGCCCACGGAACAGTTCCTGTGCCCGCTGGAGTGCCGACCGCTGGACCTCCCAGCGCCGCCGACAGAACTCACAGTGTTCGGTGTCCGGTGCGACGAACCACTCCTCGTCGAAGCCCGCGACGTCGGTCAGGTCCTCGCTCACGCGGTTGACGACGACGGTGCCGACGGGAATCCCGAACCCCTCCAGGCGGTCGATGAGCCGTTCGCTCTCGACGACGCTCATCTCCTCGGGCACCATCACGACCCGGAAGTCGGTCCGTGAGGGGTCCCGAAGCGCGGTCCGGAGGCGCTCGATTTTCGACGACAACTCCCGTAAATCGTCGACGCCCTCTTCCATATCCTCGTCGCTCCCGCCGCCGAACAGTCCACCGAGGCTGCCCGCCATCCCCGACAGTTTCTCCCGGAAGGCGAGCAGCCGTCCGACCATCGAATCCATCACGTCCGGGAGTTCGAGCAGCCGCAGGGTGTGTCCCGTCGGCGCCGTGTCCACGACGACCCGGTCGAATCGCGGGTCGTCGAGATATTCAAGGAGTAGTTGCATCGCCGCCGCCTCGTCGGCGCCCGGCATCGCACCGCCGGCCAGCGGATGGTCGCCGCCGCCGAGCATCCCTTCGAGACCACCGAGACCGCCCATCGCGCCGTCCGTGCCGCCGGCACCGCCGGCGTCGAACTCAGCGTCGGCCTGACCTTCTTTGTCGGTGACGAACGGCCCTTCAGAGGCCGCTTCGGGGTCGATTTCGACCGCGTACAGCGGTATGTCGTCTTTGATTCGCGTCGGCTCCGAGCCGATGTCGACGTTCAGCGTGTCCGAAAGCGAGTGGGCCGGGTCCGTCGAGACCACCAGCGTCGCCGTCCCGTCGCGGGCGCTGGCCAGCCCCGTCGCCGCCGCACAGGTGGTCTTGCCGACGCCGCCTTTCCCGCCGTAGAGGACGTATCCGGGGCGTCGACGCCGACCGGTAACTCGGATTCGTCGACCGACTCGACCGGCTCGACGCTGAGTTCGCTCATACCGCCGGTCGGCACTCGTCGCTTGTGTACCCGTCGATACTAGGGACGTGTGTTGTTGTGTGAACCGAGCGTGGGAACGAGAACAACACGACCACGAAAGCCCTCGGCGCGGTGGCGGTCGCTGCTCGGGATACCCTCACTTCGTTCGGGTAGTGCCCGAGCAGCGGCGCTCCTTCGGCGCCACCGCGCCTCGCCCTTTCAGTCCACCAAGGATGTCGCTGTTCGACCCGCTGTAACCCTGCCCTTCCCCGGGTCGCGAGGGCCGCCTCCGGCGGCCACTCGCTCCCGGCCGAACTTCGTTGTCCGGCGTACAAAAACGCGCGAGGGTGAGGGAGGCGGTTGGGGAAGCCAGGGGTTGCGGTACTGTGCTGTCCTTGGCGGACGAGTCGGGACGACTTCGAGGGTGTCGGAGATACTGCTCTCACCGCAGTAATCAAAGACTCAACGAAGACATCCGGTGTCAGCGATTGTTATTTGCCCCTCCAACTCCCACGTCGAGACGTGCAGGAGTACGAGCGGAAACAGCTCCTCGAACGCATCGGTCGCGAGAGCGCGACGCTCGGCGTCGACATCCCCGACCGCATCGACGTGCAGGGCGATGAAGTCGAACTGCAGTCGTTCGTCTTCGAAATCAAGCGGCTCGATTCGGTGCCGCCCGGCGAGCGCGACCGCGTCGAGCAGGCAAAGCGAAATCTCCGGCGGGAGCGCCTCGAACGGAAGGAGCGAATCGAGGAGGGCGAAATCAGTTTCGAGGCGGGCGAGGAGTTGGCCGACGCCATCATCGGTATCGACCGGGCACTGGAGGCCCTAGAGAACCTCAATGCGGGAAGCGTCGAAGCCGAGGCGAAGCGACAGGAAGCCGCCGACACGAAACGGTGGATGGACTTCCTGAAGCAGGCGATGGGCCATGACGACGACGGACCGGCGGTGCGATAACCACAGCCATGAGCAGGAACGCCGAAATCGCGGCGCTGCTAGAGGAGTTCGCCGACCACCTCGACGCCCGCGACGTCGACTACAAGCCGAACAGCTACCGCCGAGCAGCCGACAGCGTCCGAGGCCACACCGTCGCCGTCGAGGCGCTTCGCGAGGAGGGCGGCGAGGAAGCCATCAAGGAAATCGAGGACGTGGGCGACGCCATCGCCTCGAAAATCGTCGAGTACCTCGACACCGGCGAAATCGAGGAGTTGGAGGAGCTCCGCGAAGGCCTGCCCGTCGAGATGGACGCACTCACCGCCGTCGAGGGCGTCGGCCCCAAGACCGTCAAGGCGCTGTACGACGCCCTCGGCGTGGAAACCTTAGAGGACCTCGAAGCCGCCGCCGAGGCCGGCGAGATACAGGATGTAAAGGGGTTCGGCGCCAAGACCGAGGAGAACATCCTCGAGGCGATTCCGTTCGCCCGCGAATCCAGAGCGCGAAGTCTTCTCGGAGAGGCCCGTCCCGTCGCCGACCGGGTGTTGGCGTTCTTCGAGAGCCTCGATGCCGTCGAGCGCGTCGACGTGGCGGGGTCGCTGCGCCGCTGGCGGCCCACCATCGGCGACATCGACGTTCTCGTCGGGTCGGGCGACGCCGACGCGGTCATCGAGGCGTTCGAATCCTGGGAGGAAGCCGGCACGGTCATCGAGGCCGGCACGAGCAAGGCATCGGTCCGAAAGAACGACATGCGAGTCGATTTGCGCGTCGTCGTCGACGAGGAGTTCGGCGCCGCCCTCCAGTATTTCACCGGCAGCAAGGACCACAACGTCGCCGTCCGGAACCGCGCCATCGACATGGGATTGAAAGTCAACGAGTACGGCGTCTTCGACGTGAGCGAGGTCGACGACCCCGATGCCGGACAACGCGTCGGCGAACGCGTCGCCGGCGAAACCGAAGAGGGCGTCTACGACGCACTCGACATGGCGTGGATGGCTCCCGAGTTACGGGAGAATCGGGGAGAGGTCGATGCCGCCGCGGCCGGCGAGCTGCCCGACCTGCTCACGACCGACGATGTTCGCGGCGACCTCCACCTCCATACGGAGCACTCCGACGGCGAGACGACCATCGAGGCGATGGCCGACGCCGCCGCCGACTTCGGTCACGACTACATCTCCGTCGCCGACCACGCCACCGGGCCGGGGATGGTCGGCGGCGTCGGTCTGACCGACGAGGAACTGCGGGACCAAATCGGAGAAATCCGCGCCGTCGACGACACAGTCGACATCGACGTCTTCGCCGGCGTCGAGGCCAACATCGGCGCCGACGGCAGTGTCTCGGTCGGCGAGGACGTACTCGCCGAGTTGGACTGCGTCGTCGCCTCTCCCCACAGCGGCCTCGACGGCGACGGTACCGACCGTATCGTCACCGCCATCGAACACCCCGAAGTCGACATCGTCGGCCACCCCACGGGTCGGTTGTTGAACCAGCGGCCGGGACTCGACCTCGACATCGAGCGGGTCGCCGACGCCGCCGCCGACAGCGGGACCGCCCTCGAAATCAACGCCGACCCACACCGCCTCGACCTCCGTTCGAGCAACGTCAAAGTCGCAATCGAAGCCGGCGCGACCATCGCCATCGACACTGACGCCCACCGCCCCGGCGCCTACGACTCGATTCGCTACGGCGTCCACACGGCCCGGCGCGGGTGGGCCGAAGCCGACGACGTGCTCAACACCCGAGACGCCGACGGCGTCCGGGAGTTCCTAGGGCTGTGAGCGGACAGGAGTCGTCGTTTCACCCCGAGTCGGACCGGCTGTTGCTCGACGTGATGCTCGGGAAACTCGCCGTCTACCTGCGACTGTGCGGCTACGACGCGGCCTACGCCGGCGACCGCGGCGTCGAGGCCGACGACCGCATCCTCGATATCGTGACCGAGGAAAACAGGACGCTTCTCACCCGCGACGTGTCGTTGGCCGGGCAGGCTGAGTCCTCGATACTCCTCACGAAACGGAACATCGAGGACCAGCTGGCCGAGTTACGCGAGGCGGGCGTCGAGTTGGCCGTCGCCGAAACCCCGACCCGGTGTGGTCGGTGTAACGGTTCGCTCCTCGCGGTCGACGCCACCGAGGAGACACCGGAGTACGCACCCGACCCCGACGACACCGACTGCTGGCGCTGTCGGGAGTGTGGGCAACTGTTCTGGAAGGGAAGCCACTGGAAACGGATGAAGGAGACGTTGAATTAGCGGTTCGTGTTCCGCGTCCACTGCTCGCAGGCGTCCATATCGTCCATCTGCTCGCTGTGGAGGCCGCAGTACGGCACCATGCCGTCGTCGGTACGGACGTACCGGAAGTGCTTGCAGTTGCCGCAGTAGGTGTCGCCGACGGGCGCCGAGGGTTCGTCGTCGAGGAACTCGGCGTCATCGGTCGTCGATTGCGGCGTGCTGACGGAGTCGGTCGTCGTCGACCCGCCATCGGTTACGCCGGCGCTCGAATTACCGAAGCCGTCGTTTCGGGACCGCGTCGACGCGTTCGAGGCGTTCGACCGCGTGCTCGTGTTCGCGTGGGTTACCGTCGCGCCATCGTCGTGGGTCGTACTGCCGGTGGACTCCTCGGCGTGGTTCGTCTGGGTTTCGACGTTGCCGTCGGGCGTGCCGCCGAGCAGGCCGATGCCGCCGAGCGTCCCTTTCAAGCGGTCGTTGGACACCTCGACGACCTTCGTCTCGCCCTCTTTCGTGATTTCGAGTTTGACGGTGCCGCCGGGGTCGTTGCGCGCCTTGAAGTTCGCGACGGCGGTGAACAGACACCACGAGGTGACGAGCGTCCCGAAGAAGTACACCGTGGCGACGACGAGCGTCATCGACGTGTCCCCGGAGCCGCCGACCCAATCGACGGGGTAGGCGCCGTTGAACAGGACGACGCCGGCGGCGCTGACGGCCGCTCCGGCGAAGGCCGCGACGCGAACCTTCCGCGAGGACCGCGGCAGGACGGTCATGGTTCCGAGCAGCACCGCCGGCAGCCCGAGGCCGCCGAGGACGCCGGCGATTCGACGGGCCTCGAACATATCGAAGCCGAAACGGCTGCCGACGCCGGTGGCTGCGATGACGATACCAGCAACGAGTAGGACCGCGCCGACCCCGAACAGCGCGACACCGGCGTACAGCCGCCGGAGGCCGGCCCCGTTGCCTCCCTTGTAGACCTCCGTGAGGCTAGCCATGGGAACGTCTAGAGTCTCCTGACACAAAACACTACGTCAGACGCACGCACGACACGTGTCGATTCGCTGGGTAGAACGGCTCTCGCCTCGGTTCCTACTCGTCGACCGCTCGAATGCGCCGTTCCGCCGCTTCGAGTGCCACCTCGCGGTCGAAGTTCTCGATGATAGCGTCGAGTTCGTCCGCGCTCGCAGCTGCGAGGTCACGAGCGTGGGCGGTGATGTTCGGCACGGCGCGGATGAGATTGTCGATGATGGGAACCGTCGCCGACTTGGCCGACCGCGACATCGGGTTGAGGTCGACGACGAGTTCGGTCTTGCCCATCTCCGCGAGGGCCTCCGCACGGTCGCCGTCCTCCAGCGGGACGAGGACCACGTCGGCGCTGCCGATACCGTCGGCGTCGACCTTCGCCCGCTCGTGGTCCAGCCCGGGAATCCGGCCGTCGGCCGTCAATCCGAGAACCTCCTCGGCGCCGTGTTCGCGGAGGTGGTCGGCGATTCGCCCCATCCGCTCTTCGGTTCGGTTGAACAGGTTCACTTCCAGAGCCGCACCCGTTGATTCGGCGAGTTCGACCATCTCGCTAGGAGCCAGCGCTGCGACGTTGCCGTTGATAGAGAGGACGGCGTGGTCAGCGCGCAGGAGGTACGCCGCCGCGACGCGTTCGGCGTCGTCGGCGCTGGGAATCGTCTCCTCGCCGAGGAGGTAGTCGAAGGCCTCGCCGCGACCCTGTGCGATGAGTCCCTGTCTGGACGTGATGCCGAGGTCGACCCCCTCCTCGATACGGTGTCGCGTCAAAAGCGACTCGTATCGGGGGTGTGACTCCGGAATCTCCGGACCGGTCATGCGAATGGGTGGGCGACGGGCCGATAAAAGGCTCCCGTTCGGCGCTCAGACCGGCGCGCCCTCGAACACCCAGAGGGCGACGGACGGCGAAAACGCGAGGAGACCACCGAGGACGACCGTCGTTGCGACCGTCCGCCAGTCGAAGGTCCCCTCGCCGTCGTAGCGCCACAGTTGAAGCCCGACGAAGGCGCTCGCGACGACGACTCCGCCGACGATTAACAGCGACGGCATGAGAGACGGCGAGGAACCCCTCGACACCGCGAAGTCGGCGCCGAAACCGAGGGCGCCGACGACGGCAGCCGCGAGGACGTAGGCGACGCCCGCGACGACGTGTCGGATGGCTGCCGTCGTCGACAGGGGTTCGTCGGCGGCCGGAAGCGTCGTCGGTGACGCGAAGGTGCCGAGACCCAGATATAACAACGGCAGCGTTCCGACGGCAACGACGACGGCGTAGGGGAACACCGACGAGACGGCGAGAATGAACACCGCAGTCGCGATTGCGTACGTTCTGAACGTCGCCTCGCCCAACACCAGCGGTGGCACGAACAGGAGTGCCGCCACGACGAGGGCGAACAGCGAAACAGGAACCGAGACGGGGCGAAACCGTTCGGCGGACGCGTGGAGGGACATCGATTTTCGTTTCGGACCCGGTTACAAATGTCTTCTGTCGTCAGCCGCCGGTGGTGTCTCGGACCGTCGCGCGCAACTGCTCACAGAAGCGGTCCGCGAACGACTCGGCGGCCGCAGCGTCGAACCCCGAGCGGATGTACCGGAACCCGAGGTGGAGTCTGTTCCCGACGGTCGCGACGCCGATACTGACCGGCGTCGGCGGCCAACACGGCGGCGTGAACCACAACTGTTCGAACGTCCCCTCGGGCAGCGCCGGCAGGTCGGGAATCCGACCGAGGTTCGACAGCACCGCCGTATCCAGCAGGCGTTCGCCGGGGCCATCGAGCAGTCGGGGAAGTCGCTTTCGGACCGAAAGCGGCAGCGTCGCCGAGGCGAGGTGCCACCATTCGAGATACCCCAGCGGTCGGTCGCTCCGTTTGGTGTGACGCGTCTGTTCGGTCACTCGCGAGAGGGTCCTCGCCACGTCCCGACGATGCGAGGCGTCGGTGGTGACGCTATCGAAGAGGGTGTACAGCCCGACACCGTCGTAGAATCGCTCTTGGGGGCGGACGTTCACCGGCATCATGAGACCGATTTTGTCCGGCCCGTCGGGGGCGGAAGCGTTCCATCGGTCGATAGTGAGATGCAGGGCCGCAAGGAGCAGGTCGTTGACCGTGGATTCCTCCGGTCCCCCGCCGATGAGGCGACGCGTCAGGTCGGCATCGAGGTGTCTGTGGGCGAATCGCCATTCGACGGAACTCGAATCCCCCGCGGAGAGCCTCGCAGGTGGGTCGAAGAGATAGCTGAGTCGCCGGGCGGCGGCACCCATCGACCGAAGGCGGCGCCTCGGGTCGGTGGGCCGAATCGTCCGAATCATCTCTCGGGGCGACTTCTCGACGGGGTGCGGGGTCGGGTCGTCACCGCGATACGCGACGAGCAGCGCGTACAGCACTCGGAGTGCGCCGACGCCGTCCATCGAGACGTGGCTGGCACAGACACAGAGCCGGTCGCCGCCGTCGGTGCCACCGCCGCGAACCACCAGCAACCGGATGGGAAGCTCCCGTTCGAGGTCGAATCGCCGGCCGTAGAATCGCCGTCGGAGCCCACCGAGGTCGGCGTCGTCCGAGTCAACGGTTTCGAGGGGAACGTCGGCGGGCCCGTCGGGAATCACCCAGGCGTAGTCCGTCGGACCGCTGTCGTCCCGACGGCGGCGACCCTTCACTACCGGGTAGGCTTCGCAGGCCCGTCTGGCGGCCGTCGCGAGCCGTTCGGCGTCGAGTCGCGCCGTCGTCGTGGCTTCGGCCTGTATGTTCAACGGCGTGTAGGCTCGCTCGATGTGGAAGACGGCTTCCTGTAATCGAGTGAACGGAACCCGTCTCACGAGTCGCCCTCTCGCATGTGCGTACCGACGGGCGGTAGCGTCAAAAACATCGGCCCGTCCACCGACCGCAACGGCTGTCGGGAGGCTGGAGGTACCCGTCGTGTTCCCGTTACCGAACGTGTGCGCCCGGCAGACACACCTCACATCGCTCGGCGTCGTAGCCTGCATCCGAGAGCCCGCTGTCGAGTGCGAACACCGTCTCCCCGAGCATCGCCATCGAGGCGTCGCCGCCGGCCTCCGAAACGTCGCGAATCGCCTCTTCGAGGCGGGGCGTCAGGAGGTCCGCCTCGCGTGCGAAGCGCCGCGAGGCGGCCATCATCGTCTCCAGCGTCGGTTCGGCGACGAGTTGCGACAGCGCCTGCTTGCCCGCCGCGGACAGCTCCTCGGTGTCGCCACCGAGGACGTCCTCGGTCGACAGTTCACCGAAGGTGACGTACTCGATTTGCCGGCGGTCGGGGATGCCGTCCATCGCGCCGTGGGCCGGCGCGCCCGGTTCCAGTCGAACCGGGAACCCCCCGCGAGCCTGTCCGACCACGTCGCCGAGTCCCGTCCCAGCCTGTACCTCCGCGCCGTGAGCGATGGTGACGAGTTCGTTCTCCGACAGTTGGCGGTCGAACACACGGTTGGCGACGAGTGCGGTACCGAGGGCGAGCGCGCCGGAGACCCCGAATCCCGAACCGAGCGGGAGGTCGGTTTCGGCGACGACGCGGGCGTTGGCCCGGAGGGCCCCCAACACCCGGTCGACGGCCTCGATTTCGAGTTCCTCACCGTTGAGTTCGAGCCCATCACCGGCTTCGAGTCGCACGGTCACGCCGTCGGCGAGGGCGACGCCCGCTCCTCGGGAGCCGGCTTTCGTCGGGTCGTCGTCCGGGTGGGCACTGAAAAAGGCGGTCACGTGGCCCGGAACGAACGCCGCGTCTGTCATGAGATGGCTTCCGTGACGCGCCGTTTTAAGACTTGCTCGACGGATTTCGGCACGCGCCGCCGTCGGAACCCGCCGGCCGGAAGAACAACCGTTTTGGTGTGGCTGCCAGAACACCCAACACAGTGACTAGCCGTGCCTGAGGAGCCACCAGACCAAGCCGTCGACGAGGCGATTCTCGTTCCGGTCGGCGAGTCCGTCACGCTGCGGAACACCGTCGCCTACGCGGTCCGCGAAGCGCTCGCGGCCTCGGGCGAGATACACTTCGTCGCACCGCTGGCATCCAGCGCCATCGGGGACGTGAGCGCCGACGGAAAAGCCGAACTCGAGGAACTGCTCGAACGGGCGACCGTCTGGGCGGAGGAAGACGCCGGCGACGAGGCGGCCGACCTCCGTATCGAGACGGCCGTCGTCGGCGCCGACGAGTACCTCTTCGGCCCCGACGATTACGCTCGCGTTCTCACCGACTACGCCCGAAGCCACGGCGTCGAGCGCGTCGTCGTCGACCCGGAGTACAGCCCCGGCGGCAACGTTCCCCTGTTACGCCCCCTGCAGGTCGCCCTCGTCGAGGCGGGGCTGACGGTCGAGGAGGCGCCGGTCGACCGGCCGACCCGTCGTGGCCAACTCCTCCGACGCGGTGGCCTGCTGCAGTTCGCCACGCTGTTCGGCGTCTCGTTTCTGTTCTATCAACTCCTCAGCGGATTCACACTCTCGGGGTTCGACCTCGTTACCGGCGTCGTTTCGGCGACGGTCGTCGCCGCCCTGTTGCACCGCATCGCGTTCAGCGACCGGATGCGCCTCGGCGTCATCGCCAAACGGCTCGTTCGACTCGCCATCTTCGTCCCGTATCTCGTCTACGAAATCGTCGTCTCGAACCTCCTCGTGGCGTACGTCGTCCTGCATCCGAAGATGCCCATCGAACCGCGGACGGTCGAGGTTCGCTCGGCCGTCTGGGGCGGGATGCCGGTGACGACGCTGGCAAACAGCATCACGCTCACGCCGGGAACGCTCACCGTCCGAGTTCGCGGACAGGACTTCATGGTCCACTCGCTCATCCCGGCCGCCCGAGAGGGACTGTTCGACGGGTCGCTCGAACGGGCCGTCCGGTTCGTCTTTTACGGCCGGGATGCCGCCGGCATTTCGACGCCGCGGGAGCGCGACGACTGCCGAATACTCGATACGGTCACCGAGAACGGAGGTGAGGAGGACTGATGGTCAACGACATCTTGCTGGGCGCCGCCGCGGTGTTCGTCGTCCTCGTCATCGTAGTGCTGTATCGAGCCGTTCGGGGACCGACGATGCAGGACCGCGTGTTGGCGGTGAACGTCATCGGAACGAACACCGTCGTCATCCTCGCGCTGTTGTCGGCCGCCTTGGACGTACCGTACTTCCTCGACATCGCACTGGTGTACGCGCTGTTGAACTTCCTGATGGCCGTCGCCATCTCGAAGTTCACCGTCGAGCGTGGAGGGGTGATGTGACGTGACGCCGACCGAAATCGCCGTCATCATCTTCCTCGGCGGCGGGCTGTTCTTCACGCTCGTCGCCGCAGTCGGCGTCATCCGCCTGCCGGACATCTACTCCCGTGCCCACACTGCCAGTCAGGCCGACACTCTCGGTGCGGGCCTGACGCTCGTCGCCGTCGCACTCACGCTCGGACTGGAGATATCGACCCTCAAGACCGTGCTCCTGTTGGTGTTCATCTTCATCACGAACCCGACGGCCGCCCACGCGGTCGCCCGCGCCGCACACGAACAGGACATCGAACCCTGGAGGGAAGACCGATGATGGAGTACGTCGCCTACGCGTTGGTCATCTTCGTCATCCTGACAGGCATCGCGACGGCGCTGCTGCGGGACGTACTCGCGGCCATCATCGTCTTCGCCGCCTACAGCCTCGGGATGGCACTGCTGTACACGCTGCTGTTGGCGCCGGACGTGGGACTCACCGAAGCCGTCATCGGCGCCGGCGTGACGACTATCCTGTTGCTTTTGACCATCGTGAAGACGGTTCGACCGGGCGGCGAGCGGACTTTCGAGCGCTTGGACCCGCGAGCAGCGCTGGCCTGCGGCGCCCTCGCCGTCGTCTTCGGGTTGACGCTGCCCGACCTGCCGGCCGTCGGCGACCCGAACTCGCCGATTCTCAGTTACGACGCGGTCACCGGCCACTACCTCACACAGTCGTACGCCGAAACCGGCGTCGAGAACACCGTCACGGCCGTGCTGGCGGCCTACCGTGGGTTCGACACCTTCGGCGAGGCGACCGTCGTCTTCGCCGCCGGAGTGGCGGTTCTCGTCGTCCTGCGACGGGAGGTGTTCACATGAGCGACACGGACGAAGACAGCGAGATTCCGGAGGAGTCTCGGGAAAGCGAGACAGCCGAAGCCGAAGAGGAGACGTTCCCGGCACAACGGCGCGCCTACACCGAAAGCGAGGTCATCATGAGCACCGTCCGCGTCGTGACGCCGTTCGTGCTCACGTTCGGACTGTACATCACCTTCCACGGCGCCGATTCGCCGGGCGGCGGATTCCAGGGCGGCGCCTTGGTCGGCGTCGTCGTGTTGATGCTCGCCTTCGCCTTCGGCATCGACCCGACCCGCCGGTGGCTCGGCACGAAGGCGGTGACGCTCGTCGCGAGCCTCGGGTTGCTCGTCTTCGCCGCCATCGGCCTCGGAAGCGTCGTCCTGGGCGGTGCGTTCCTTGAGTACACGCGGTACCCGCTGGAAGACGCTGCCAAATACGGCATCGAAGCCGTCGAAATCGGCGGCATCGCGCTCATCGTCGCCGGCGTCATCATGGGGCTGTTCTTCCTGACGGCCGCCGGCCCCGGAGGTGACGTGGAATGATAGAGTTACTCGCCACTCGGTGGGCCTACGCGGCGTTCATCCTGCTGATGGTCACCGGGATTTACATGATGATAGCCAACGCCAACCTCGTCAAGAAGGTCATCGGGTTGAACCTGTTCCAGAGCGCAGTCTTCCTGTTTTTCATCGCCTCGGCGTACGTCGTCGACGGCTCCGTCCCCATCGTCCACTCGGAGGGCGGCGGGGGCCCCTACGTCAGTCCGCTGCCACACGTCATCGTCCTGACCGCCATCGTCGTCGGTGTCAGTCTCACCGCCGTCGCCTTGGCGCTCATCGTCCGCATCTACGGGGAGTACGGCACCCTCGACGAGGCCGTCCTCCGGGAGGTGTCCGATGACTGATATCGTCCTCCCGCTGCTCATCGCGGTGCCCATCGTCGCGGCCGTCGCGCCGCTACTGTTGAGCCTCTGGAGTACCGAAACCGGCTGGCCCGTCGCAACCGTCGCCGCCCTCATCGAGACCGGACTGGCCGCCGTACTGCTTCGGTCGGTGTATCTCGACGGGCGTCTCGTCCACGAGGTCGGCGGCTACCCCGCGCCGTACGGCATCGAGTTGGTCGGTGACGGCCTCTCGGCACCCATCGTCGCGCTCGTTGCCGTCGTCTCCCTCGGCGTCCTCGCCTTCGCCCGCAGCGCCGGCCCACGTCGCAACAGTTTCTACAGCGCCTACCTGCTGTGTGTCGGTGGCCTGATGGGCATCTCGATTACCGGCGACCTGTTCAACATGTTCGTCTTCCTCGAAATCACGGGCATCGCGACGTACGCACTCGTCGCCGCCGACCGCTCCGGGGAGTCGGCCATCGCGGCACTGAAGTACCTGCTGTTGGGAACGACCGGCGCCTCGCTGTTCCTCATCGGCGTCGGCTATGCGCTCATCTCGACGGGGACGCTCAACATGGTCGACCTCTCGGTGCGACTCGCGGAGATTTACACCACGCCGGGCGGCTCTCGCGTGGTCCTCGCGTCGTTCGGCTTCATCGCCGTCGGGCTGGGACTGAAAGCCGCCATCTTCCCGCTTCACACGTGGCAACCGGACGCGTACACCTACGCGCCAGATACGGTGACCGTCTTCATCGCCGCGTTGGCGTCGACGGTGTACGCCTACGCCCTCGGTCGGGTCGTGCTGACGGTGTTCACCGTCGACTTCTTCGATGCCGTGCCACTCGCACAGGACGGCTTGCTCGCGCTGGCGACGGTCAGCATCCTCGCCGGCAGCGCCCTCGCGGCCGTCCAATCGGAGGTCAAGCGGATGTTCGCCTACTCCTCGGTCGCACAGTTCGGCCTCGTCGTCGCCGCCTTCGCACTTGCGACGCCCGACTCGGTCCTCGGTGGCGTCATCCACCTCGTCGGCCACGGATTGATGAAGGGCGGCCTCTTCGCTGCGGCCGCCATCCTCGCGGCGCGACACGGCGCCCGGACGGTCGACGACTACGCCCGCCTCGGCTACCGCTCGCCGGTCGTCGCGGCCGCACTGGGCGTCCTCGGGTTCGCGCTCGTCGGCGTTCCGCCATCCATCGGCTTCCTCGGGAAGTGGTACGTCGCCCTGGGCGCGGTGCGTGCGGAAGCGTGGCCCGTCGCGGTCGTCGTCTTCCTCAGCACGCTGTTCACGCTGGTGTACGTCGCCCGCCTGCTCGAACGACTGTACTTCGCCGACCCCGGCACCGCAGCAACGCCGGCACCGGGTGAAGCCGTCACCGACGGTGGCGACGAGGATGAGACGGCCGACCGGGTCGACAGCCGCGTCCCCGACTCCGTCTCGGTCGGCATGGTCGCGGTCGTCGTTCTCACCGCGCTCGTCGTCGTCGCCCTCGGCTTCGCGACGAGTGGCTTCGAGACGCTTCTCGACCCCGTTCTCACCGAGGTGTTCTCCCAATGACTGAAGTCGTAGACCCACGGCCCATCGCGGCCGTCCTGATATCCGTCGTCGGAACGTTCGCCATCCTCGCGGCACACCGTCGCCCCAACGTCCGGGAAGGCGTGACGCTCGCCGTCGCGTTTGGGAAGTTCGGCATCATCGCCAGCATGATTCCCGGCGTCCTCGCCGGTGACGTCTACGTCTGGTCGCTGGGGTCGTTCGTCATCGACATTCCCTTCGAGTTGCGCGCGGACGCCTTGGGACTGCTGTTCGGGACGCTCGCGAGCTTGCTGTGGATAATCACGTCGCTGTACAGCATCGGCTACATGCGCGGACTGGGCGAACACAGCCAGACACGGTACTTCGCGTCGTTCGCGATGAGTCTCAGCGCCGCCGTCGGCATCGCCTTCGCCTCGAACCTGCTCGTGTTGTTCGTCTTCTACGAAGTGCTGACCGCGGCGACGTACCCGCTCGTCGCCCACGACGAAACCGAGGAGGCTCGCAAAGCCGGCCGGAAGTACCTCGCCTACACGTTCGGCGGCGGCGTCGCCGTGTTGGCCGGGACGGCCGCCGTCTACTGGCTGGCCGGCACCGTCGCGTTCACGCCGGGCGGCATCGACGCACTCGCGACCGCCGACCCGACGCTGGCACGGGGCGCGTTTGCCCTGCTCGCGGCCGGATTCGGCGTCAAGGCCGGTCTGATGCCGCTACACTCGTGGCTCCCCGACGCGATGGTCGCGCCGACGCCCGTCTCGGGACTGCTCCACGCCGTCGCCGTCGTCAAGTCGGGCGTCTTCGGCATCTCGCGGGTCGTCCTCGACGTGTACGGCCCCGAAGCCGTCGCGGACCTCGGGGTCGGCCTCGCCTTGGGATCGGTTGCCGCCATCACGCTCGTCGCCGCGAGCGTCATCGCACTCCGGAAAGACAACCTCAAGCGCCGACTGGCGTACTCGACGGTGAGTCAACTCTCCTACATCGTCCTCGGGTTGTCGATACTCCACCCCGACGCCATCACCGGCGGCTTGCTGCACATCCCCGCCCACGCGTTCATGAAACTCACCCTGTTCTTCTGTGCGGGCATCATCCACGTCGAAACCCACACCGACGACATCAGCGACATGGCCGGTATCGGCAAGCGGATGCCGCTGACGATGGCGGCCTTCGCCGTCGCCGCCGCGGGGATGGCCGGCATTCCGCTGGTCGCCGGCTTCGTCAGCAAGTTCTACCTGCTCGTCGGCACCGTCTCCGTCGGCAACTACGTCTTCGCCGGCGCGCTGTTGCTCTCGGGTATCCTCAACATCGCGTACTTCTGGCCGGTCGTCTATCAGGCGTTCTTCGAGAGCGAGGACGCCCACGACGCCAAACCGCTCGTCGAGAACCCCCTCGGCGGCGCGGGCCGTTCCTCGCTGGCACAGACGGACGGCGGCCGTCCCGAAGACGAGGACGACGAGGAAGACGACCTCGACGTCGACCCCGAGGAACTCGGTCGGCCGGACTTCAGCGGCAGTTCGGAAAAACGCGATTACAGCGAACCCGCACCGCTCGTCGACGGCGAGTACGCCGTCGACCAGAACCCCAGCGACCACACCGTCGACGAGGGGGACGAAGGCGACGACGCTGACGACCACACTCCTGAAGACCACCACGACACCGAGGAACATCACCACGAACACCACCACGGCGGCCCGCCGCCGAGCGGGTGGACCCGGAGCGGTTGGTTCGGCGGCGAGAGCACGTGGTTCATGCTCGGCCCCATCCTCGCGGCGATGACGGGGTCGGTCGTCCTCGGTCTCGTTCCGCACGCGGCGGTGTTCCTGCGACTCATCGACGGCATCGTCTCGGCGGTACTCGCGGGGGTGACGTTCTGATGATAGAGAGCATCCCGCCGTTCGTTCCGGTCCTCATCGCGGCCGTAATCGCCGCCGTCGCGCCACGAAAAGTCGGTCACGCAGTCGGGTTCCTCGCCACCGCCGGCGTCGCCGTCGGCGTCCTGTTGGTGCCCGAAGGTACGCTCATCGCGGGGCAGTTGTTCGGCTTCGAGACGGTGCTGTATGCGGTCGACGACTTCTCGCGGTTGATGGGGCTCATCTTCGGCCTCATCGGCGCCGCCGCGGTGCTGTATTCCTATTCGAGCGAGGCCGACGGCAAGCAGACCGCCGCCGCACTCGGCTACGTCGGAACGAGTCTCGGCGCCGTCTTCGCCGGCGACTGGCTGACGCTCGTGTTCTTCTGGGAGCTGATGGCCGTCACCAGCACCCTTCTGGTCTGGTACTACGGCGGCCGCGCCGTCCGGACGGGCTTCCGGTATGCACTTGCCCACGGCATCGGCGGCACGCTCGTCCTCGGTGCCGTCGTCTGGCAGTACGTCGAGGTCGGGTCGTTCCTCTTCGGCGCGGCCACCGGTGTCGTCGGCCCCGTCGCGCCAATCCTGATGGCCGTCGGCATCGGCGTCAACGTCGGCTTCATCGGCCTGCACACGTGGCTGCCGGACACCTATCCGAGCCCACACATCGCCGCCAGCGTCTTCCTCTGTGTGTACACGACGAAGACCGGGGTCTACGCGATGTTCCGGGCGTTCCCCGAGGGGAACCTCTGGATTGCCTACATGGGCGGGGCGATGGCCGTCTTCGGCGCCTCGATGGCGCTGCTACAGGAGGACATGCGCCGACTGCTGTCGTATCACATCATCTCGCAGGTCGGCTACATGGTCGCCGGCGTCGGCATCATGAGCGATTTGGCGACCGCCGGCGCCTTCGGCCACGTCTTCAACCACATCCTGTACAAGGCGCTGCTGTTCATGTCCATCGGCGTCGTCATCTACCGCACCGGCATCGAGGACATCACCGAGGTCGGCGGCCTCTGGAAGGTGATGCCCGTCACGTTCATCTCGTATCTGTTCGGCGCGGCCGCTATCTCGGGCGTTCCGGGCTTCAACGGCTTCGTCAGCAAGGGTATCGTCATCGCCGAGGCCCACTACAGCATGGACACCTTCGTCATCGGCTCGAAGAGCATGTTCCTCGGCGGCGAGGACCTGCTGTGGTGGATGCTCATCATCGGCGGCGTCGGGACGTTCATGTCGTTCATCAAGTTGGGCTACTACGTCTTCTTCCACGGCCCGGCGAGTATCGACCCCGACGACGCGAAAATCGGACAGGCCGCACCGATGCTGGCGGTCGGGAGCCTCTGTCTGGCCTTCGGGCTCCTGCCCGGCGTCCTCTTCGAACTCCTGCCGTACACCGACGTGGTGACGGCAGAGTACACCACCTACACCACCCCCCACGTCATCGAAGGTGTCGTCTTGGGCGTCGCCGGCTTCGTCGGCTTCTTCGCGCTGAAGAACGTCCTCTCGCGGCTGACGTGGATTCCCGATGTCGACCGCGTGCTCAACCCCGCCGTCTTCTACGGCGGCCGCGCGCTCGTCGTCGCCGTCACCGAGACGTGGGCAGCCGTCGACCGCGTCGCCGTCGCCGCCGCAAGCGGGGCACTCCGCGTCGGCAGCGACCCACAGCACTTCGCCTACACGACGGCGAAGCGACTGCCGGGCATCGAAGCCGATACCCGTCCGAACGGCGGCCGCCCGGAAACCATCGACCTTCAGGTGTCGATGGGAACCAGCGTCTTCCTCATCGTGATGACGCTGCTCGGCGCGCTCGCGGTGCTGTTGTTGTAGGGAGGGTCCCACCGATACCCAGTTATTTACCTATTCGAGCGGACATCCCGCCCGATGCCCTCCAAAATCGAAGACACACTGCTCAGCGAACCGTCCGGTCGATGGAACGCGGCGGTCATGTTCGCCGGGTCGCTCCTCTTTTCCGGTGCGTACGTGTATTTCGGGGTCTTGGGCGATTCCTCGACGGTCCACGAACTCTTCTTTGCGGTCGGATTGGCGCTGTCCGGAATCGCAGAATCCCTGCCGACGGAGCGACGACGGGCGGCAGGTGGCTTTCGAATCGCGTCGATGGCAGTGTTCGCGACACTGCTCGGTCTTCTGGCTTTTGCCCCCGAGGTAATCGTTGGCCCGTAGTAGGAGCAAAAAGCGGTGTATTCGACAGACGCGCCGTCGTCTACGGGCTCAGACGTTGACGGTCGCGGGGGAAGAGTACGGCCTCTCGAATGTTCGAGAGGTCCAGCATCGTCATGATGAGTCGCTCGGCGCCGAGACCCCAGCCGGCGTGGGGCGGCATGCCGTAATCGAACATCTTCGTGTAGTACTCGAAGGCCTCGGGGTCGAGCCCCTGCTGTTCGAACCCTTCGATGAGGTGGTCACGGCGGTGTTCACGCTGGCCGCCGGAGACGAGTTCCATCCGCGGGTGCATCATGTCGAAGCCCGTCGACAGTTCGCCGTCGTCGTGGTCCATGATGTAGAACGGCTTGATTTCGGCGGGCCAGTCGGTGATGAAGTAGTGGCCGCCCACGTCGTCGCCCAACGCCTTCTCGCCCTCGGTCGGGAGGTCGTCGCCCCACACCAACTGCTCGTCGAGTTCGCCGGTGGCGTTGATGCGCTCGATGGCTTCCTCGTAGCTCAGCCGCGGGAACGGCGTCTCAGGCGGTTCGAACTCCGCTTCGAGGTCCAGCGCTTCGAGTTGCCGCTGGCAGTTCTCCGCGACCGCCTCGTAGGCCGACACGACGACGGACTCACAGACGTCCATCGCGTCGTTGTGGTCACAGAAGGCGCCCTCGAAGTCGATGGAGGTCGCCTCGTTGAGGTGTCGGGGCGTGTTGTGCTCCTCGGCGCGGAAGATGGGGCCGATTTCGAAGACGCGTTCGAGGTTCGAACCGGCGACGAGCTGTTTGAACAGCTGTGGGCTCTGGTTCATGAACGCCTCCTGGCCGAAGTAGGTGATGGGGAACAGCTCGGTGCCGCCTTCCGTTCCCGTCGCGACGATTTTCGGCGTGTTGATTTCGGTGGCGTCGGCCTCGCGGAACGCCTCCCGGACCGCACGCATGACCTCGGCGCGAATCTCGAAGATGGCCTGTCCCTCCTCGCGGCGGAGGTCCAGCGTCCGGTTGTCGAGGCGCGTGGACAGTTCGGCGTCGACCTTCCCGGAGGGGTCCAGCGGTAGTTCCGTATCGGCCTCCGAAATTACCTCGACCGATTCGGGCGTGACCTCGACGCCGGTCGGCGCGCGAGGCTCCTCCTCGACGGCGCCGGTCACCGAAACGACCGACTCACGGGAGGCGCCGAGCCCCGTCTCCACGAGGTCGTCGTCCATCTCGTCTTTCTCGAACTTCACCTGAATCCGGCCGGAGGTGTCGCGCAGAATGAGGAACGCGATGCCACCGAGGTCCCGGATTTCATGGACCCAGCCGGCGACAGTGACCTCATCGCCGGGCTCGGCGTCCGCCGTGTACGTACGGTTCTCCATACCCGCGAGTGGGGCGGCCGACCCTTTAAGTCCCACTTTTCGACTCGCCCACGGAACGAGCCGTCCAGTGGTCGGTCACAACCCGGGCGGCCGTCCGTCTACAGCAGGTTCAGCGTCCGGGAGACCTGCCGTTCGGCGGTTCGCTGGATGAACGCCGGCTGTCGGACGGCCTCGTCGACGAGCGCCGTCGCCGGCGACGAACGGTCACCCTCGAAGAGGTGAGTCGTCTCCACGTCGGCAGCGATGTGACCGAGCAGTTGGAACATCGCCGAGTACCGAACCTGTCGGACCTGGTTGCCGGTCACGTCGAGGTCGCCGGTCAGAAGCGCCGACGCGACCGGGCGGCCGTCGACGATTTGCCGCCACGTGCTGTAAGGTGCGCTGACCTCGAATCCGACGTCGTGTTCTTCGGGACTGCCGACGACCTCGACGCCGGTGCAGTCACCACCCTCCAAACCGATATAGGCATAAAGCGTGCCGTCGGTGACGTTCTCTTCGAGTTGATAGAGGAGTTCCCGCACCTGTGCGGGCAACGACGGCCGCAGCGCCTCGCCGAACGTCTCCGGAGCGTCCGCGAGCGTCACGTCACCGATTCCCTCGCGAACGTCCTCCGGGATACCGGCGAGGGCCTGTTCGGGGAGTTCAGCGAGCGTCGTCTCTTCAAGCGGTAACTCGGAGATGACGAGCATGATGTCACCGTTGAAGCCGCGACCCCAGCTACCAGCGAGTTCATCGAGGGCATCGCTCTCGTCGAGCAGGCGTCCGTATTCGTCCAACCACTGTTCCGTGGGATACAGAGTCATGACCAACAGTACCACATACACGTTCACCTACATAATAAATACACGGTTATACCGAGATGTGAGGCAAAACCCGGGTCCGACCACACACCGACTCCAAAGATACGGGGAGTCCGGTCAGTCGATGGTCTCCTCGACGAGACGGGCGTATCCTCGGCGAAGCCGTTCGGACACCGCCTGATTGGAGACGCCGAGTTCCGCCGCGAGGTCGGTCGTCGTCGCCGAGCGTGGAACGTCGAAGTACCCCAGTTCGTGGGCGAGTTCGAGCGTTTCCCGCTGTTCCTCGGTGAGCGCCCGAGCGCCGTCGTCCCGCTGTGTCGACCCGTAAATCCGTTCGAGACGAAACTCGACGCCGTTGTCCTCGAGGTACTGTCGGTACGCCGACAGCGCCTCGCGGTCGGGAAACCGCGTCCGTGCGTGCCACCACCCGTCGGCGTAGCGGGCTTCCAGCCGCTCGGCGCCCAGCTCGACCCACGCCGGATACAGCGCCACCCCGATTCGGTCGGTCGTGGTGATGCGATACAGTCGGTCGCCGTCGACCTCGCTCAACACCCCGAACTCGCCGACCGTCGGGTCCGATTCCAGCGCCGCATCGAACGCCGCACCGTCGGCGATGGTCGCCCAGACGAACAGAATCGGCTTCGTCGGTTCGGTCGCGTACGACCGCTCGACGTCGAGTTCGACCTCGGAGACGGTACCGAGAGTCTCCCCCAACGCGAGTTCGTCGGACCGGACCGCGTACTCGGCGATGACGCTCATCGATACAGGCCGTTTTGCCGCAAAGATGATAAGTCCGTTCGTGACCCGTCGAAGACACGACTGCGAGAAGACGGACGCTTCAAGCGCCGTCGCTCCGTTCGGCGCTACCGTCTTTGGCCCCCCGAACGGTCTCCCGAACCGCGTCGACGCCCTCGTCGTGGACCAAATCGCCGACGATGACGGTGTCGGCACACTGCCCCATCTCGTAGGCGGCGTCGTAGTCGCCGACGCCACCGCCGTAGAACACCGTCGCATCCTCGACTGCCTCGGTCGCCGCCTGGACGATATCAGGGTCGCCGAGCGTCCCCGAATACTCGATGTAGATGATTTCCTGTCCGAACATCTGCTCGGCGACTTCGGCGTAGGCCGCCACCTCGGAGGCGTCGAGATTGCAATCCGCCTCGGTGTACTCGGCGACCGAGGAGTCGGGGTTGAGAACGATGTACGCCTCGGTGAACGTGCGGTCCCAATCGATATCGGCATCGAGGCGAGCCCACTCCTTGTGGGCCCCGGTCGTCCAGAACACGTCACCCGCGTTCAACACGATGGGGATGAAGTAGCCGTCGAGTCCCTCGCGGTGGACGACCGACCCGACGTTCGACGGTTCGATGTAGACGGGAATGTCGTAGGCCGCGGTCGCCTCGACGACGCGAGCCATCTTCTCTTCGGTCATCCCTGTCGTCCCGCCGATTTCGATGGCGTCGGTCCCGGTCGCACACACGTCCTCGAACGTCTCGCCGTCCACGAGCGTCTTGTCGGGGTCGAGTTTGACGATGTGGTCCCAGTTCGCCCAAGGCGCGCTCATACCCTCTCGAAACCCGCGGGCGGCTAAAAACACCTCGCTTTACTCGGCGGACGCCGCCGGTGAGAATTACGGCAGTCCGGACGACTCCGGTGCGACTGTCAGGTTCCGCGTGAACCGCATCCGGTCGGTCTGGTACGTCATCTCGACGGAGGTGTCGTAGACGGCTGTTGTTGTGTAGGGACCATCAGGGGTTGGGCTAGACCGATAAACGTCGTCGTCACACGACCCGAGAACTCCCGTCCAACATGTTAATGAATCTAGTAAGTCTCCGATAAAATCATCATACTCATCTTCAATTTTGTTTTGGAAGTCGTCTTCATGCTCACCTATAATAATCTGATATGTTCCCTGAGCATTATTACCACCGACAAAGTACATATCGTGTTTACCGATCTCTTCGGTGAAAGAGAGTTCCGAACACGCTTGTGTATCTTGACCGCTGACCAATTCATTTTTTCCGAACCGGATGCTTGCTTGGGTGCCACTAATTTGACAGACTCCAACCACATCTTCCGAACCATCATCCTCAGTGATGACAGCGGTGACCTTGTTGTCTGCCTCAACTAAATAGACACGCCAGACAGAGGAACCATCATCAAACTGGACCCAGAATACATCATTCCCCGTTAATATAGTACTCAAGAGATTGGTCAAATCGTCCAGAAGGCCACCGTCAACCGTCTTAAGACTGTCTTTTTCCACAGTCATGTTGAATGCCCGAGTATTTGCATCAGGAACCACGAGCCAACTCGTCCGACCAGTTATTCCAAATGGGTCAAGTGTCGTATCTATTAACTCTTGGTCCAAATCATTACCAGCAGGCATGAAGTCATTCGTATCCGACTGAATTACGCGCGTCCCGTTCTGCATCGCCGCCACCTCGGAGGAGGCAAACCGCCCGTTTTGGACGCTCGACGCCACCTGGTGTTGGTCCCACGTCGAGACGTTCTGTCTAATCGCCGACCGGCGCTCGACGTAACTGGCGGTGTCGCTGTTGTAGTTCGCCTCCCGCATCGACCGGGTGAGGCGTTCGGTCGTCGGGGGGTCGTCCGCGAGCGCCTGTGAGGAGCCCTCGACCTCCCGCGACGAGAGGTTCTCCGTGTAGATGGCGCCGTTGACCACGAGGGCGAGGCCGACCAGAAGCACCGCTATCAGCAGTCCCGCAATGAGTATCATCTGCCCTCGTTCCTCGCGTATCGATTCCCACATACCCCGTTCTCGCATATGTTGACAACGAGCACCAATAAGTTCGTGGCCTGTATCGACCGCTGAATCGACCGCTCAGTCCGCTGCGACGCCGGCGTTGGCCTGGGCCTGCCACTCCCGAACCCGGTCGGCGGAGACGCCCTGTACCTCTCCCGCGACGACCTCGGCGTCGGCACCCCGGAGGTCCTCCAGCGACTCGATGCCCGCTTCGGCGAGTTTTGCGGCGGTCTTCTCGCCGATTCCGTCGAGGTCCTCGACGGCCGACACCGCCTGTCGCTCCTGATACTCCTCGAAGTTGCAGATGGGACAGCCCAACTCCCAGGGGTCGTCGTCGTCCTCGCCGTCGACGATGTGGAGATGCGGCAGGCCGTGTTCCTCACACTGTTCGTCGGTGACGACGATGTCGCCACGCCGGGGCAGCGGCAACGAGTACTCACACTCCGGATACCGGGTACACCCCACGAGGCGGGACCCCGAGCGGAGTTGCTTGATGGCGAGTTCGCCGCCGTGTTCCTCGCCACACTCGGGACACGGACCGATTATCTCGTCGTCGGCTTCCTCGGCTTCCTCGGCCTTACACCGCGGACAGCCGTGGACGAACGTGTTGCGACCGGCGAGCATCTTCACGTGACGGAGGTCGTGTTCCTCACAGCGTTCGTCGAGGACGGTCGGCTCGCCCTGGCTCGGCAGCGGGAGGGTGTAGCGACACTCCGGGAAGCCGTCACAGCCGACGAAGTACGACCCCCGACGGGACCGCCGAACCAGGAGGTCCTCACCGCACTCCGGACACGGCCCGAGCGTCCGGTCGGCCTTCATCGACTCCCGGAGGTGTTCGCCGATTTCCTCCCGGGAGTCGTGGAGTTCCTCGAAAATCGTCGCCAGCATCTCGCGGGATTCGGCGGTCACCTCGTCGTAGTTCTTCTCGCCCTCGGCGATGGCCCGCATGTCGTCTTCGAGTTGGGCGGTCATCTCCTCGTCGACGATGCGGTCGGCGAACTCCTCGGCGGCCTCGACGACGGCCATCGCGAGTTTGGTCGGTCGTGGTGGGTCGCCCTCGATGTAACCGCGGTCGTACAGTTTCTGGAGGGTGTTGTGGCGGGTGGCTTTCGTCCCCAAGCCGAGGCCCTCCATCGTCTCGATGAGCCGCGACTGGCCGCGACGGCGGGGCGGTTGGGTCTGTTTGGCCTCGATGCGAGCGTCCTCGATGTCGAGAACTTCGCCCTCCTCGACGTCGGGGACGTAGTTCTCGCTCGTCGAGCCGTAGGGGTACACCTCGTGGTAGCCGGCCTCGACGAGGCGCTTGCCGTTGGCCTTCAGCAGACAGCCGTTGGCGTCGGCGACGACCTTGAGATGTTCCCATTCGGCGGCGTCGGCAACGGTTGCGAAGAACCGTCGGACGACGAGCTCGTACACGTCCCACTCGTCGTCCGAGAGGTCCTGCTTTCCGGGAATCTCGCCGGTCGGATGGATGGGCGGGTGGTCGGTCGTCTCCTCGTCGCCCGCCGTCGGTTCGATGTCGCCGGCATCGAGCAGCGACTGGGCGTCCTCCGAGAAGGGATGGTGGCCGACGAACGACTCCAGGAGGTCGGAAGGCTCGAGGTCGTCGGGGTAGACGGTGTTGTCCGTCCGCGGATAAGTGATGTAGCCGGCGGTGTACAGTTCCTCGGCGACGCTCATCGCCTTCTGGGCGGAGAGGCCGATAGAGCCGGCGGCACGGATGTACTGAGTGGTGTTGAACGGCTCGGGCGGGTCGTCGCTGCGGCGGCGGCGGTTGACCGACTCGACGATGGCCTCCCGCGCCCCCTGCAGTTGCTCGAAGGCCGCCTCGGCGTCGCTTTCGTCCCAGACGCGCTCGTTTTCGGTGCCGTCCTCTCGGTAGAAATACTGGGCTTCGAAGCGTTCCTCGCTCTTCAGGAGGTCGGCGAACAGCTCCCAGTAGTCGTCGGGGTCGAACGCCTGAATCTCGCGTTCGCGGTCGACGATGAGTTTCAGCGTCGGCGACTGCACCCGGCCGACGGAGATGAAGTCCTCGCCCAACTGCTTGGCCGAAAGCGAGAGGAATCGAGTGAGTGCGGCGCCCCACAGTAGGTCGACGACCTGTCGGGCCTCCCCCGCGGCCGCGAGGTCGAAATCGAGGTCGTCGGGGTCGGCGAAGGCGCTTTTCACCTCGTTTTCGGTAATCGAGGAGAACCGGACCCGGGAGATGGGCACGTCGGCGACCTCCTCGATGAGTTCGTAGGCCTCCTTGCCGATGAGTTCGCCCTCACGGTCGTAGTCAGTGGCGATGACCGCTTCGTCGCACTCCTCGGCCAGCGATTGCAGCGTCCGGACGATGTTCTCCTGTGTCGGCGTCTTGACCACGTCGCGTCGACCAACTCCGCCGGTTGAACGTCACGCCAGTCGGCGTACTCGGCGGGGAAGTCGACGCCGACGACGTGGCCGGAGAGGCCGACACAGCGCTTGTCGCCCCAGCGATAGACGTTGACGCCGTTTCGGCGCTCGGCGGACGCGCCGCCGTCGGAGAGGATGTCGGCGATACGCCGTGCGGCGTTGTCCTTTTCGGTGACGATGAGTTCCACGAGTACCTCGGGGTACGCCGACTCGGGGTTTCAACCTTTCGTCGTAACAGCCATAAAACCGCATTAGGGGGCGCCTGCGGGCGTCTGAGCGCGTGCGCGGCGCGCCTCACGCACGCGAGTGGAGTCCGAGTGGGTCGCTTTCCGGACCGGCACCCTCTTGCTCGCGTAGTCCCGACGAGCGCACATGGAGGAGTCCACCGCACGGAAACTCCGTTTCGGTACGCTGCAGGTCGTCGGCGCCGTCGCAGTCATCCACCTCGTCGTCGGCGTCGCCGAGCTGGCACGCCTCGGCCGGGCCGGTCTGCTCGGACAGTACTTCGCGGGCGAGCAGGCGCTGTCCCAGCCGGAACCGTGGCTGTTCACGCTGGCGGCACTCGCCATCCTCGCAGGTATCCTCGCCACGTCCGCCGGCGCCCTCGACTACCGTCGGGCGTACGTCCTCGGCATCGGCGTGATGGTCGTCTTCGTCGTCGGGTGGCTGGCGTGGCACTCCGTCCTCGAACACGGCCTCTCCGGCGCCGGCGAGGTGGCTTCGGCCGACCACAGCCACGGAGGACTCGGCGAAGTCGTCTCGTCTCACTACATCGACCCGCTCGTCGGTATGTTCACCGGCGCGGACCAACCCGGACAGGTGACGCTGGCCGTCGTCTCGAAGACGCTGGAAGTCGTCGC
Organism: Natronomonas sp. CBA1123; assembly: GCF_009741925.1. Taxonomy (GTDB): domain Archaea; phylum Halobacteriota; class Halobacteria; order Halobacteriales; family Haloarculaceae; genus Natronomonas. The sequence goes on from NZ_WPCC01000014.1 coordinate 49,858, forward strand.
TGCGGTGCTGTTGGGAGTGCTGTTGGCGCTCGACCCGCGCGTCGATGACCCCGACAACCCCGTCGCGAGGATGGGAGAAAACGTCGACAACGCCGAAAGCGACTGAGCGTCCACCGAACCCGAAGCGTCGTCAGTCGTCGGCCGGGGCTCCCGTCCCCACTGCACCGGCGTTTGCTCGCTCGACAGTGTCTTGGTTATCGGCGACCCACCGCAGGAGGATGTACGCGAAGACGTATTTTGCGAGCACGTCGAGTGCCGAATAGCCCCACGACGTGACGCCGACCGACTGGACGAGTGCGAACCCTTCGACGCCGACCGCCCAGATTATCGGATAGCCGAGCCAGAGGACGACCGTCAGCGTCCGGAGCGTCCCGAATATGTCGTCGGTGCCGGCGGCTTCGGCGGCCGCCGGCCACTCCGCCAACAGGGCGTAGAGAACGACGACGAAGAAGCTACAGCTGACGAGGTAGAACGCCCACCGGAAGGCGTACGAGGAGGTGGTCAGCGCCGCCGCGAGCCCGGTGAGACACATCCCGATGTCGGCGGCGATGACGACGAGCAAATCACTGCGGTCGACGTCGGCCAACAGCCCCAACGCGAGTAGAATCAACGGCGTCGACAGCGCCCACGTCAGATACCGACCCCACTGGCTGAGGACCATTTCACCTTCGAGCGCGTGGCCAGGTGGCATCTCGATGAGTCCGACCGTCAGCCCCGAGAGCAAACCCAGATAGCTCGACAGCGACACCAGCGGTATCAAAAGCGTCGCCCCCCAGATGAGTTTCGCCCGTGGCGACTGGACGCTCCGACCCATATACACAAACAGCAGGACGGACAGTCCGGCCAACGCGACGTTCACCCACAGTGACGCACTCAGTAGCGCGTCGTTTCGAATCCGGCCGAGCAGTTCCGCCTGCGACGTTTGAAGCAGGAGCGCGTCCGCCAGTACGGCCCCCTCGGTAAGTGCTGACTCGAACATCAGCATAGTACTACGTCGCGCAGGGTGTTCAAACCGGTACCCAACCAGTAGGGAAACCCCTCGTCAGTAGTGGTGGTACTCGACCGAGTACCACGACCACGACCCGTCGGTGTAGTCGTCAACGTAGCCGCTGTCGGAGAGCGAAGAGAGGTCGCCGATGTACGACCCCATCGCGGTGTCGGCCGGGTACCACACCATTCCACTCGAATCCGTCTCGTAGTTGAACCAGCCCGTCGAGTACCCCTGACTGCCGTAGAAATCGCCGAGGTCGTTGGCGATTATCGCGGTGTCTTCGCCCTCGTCTGCGAGGTACACCTCCGGGAGCATGTGTCGGCTCCCGTCGGGCGCTTCGACGGTCGCCAGCCGTGTCGTCGCGCCGATGGCTTCCAGTAGCGAGGCGACGAGGACGGCTTGGCAGTCACAGTCGCCAGCACCCGTCTCCAAGGTTTCCTCGGGCGGGGCGATGTAGTTCCGCGAACGCGGGTCGGGGACGTAGTTGATGGTCTCGTTGACGTGGTGGTGAATCGCCGCCGCTTGGTGATACGAGAAGTCGCTGCCCGCCGAGGTGTAGTCGCTGGCCACAGAGACCGCAGTCGAACGAACCGCCATCGGGTCGACGCGTTGACCGGGATTCATCAGTTTTCGGCGAGTGACTCCCGAAGCAGTTCGTTGACCGTACCGGGGTCGGCGCTGCCGCCCGTCTCCTGCATCACCTGCCCGACGAGGAAGTTGAGCGCGCCGTCCTCGCCGGCGTGGTAGTCCTCGACGGCGTCGGGGTTGGCCTCGATGGCGGACTCCACGGCCGACTCGACGGCACCTTCGTCGGTCTTGCCGAGGCCTTCCTCCTCGACGATGTCGTCCGGCGTGAGTTCGTCGTCGAGCATTCGCCGGAGAACGATTTCCTCGGCGTTTTTCGTCGTGATTTCGTCGTCGTCGACCAAATCGACGAGACGCGCGAACTCGTCGAGGCGACCCTCGATGTCGGTAATCGACATGTCGCGGTAGTTCAACTCGCCGAGAAGGTTGTCGGCGACCCACGTCGCCGCCAGTCCGGCGTCGAACGTCTCGGCGATGCGCTCGTAGAAGTCCGCGACCTGTTTCGTGGAGGTGAGTTTCGAGGCCGATTCGGCATCGAGGCCGTACTCCGCTTGGAACCGCTCGCGGCGGGCGTCGGGCAGTTCCGGGATGTCGATTTTCGCCTTCCAGTCGGAGACGCGCAGCGGCGGCAAGTCAGCCTCCCGGAAGTAGCGGTAGTCCTTCTCCTCTTCCTTCGAACGCATCGAGACGGTGATGCCGCGGGACTCGTCCCAGTGGCGCGTCTCCTGTTGGATTTCGCGGCCGCGCTGGATGGCGTTTTTCTGGCGAGTCTCCTCGTAGGCGAGTGCCTTCTCGGCGCCTTTGTGACTGGAGATGTTCTTAACCTCGGTGCGGTTGGCCGATTCGAGTACGTCGGTCGAAATCGCGCCGTCGTCGTCCACCTCACTCGCGTCGACGATAGAGAGGTTGGCGTCGACGCGGAGACTGCCGTCCCGTGTGGCGTCGAAGACGCCGAGATATTCGAGCACTTCCGTGAGTTTCGCGAGGAACGCTCGGGCCTCCTCGGCGCCGCGGAAGTCAGGGGCGGTGACGATTTCCATCAGCGGCGTCCCGGCGCGGTTGTAGTCGACGAGCGTGTACTCGGCGGTGTCGATGGAGCCCCCGGCGTGTTGAAGACTGCCGGGGTCCTCCTCGAGGTGAGCGCGTTCGATGCGGACGCTCCGGCGCTCGCCTTCGACGGAGAATTCGAGTTCGCCGCCGTCACACACCGGCGCGTCGTACTGCGTTATCTGGAAGTTCTTCGGCAGGTCGGGGTAGTAGTAGTTCTTCCGGTGGAACCGGGTTTCCTCGGGGATGTCCGAATCGAGCGCCTTCCCCACCTTCACGGCGGCCTCGACGGCCCCCTCGTTGAGCACCGGAAGCGCTCCCGGCAGCCCCAGACAGACGGGACAGGTCCGGGTGTTCGGCTCCTCGTCGGCGGCGGCGTCGGTCGAACAGCCACAGAAAATCTTCGTGTCCGTCTCGAGTTGGACGTGAACCTCCAGCCCGATGACGGCCGTCAGGTCACGTTGCTCGGCGGTCTGTGCGGTCATTGGGTGTACGTACTCGCGGGGATGCATTAGGCTAACGAACGGATGCGGGAAGCAGACTACCGAACGGAGGTGGGTCGCCCGCGCGACGTATCAGAACTGTTGTCAATGTCTGACGCACCTTTATACGTCCGGGGGCGCCCAATGGAGGTATGTCCGGGAACCGAGTGGAGGAACTCGAGGCCAAGGTGCGTGATTTGGAAGCGACCATCGACGGGCTGACCGACGAGTTGGTCGAAACCAAGGAGCGACTCCACGCCGTCGAGAGCGAAGTCAACATCGAAAACGACGTGCTCGAGGGTCGGATGACCCGAGCCGAAGCACAGGAGCAGACGCCCGAGCAGGAGACCGAGGACGCGGCCGACGACGGGGAAGCGTCGGCCGACGAGGTTAACAGCGAGGAGGCCGACGGGGAGGACAACGCGGACTCCGAGTCCGGCGACGACATCATCGTCGCCTGATTCGGGGACGCCACGAGCGCCCCCATGCATATCAAAGAGCTCGTCCTCGACAACTTCAAGAGCTTCGGCCGTAAGACTCGAATCCCGTTTTACGAGGACTTCACCACCATCAGCGGTCCGAACGGCTCCGGGAAATCCAACATCATCGACTCGATTCTGTTCGCGCTCGGATTGGCCCGTACCTCGGGCATCCGCGCGGACAAACTGACCGACCTCATCTACAATCCGGGCCACGACGACGCCGACGACGGCTTCGCCGGCGAGCGTGAGGCCGCCGTCGAGGTCATCCTCGACAACGCCGACGGCACGCTCTCCCGAGACCAGGTCGTCTCCGCCGCCGGCTCGGAGAAGGTCGGCGACGTCGAGGAGATTTCGATTCGCCGACGGGTCAAACAGACCGACGAGGACACCTACTACTCCTATTACTACCTCAACGGTCGGTCGGTGAACCTCTCCGATATCCGCGATTTGCTCGCACAGGCGGGCGTGACACCCGAAGGGTACAACGTCGTGATGCAGGGGGACGTGACCGAAATCATCACGATGACCGCCGGCAACCGCCGAGAAATCATCGACGAAATCGCCGGCGTCGCCGAATTCGACGCCAAGAAGGCCGACGCCTTCGAGGAGTTAGAGACGGTCCAAGAGCGCGTCGACGAGGCGGAACTCCGCATCGAGGAGAAGGAGACGCGGCTGGACCAACTCGAAGACGAACGCGAGACGGCACTCGAGTACAAGGACCTCAAAGACGAGAAGGCCGAGTACGAAGGGTATCAGAAGGCCGCGGAACTCGAGGACAAACGCGAGGAATTCGAAGCCGCGACCGAGAAACGCGAAGAGAAAGCGGCCGAACTGGAGGACCTCCAGCGCGAACTCGACGAACGGCAAGGAAAAGTCACCCGCCTCGAGGAGGACCTCGCGGACCTCAACGCCGAAATCGAACGGAAAGGCGAGGACGAACAGCTCGCCATCAAACGCGAAATCGAGGAGATAAAAGGCGAAATTTCGCGGCTCGAAGACAAAGTCGAGGCCGCAGAGGAGCGCATCGAGGACAGCGAGGCCAAGCGGCGACAGGCGTTCGTCCAGGTCGACCGCAAACAGGAGAAAATCGAGGACCTCGAAGCGGACATCCGCAACAAGAAGGTCGAGAAGTCCTCGCTGAAGGCCGACGTACAGGAGAAGGAGAGCGAACTCGAGGACGTCGAGGCCGAAATCGAGGCCGTCGACACCGAGTACGAAGAAGTTCGCGACGCTCTGGAGGCCAAACGCGAGGCGATACAGGAGGCCAAAGACGAGCGCAACGACCTCCAGCGCGAGCAGGACCGCCTTCTGGACGAGTCCCGACGGCGCTCGAAGGAGGAACGCGAGAAGCGCGAGGAAATCGAGGCCGCCGAGGACCGACTCCCCGAGTTGGACGCTGAACTCTCGGACCTCGAAAACGAACTGGAGAAGGCCGAGGCCAACCGCGGGACCATCACGGAAGTCGTCGAGGACCTTCGCGAGGAGAAACGCGGCTTACAGGAGGACCTCGAATCCGTCGAGGACGACCTTTCGGCGAAACAGCAGGAGTACGCCGAACTCGAGGCCCGCGCCGGCGAGAGCGGCGACACCTCGTATGGCCGGGCGGTGACGACGATTCTGAACGCCGATATGAACGGCGTCCACGGCACCGTCGGGCAGTTGGGCGGCGTCTCCGCCGAGTACGCGACGGCGTGTGAGACCGCCGCAGGTGGGCGGTTGGCGAACGTCGTCGTCGACGACGACGGCGTCGGCCAGCGCTGTATCGAACATCTCAAATCCAGAAACGCCGGTCGAGCGACGTTCCTGCCGATGACGGAGATGCACAGTCGGTCGCTACCGTCGGCGCCCGACCTGCCCGGCGTCGTCGACTTCGCGTACAACCTCATCGACTTCGATTCGACGTATTCGGAGGTGTTCTCCTACGTCGTCGGCGACACGCTCGTCGTCGAGGACATGGAGACCGCCCGCGATTTGATGGGCGAGTTCCGACTCGTCACGCTGGACGGCGACCTCGTCGAGAAGTCGGGTGCGATGACCGGTGGGTCGAAATCCGGCTCCCGGTACTCCTTTACGAAGAGCGGCAAGGGTCAACTCGAACGCGTCGCCGAGCGCATCACCCAACTGGAGGACGAAAAGCAGTCGATTCGTGAGGACATCCGCGACGTGGAGGAACGACTCGACGACGCCCGCGACCGCCAATCCGACGCCGCCGAAACCGTCCGCGACATCGAAAACGACATCGAGTCCGTCGAAAGCGACCGCGAATCCGTCGAGTCGAAAATCGAGTCACTGGAGGACGAACTCGCCGACATCGAGGACGAACGCGAGGACGTGAAAGCCGAGATGGCCTCTGTCGAGGACGACATCGAGGCGAAAAACGAGGAGATAGAGGAATTAGAGGCCGAAATCGAGGAGCTAGAGCAGGAACTCGCCGACTCCGACATTCCGGAGTTGACGAGCAAGGCGGAGGAAATCCGCGGAGAGATTTCCGACATCGAAGACCGGATGGACGACCTCGACGGCGACCTCAACGAGCTCGAACTCGAAAAGCAGTACGCCGAGGAGGCGATCGAGGAACTCCACGACGACATCGAGACGGCCCAGAACCGAAAGGCCGAGGCCGAAGACCGCGTCGTCGAGTTGGAGGAGGCCATCGCCGACGAGGAGGGGAAACTCGAAGCCAAGGAGGAAGCCGTCGCGGAACTGGAGGACGAACTCTCGGAGTTGAAGGGCGAACGTGAGGAACTGAAGGGCGAACTCGCCGACGCGAAATCGGCGCGCGACGAACAGAAAGAGCAGGTCTCCCGCGTCGAGTCGAAACTGGCGGACATAGAGGAGAAACTCGAGCGCCTCGAGTGGGAAATCGACGAGTTGAGTTCACAGGTCGGCGAGTACGACCCCGAGGAGATTCCGGACCACGAGACGGTCACCTCCGAAATCGCCCGTCTCGAAGCCGAGATGACGGCCCTAGAGCCGGTGAACATGAAGGCCATCGACGAGTACGACCGCGTGGCCGAGGAACTCGACGACTTAGAGGAGAAACGCGACACGCTCGTCGAGGAAGCCGACGGCATCCGGGAGCGCATCGATGCCTACGAAGCGAGGAAGAAAGAGACGTTCATGGAGGCCTACGAGGGCATCAACGAGCAGTTCCAGGACATCTTCGCCCGCCTCTCAAGTGGGTCCGGGGAGCTCGTCTTGGAGGACCCCGAGGACCCCTTCGAGGGCGGACTGACGATGAAGGCCCAACCGGGCGACAAGCCGGTCCAGCGACTCGATGCGATGTCCGGCGGCGAGAAATCGCTGACGGCACTGGCGTTCATCTTCGCCATCCAGCGGTACAACCCTGCACCGTTCTACGCGCTCGACGAGGTCGACGCGTTCCTCGATGCCGCCAACGCCGAAATGGTCGGCGAGATGGTCGAGGAGTTGGCCGGCGACGCCCAGTTCGTCGTCGTCTCCCACCGGGCGGCGCTTCTGGAGCGCTCCGAGCGCGCCATCGGCGTGATGATGCAAGACGAGAACGTCTCGGCGGTGACGGGTATCGACCTGTCGTCGGGGGAGGTGCCAGCAGATGATTGACGAGTCGGACGACGAACAGCAGGAGGACGGCGCCGAAAAGCGAACCGACGGCGGCGCCGCCGAGGAGATTCCGCTGAACATCGCGGGCCACGACGACGAGAAGCGAAAGCGGGAGGCCGACGGTGTCGAGGCGAACGGGGATGGCCCGAAGGCCAACGGCGACGGCTCGAAAACCAACGGCGAGACCCCCGACGAGGAGTCGGTCCTCTCGGAGTTCGACGTCTCGGACCCGCGGGAGACCGACGACGACGAGGTCGAACCCGTCGAGTTGCTCGTCCAGTTGGCCGACGACGGCGAAATCGACCCGTGGGACATCGACGTGGTGACGGTGACCGACAAGTTCCTCGACCGCCTCGACGAGGCGGATTTGCGGACCGGCGGACGGGCGCTGTTCTACGCGTCGGTGCTGTTGCGGATGAAAAGCGACGCGATGTGGACCGACGACGAACCCGAAGACGAGTGGGAGGAGGAACCCTGGGAAACCCAGCCGCCGGAGGAGGGCGGCCCGGCAATCGACCCCTTCGAGCAGTTGGAAGCCGAGATGGACCGCCGCATCGAGCGGAAACGGGCACGCGGTATGCCCCAGACCCTCGACGAGTTGGTGCGTGACCTCCGGGAACACGAACGGGAGACGTGGTGGAAGGAGTCGAGAACGTACGACACCTCCGAGTCGCCGTCGGGCTTTTCGCGGGGGACGCAGACGCTGGATTACCACGGCGCTGACGACCTCCGGATGGACGACGAGCCGACGGCAGACGACGTGACCGGGACGGCCCACGACGAACACATGGAGGACATCATCAACGACGTGTACGTCGAACTACAGGGCCACTACGACCAGGGACGTGAGGAGGTGCTGTTCGCGGAAGTCCGGGAGGCCGGCGGCTCCCGGGTGAACACGTTCCTCGGATTGCTGTTTCTCGCCCATCGTGGACAGGTTCGCCTCCAACAAGACGAACTGTTCGGCGATTTGTGGGTACAGGACCCCGCCGCAGTTCCCGCCGAAGAGGCCGCTCCAGCCGACGACTGACCACCATCTCCGTTCGAAAAAACCCCTGCAACGTTTGCCGGTGAATTTATTTGTGGCAATGTGGTAGTGAATACCACACATGACACCGACTCGCCTCAGAGAACGACTGGAAGAGACACGCGACCGGGTAGACCCCGACGACGTCGTGACGGCGCTGACGTACGTCCGTGAAGACGGGCGTCAGCGGTAATCGTCGAGAAGGAGTTCCAGTTTCTGGCGTTTTTCGTGGCCGATAGCCTCGGCTGGCGTGTTGATGGCGCCGTCCAGCGCCGACCGACAGTCGCAGTCACAGTCGCTGTCGACTGACCCGACGACGGCGTCCAAGAGGTCGCTCATCGACTCCTCGTTGGCCGCGGCGTGACCCAGCACCGTCTCCAGTGAGACCTCCTCTTCGTCGTGCCACACGTCGTAGTCGGTGATGCCGGTGACGGCGGCGTAACACAGTTCTGCTTCGCGTGCGAGGTGGGCCTCCGGAACCGTCGTCATCCCGATGAGGTCGAACCCTCGCTCGCGGTAGAACTCGCTTTCGGCCCGCGTGGAGAACTGCGGGCCCTCGATACAGACGTAGGTACCGCCGTCTTCGACCTCAGCATCAGTCGCATCTGCCGCCTCCACGAGCGCTTCGGAGAGATGTGGACAGTACGGGTCGGCCATCGAAACGTGGGCGACGATGCCGTCGCCGAAAAAGGACCGCGGCCGGTCGCGGGTCCGGTCGAACAACTGGTCGGGGACGACGAGCGTCCGCGGCGGGAGCGATTCCCAGAGACTGCCGACGGCGTTCGTGGCGACGACGTGGTCGACGCCGGCCTGTTTCAGCGCGTGGATGTTCGCCCGGTACGGCACGTTCGTCGGGTCGTACTGATGGTTCCGGCCGTGTCGCGGGAGGAAGGCGACCTCCCGTCCATCGACCTCGCCGACCTCCAGCGGTGCACTGGGGGACCCGAACGGCGTCTTGACGCGCTCTTCGTAGGTGTTCTCGAAGCCGAGCGACTCGTAGATGCCGCTGCCACCGATGATGCCGAGCATGGGAGGGAGTTCGGTCGGGTGGTACTTCGGTGTATGTCCCGCCGCTGGCTCCCGGTCGGGACACACACGCGAGCAACACCCATGTGCCGGCGACGCCTCTATCGGCTATGGACGACCCGCTCGCGTTGGCCGAGGCGTATCTGCGGTCGGTGCGTCGCAGCGAGTCGGCACACGAAATCGCCGCCTCCCTGCGTGACCTGCCGCGGGAGCGACTCCACGCGGCGCTCGACGGCGATGCCGAGCGACTCGCCTTCTGGCTGAACGTCTACAATGCGACCGCACAGTCGGTGCTTTCTGCGGACCCGGCGGCGTTCGAGGCTCGCTCGTCGTTCTTCCGAGCGCCGCTTGTGGCCGTCTCGGGTCGGGACCTCTCGTTAGACGACGTGGAACACGGTATGCTTCGTCGGTCCCATCCGAAGTGGGGGTTCGGCTACGTCCCGAACCCCTTCTCTGACGCCTTCGAACGTGCCTTCCGCGTCGAGGAGCGTGACCCGCGAATCCACTTCGCGCTGAACTGCGGAGCAGCCTCCTGTCCCCCCATCGCGGCCTACGAGGCGGACCGAATCGACGCCCAACTCGACCTCGCGTCCGGCGGCTATCTCGACAGTGAGGCCGTCTACGACGCCGAGGCAGGTGTGGTGACCATCCCGCGACTCATGCTGTGGTTTCGCGGCGACTTCGGCGGCCGACGCGGAATCCTCCAGTTCCTCCGGAAGTACGACGCGATACCAGCCGATGTGACGCCCGACATCGACTACGCCGACTACGACTGGTCGCTGGACGCGGGACGCTTCGCGCCCGTCTCGGAGTGGTGACCTACGCGAAGACAGCCAGATACCCCCACGCCAGCAGTTGGGCGACGGCGACGAGAACCATCCCGACGACCGCCGGAAACGGCTCCTCGCGGCGGGTGTAGCGGACGCCGCCCCAGACGAACAGCGGCAGCGCCGGCAGCGTCGCGGCGGTGACGAGTCGGGGAATCGGGTCGACCCCCGGCAGCGGCGCCGTATCGGCCGTGAGGACGTACAGCGAGACGACCCCGGTGGTCGTGACAAGCCAGTACGTCGTCCGGAGGCGGCGCTTCGACCACCGCGTCGGCAGGGTGTACTTCCCCACGTCGGCGTCGGGCATCCGGTCGGGCCACTGCGTTTCGAGAAGGTTGACGAACACGAACAGGGTAAACGGGACGACGGCGAGGGCGACATCAACCGTGAGACCCCCCAGCACCGCCGCGCCGTAACACGGCAACAGCAGCCCGCCCAGAAGAGCGTTGTCGAGTTCGCCGACGCCGTGCCACGCCAGCGACAGCGGCGGGAGCGAGTACTGCAATCCGAGAACGGCGATACTGGCCAACAGCACCGCGGCAGCCGTCGACAGAAGACCTGCGAGCAAGAGCCCGACCCCGGCGAGGGCTCCGACGACGAGTGTGACGGCCATCGCCTCGCGTGCGAGACGGCGCGGGAGACCAGTGACGTGGAGCGCGCCACTGCCGCCCGAAAACGGTGTCCGGTCGGCATCGGCGTCGGTTTCGTAATCCGCGTACTCGTTGGCGTAGTGGACGGCCGCCGCCGTGGGAACGAGCGCAGCCACGCCGGCGAGGACCGCGCGGGCATCGAGAGACGTTCCGCTGGCCACGGCGATGGCGACGCCGAGGGCGTACACAGCGACGATGAGCAACAACTGGGACGGGCGGCTCATCTTCCAGAGTGCCCACGCCCGCGGCACCGCCTCTCGGAGGGCCGCATCCACGCTCATCGGTTTCGCTTTGCGGTCTCGTAGCGCTCGTGAATCGACTCGAACAGTTCACGGCCGCGGTCGGTTGACAGCCGTGGTTCGCCGGTCGCGAAGAACTCGTCGAGGTCGTCGAACTCCTCGAAGTGGGGATTGTCGGCGTCGGGGTCGTAACGTTGCTGTCGCTCGTATACCAGCGCCTGCAGGCAGGTGTCGAGGATGTCCATGTCCTTGACGAAGCGGGCCTCGGGGGTGTCTCGGGCCTCGTACTCCGCCCACACCTCGTGAATCTCCTCGCCGAGCGCCGCGAGCGGGCCCGCCATCGCCTCGCGTTCACGGCGCTCCTTCTCCTCGGCGTCGACGGATTGGGCGCCGGCTTCTGCGCGAGTGGCGATGTCGCCGGTTTCGGCTTCGGCCACGTCGTGGGCGATAGCCAACGTCAGCGCCCGCTCGCGGTCCACTTCAGGCGGACAGAAGCGGACGACGAGCAACGCGACGCCCCACGTGTGGGCCGCGACGGATTCGGGGGCCTCGATGCCACGGAGTTGCCAGCCGGTGCGCGTCTCGTCTTTCAGGGCGTACGCCTCGACGAGGGCGTCCAGCGAGTCGGACACGTCAGGCCAGTTGCCACCGGTCCTCGCCGACCCGTTCGGCGGCGTCCCGGCGGACCATCTCTTCGAGGACCTCGTCGAGGCGGTTCGGTTGGGCGATTTCCATGCCGATACGCTCGACGCGGTGGAACTCCGCGAGGTAGTGGCGGATGTCGCCGCGCGTGAACGTGTCGGCGTCGGCTTTCTCCATGACGCCACTGATGAGGTCTATCATGTCCTCGATGAAGTTCCACGGATAGACGACCCACGTCCACTCCTCAAGGCGCTCGCCGACGAACTGGGGTTCGAACTCGCTGGTCTGGAGCAACTGCAGCGTCGCGGTTCGGACCTCCGAGGCACCGCGGTCGGTGACGTACTCGTGGGCCCGCTCGATGGAACCACCGGTGTCGGCGATGTCGTCGATGACGAGGACGTCTTTCCCTTCGACGCTCCCCTCGGGCATCGGATAGCGAACGGTCGGTTCGTCCGCCTTCTGTCCGGTACCGACGTAGTGTTCCATCTTCAGGCTCGTCAAATCGTCCATGCCGAGGAAGTCACAGATACAGCGGCCGGCGAACCAGCCGCCGCGCGCGAGCGCGACGACGACATCCGGTTCGAACTCGGCGGCTTTGACCTGATTCGAGACGCCGCGGCACAGCCCGTAGATGTACTCCCAGTTGGTAATCGTACACTTGAACTCGTCCGGGAGGTCGCTCATACCGGGTGGGAGGAACGCCGGTGTCGTTAATCTGTCCGTCCGTCGCGGGGCGAACGTCTATGTCTCGGCCGGCCGACGACTCGACCATGCCCGATTTCGAGCGTTTCGACCACGAGAGTCACATGGCCGAGGCCATCGACCTCGCCCGCGAGGCGGTCGACCGCGGCGACCGACCGTTCGGGTCGGTGCTCGTCGTCGGCGACGAGGTCGTCATGCGCGAATCCAACCGCGTGCTCACCGAAGACGACGTTCGACGGCATCCGGAGCTCCACCTCGCCTATCGGGCCCTCCGGGAACTCGACGCCGAGACGCGGGCCGAGGCGGTGATGTACACGAGCACCGAACCCTGCCCGATGTGCAGCGGCGGGATGCGGTACGCGGGGTTCGGCCGAGTCGTCTACAGCGTCGGCGCCGACGAAGTCGTCGAGTTCGCCGGCGGCGAACCCGCGACACGCGCCTCGGAGATACTCGACTGCCCAGTCGTCGGCGGCGTCGCAAACGAGGCTGGCCGCGCCGTCCACGAGTCGTTCTGGTAGTGGTACGAGAACGGCTGGCATCCCGCCACCTCACTTAACAAACCCGCGCTCCGTGGCGGGTGTATGGACACGCGACGTGCGCTCTTGGTCGACGCTTTCACCAGCGAACCGCTTTCCGGCAACGCCGCCGGCGTCGTTCCCGACGCCGAGGGACTGGACGCCGAGCAGATGCAGGCGGTGGCGAACGAGCTCGGCGCCTCCGAGACCGCCTTCCTGTTGCCGAGCGACGATGCCGACCGTAAAGTCAGGTACTTCACGCCGACACAGGAGGTCGACCTCTGTGGCCACGCGACGATAGCGAGTCACGGCTTCCTCGCCGAAGCGGGCGAACTCGACGCCGAGGCGACGCTGGAGACGAACGTCGGCGTCCTCGACATCGACATCGAGGACGGAACGGTGTGGATGACACAGGACACCGCCGACGTGGAACGGGTCGACCTCGACTACGAGCGGGTCGCTGACGCGCTGGGCGCCGACCCCGCGACGCTGGAAGACATCGGCGCCGACTTGCCGTTGGCGACGGCCACCACTGGCCTGCCGTTCCTCGTCGTCCCCGTGAACTTCCTCGAGGGCGTCTCGAACCTCGACCCCGATATGAGTGCCGTCGCGGACCTCACAGAGGAGGTGGGCGTGACGGGCGTCTACGCGTTCACCTTCGACGCCCTCGACGCCGAGTCGACGCTCCACGGGCGGATGTTCGCGCCCGCGGCGGGCGTCGACGAGGACCCCGTCACCGGAACCGCCTCGGGCGCAGTCGGTGCGTACCTCCGTGAGGTGCGGGCTTTCGACGGTGAGTTGCCCGAGGAAATGGTGTTCGAACAGGGCCACTTCGTCGACCGACCCGGGACGGTTCGGGTACGGGCGAGAGCCGACCCCGTCTCCGTCGGCGGCCGAGCGGTGACGGCACTCGACGGGTCGGTCGTCGTCCCGGAGTACGAGGCCGACGACATCATCGAGGCCTGAGACGCGCCGACACGGCTTGAAAAGAGTTTTATCGACGCCGTGGCACGTGCCGATAGCTTCGGTCCCCGAAGCGCGAATCGCTCGCTAACCGACCCTCTCCGACCCTCCAATGGACGAGACAACACCACACGACGGTATCGACAGACGAACGTATCTCGGCGGCGCGGCGCTGGCCGCTACCGCAGGACTCGCCGGGTGTTCCTCGCCGTTCGGTAACGGCGACGACGGCAACGGCGACGACAACGAAAGCGACGACGGTATCGACCCCGAGGAAGTCGGCAACTCGCCGACGGTGAGCTTCGCGATGGAGCAACTCGACGGCCGGGTCGTGACCGCCACGAGCAACGGCCCCGACGAGGTAGACCGTGAGAACGTCGAACTCCGCATCGACGGCGAGGCCATCGCCGACGGGTCGGCGTTCTCCGGCGACGGAGATACGGTCGTCGAAGGCGACAGTGCGGCCGTCTACACCGCCGACGGCGAGGTGACCGCCGCCGCCGAGTCGGCACCGGAGGACGCCAGCGGCATCGAGGTCGGCCGCCGCGTGCAGGTCGTCTGGACCGGCGGCGCCAACCTCGTCGTCGGCGACCACGAAGTCGAGGAGAGCGACTGACCGAAATCCGCGGAAACGGGCCGTTCGAACGTCAAATATCGAGTTTGTCGGCTATCGGTCCCGACAATCCTTGTCGCCGAGATTCGCTTCGGAACCTTCTTTAGCGACTCGGCGGTTCTCTCCCATACAAGATGGCTGTACTCTGGCTGGACGAAATCGGGTCCGACGACCTCGGGTCGGTCGGCGGCAAGGGCGCCTCGCTCGGCGAGATGACCGCCGCGGGGCTGCCCGTTCCGCCCGGTTTCGTAGTTACCGCAGGGACATACCGAACGTTCATCGAGGAGACCGGCATCGACGAGGAGCTGTTCGAGGCCGTCGACGTCGATTCCGAGGACTCGACCGCACTCGCCGAAGCGGAGGCGAAAGCCAAGGAACTCATCCTCGAGACGAAACTGCCCGACGAGGTTCGAGACGGCATCCTCGCGGCCTACGACGACCTCGAGGAGGGCGAATCCTTCGTCGCGGTCCGGTCGTCGGCGACCGCCGAGGACCTCCCGGACGCCTCCTTCGCCGGCCAACAGGAGACGTTCCTCAACATCACCCGCGAGGACCTCGTCGACCGAGTAAAGCGCTGTTGGGCCTCACTTTTCACCCAACGGGCGATTTACTACCGCAACGAACAGGGGTTCGACCACGAAATCGTCGACATCGCGGTCGTCGTCCAACAGATGGTCGACGCCGAGAAGTCCGGCGTGCTGTTCACCTCTCATCCCTCGACCGGCGAGCCGAAAATCATCATCGAGGCGGCGTGGGGCCTCGGCGAGGCCGTCGTCTCTGGGTCGGTTTCCCCCGACAACTACGTCGTCGACCGCGAGACCGGCGAGGTGCTGGAGACGACCGTCGCCGACAAGAAAATCGAGATGGTCAAAGACCCCGACACCGGCAAGACCATCGAGCGAGAGGTCGAAGACGACCGACGCAAAGCCCAGGTACTCGACAAATCCGAAATCGAGAAGCTCGTCGACATCGGCGAACGCGCCGAAAATCACTACGACGACCCCCAGGACATCGAGTGGGCGATTATCGACGGCGAGGTGTACATGCTGCAATCCCGCCCAATCACGACCATCTCCGAGGGAGCCACGGAGAGTGCGGCCGCCGACGGTAACGGCGGCGACGTGCTCGTGAAGGGCCTCGGTGCCTCACCGGGCATCGCCTCCGGCCCGGTCCGCATCGTTCGCAAACTCGACCAACTCGACAAGGTCGGCGAGGGCGACATCATCGTCACCGAGATGACGACCCCCGACATGGTGCCGGCGATGAAGCGCGCCAGCGGCATCATCACCGACGAGGGCGGCATGACCAGCCACGCCGCCATCGTCGCCCGCGAACTCGGCGCGCCCGCGGTCGTCGGGACCGGTGACGGCACCGAAATCCTCGGCGACGGACAGGTCGTCACGTTGGACGGCGACAAGGGGACCGTCACCGAGGGCGCGACCGAACCCGAAGCGGAGACGGACGCCCTCGAAGACGTCCGGCCCCAGAACCCCGTCAAGCCGATGACGGCGACGGAGGTGAAGGTCAACGTCTCGATTCCGGAAGCCGCCGAACGCGCCGCCGCAACCGGCGCCGACGGCGTCGGCCTGCTCCGCATGGAGCACATGATTCTCTCGACGAACAAGACGCCCGAGCGCTACCTCGACGACCACGGCGTCGACGCCTACGTCGAGGAAATCGTCGAGGGCGTCCGCGGCGTCGCCGACGAGTTCTACCCACGGCCCGTCCGCGTTCGGACGCTGGACGCGCCGACCGACGAGTTCCGGCAACTCGAAGGCGGCGACGACGAACCCCACGAGCACAACCCGATGTTGGGCTATCGGGGCATCCGACGGAGCCTCGACCGCCCGGACGTCTTCGCCCACGAACTGGAGGCGTTCCGCCGGTTGTTCGACATGGGCTACGACAACGTCGAGGTCATGTTCCCGCTCGTCAACGACGCCGAGGACGTGATTCGCGCCCGGAACCTCATGGAAGAGGCCGGCATCGACCCCGAAAAGCGCAACTGGGGCGTCATGATAGAGACGCCGGCCTCGGCGCTGGGCGTCGAGGCGATGGCCGAAGCGGGCATCGACTTCGCCTCTTTCGGCACGAACGACCTCACACAGTACACCCTCGCTGTGGACCGCAACAACGAACACGTCGCCGACCGCTTCGACGAACTCCACCCCGCCGTGTTGAAGCTCATCGGTACCACCATCGAGACGTGCCGCGAACACGACGTAAAGACGTCTATCTGTGGACAGGCCGGATCGAAGCCGGAGATGGCCCGGTTCCTCGTCAACGAGGGCGTCTCCTCGATTTCGGCGAACATCGACGCTGTCCGCGATGTCCAACACGAGGTCAAACGCGTCGAGCAGAAACTGCTGTTGGACTCGGTTCGCTGACGGCACCGTAGCTCGACCCCTCAATCCCGCCTTCGTCCCGTCATCACGCACTTTTTACGCGACGGGTACAGACTGATTGTCATGAAACGGGCCTACGCGGCGATTGGGCTGTGTCTCCTCCTTGCCCTTGCCGGCTGTTCGGCACTTCCGGGAGCCTCCCCCGCCACCTCGGAGGCGCCACCGGGCGTCGAAGACGACCAGTTGACCAACTCGACGGCGCTCCTTGATGCCCACGTCGAGGCGGTCACTGCATCGGGCTACAGCCACGAGGTGAACCTCACCCAGAACGGAACCGTCGACGGTGAGTCGTTCACCAGCGAACGGCGTCAGCGAACGACCGTCGAGGCCGACGCCGCGGAGTACCGGTATCAACTTATCAACAACGGTCGGGCGAACTCCCGGTTCATCGTCTGGGGAAACGAAACGGTCGAATACCAGCGCATCGAAGCCGGCGGTCGCGACCCACAGTATCGCCGCGGTGAACCGACCGCATCAGAGTCGCTGGCGGGACAGCCGCTGCTCGAACCGCACCTCTCGGCACCGTACGAGGTCGTCGACACCACGGAGTCCAACGGCACGACGCTGACGACGCTTTCGGCGACCGACCGACCCGAATCGGAGGCGGCGTTCCCGCGCAACGCAACGAACATCCGAGAGTACGAATCGGAACTCGTCGTCGACGGCGACGGCCGGATTCGCTCGCTGTCGGTCGACGTGACCTACGACCTCGACGGGGAATCCGCCGACTACCAGTTCGAGTTCGAGTTGACAGACAGCGAGGCCCCCGACGTCGAGCGACCGGCGTGGGTCGAGTCGCTCGAGGACTCCTCATAAACCCCCACGTAAGCACAACACAATCGATAAAGGCACCGCACGACTGAGCGTAGGTATGCAGCGGGCCGAACCGCAGGATTTCAGCCGCGTGCTGTCGTCGATGTGTACCGAACCCCACCCGACGGCGCGCGATGCCGCCGAGCGGTTCCTCGCGACGAATCCGGGCGACCCCGGCACCTACGAGACGGTCGCCAAGATGGAGCGGGAAGCCGTCGACCTGTTGGGACAGGTCGCCGGCCTTCAAGACGCCGCGGGCTACATCGCCTCCGGCGGCACCGAGGCCAACATCCAGGCGGTCCGCATCGCGCGCAATCGGGCTGACACCCGCGACCCGAACTTCGTCGCGCCCGCATCCGCACACTTCTCGTTCCGGAAGGCCGCCGACATCCTCGGCGTCGAGTTGCGGACGGCGCCGCTTGAGGATTATCGGGCGAACCTCGACGGCGTCGCCGAACTCATCGACGACGACACCGCCCTCGTGGTCGGCGTCGCGGGCACCACCGAGTACGGCCGCGTCGACCCGATTCCGGCGCTGTCCGATATGGCCACCGACGCCGACGCGCTGTGTCACGTCGACGCCGCCTGGGGCGGGTTCGTCCTGCCGTTTACCGCCCACGCGTGGGACTTCTCCGACGCCGACATCGACACGATGACCATCGACCCCCACAAGATGGGACAGGCGGCCGTCCCCGCCGGCGGGCTGCTTGCTCGCGGCCCCGAACTGCTCGACGAACTCGCTATCGACACGCCGTATCTCGAATCCACCTCGCAGGTGACGCTGACGGGCACCCGGAGCGGTGCGGGTGTCGCAAGCGCCGTCGCCGTCATGGAGGAGTTGTGGCGCGAGGGCTACGAACGACAGTACCGACAGTCCCAGACGAACGCCGACTGGCTGGCCGCCGAGGTCCGGTCCCGCGGCTTCGACGTCGTCTCGCCCGTGTTGCCCATCGTCGCGATGGACCTTCCACACGACCTCGTCGCCGACCTCCGGGAGCGTGGCTGGCGCATCTCCCGAACGGAAGCCGACGAGGCCCGCGTCGTCTGTATGCCCCACGTCACGCGGCCGATGTTACAGGAGTTCCTCGCCGATATCGACGAACTCGCGTAGGGGGAACGGTCAAGACCCCCCGCGTACAGGAGCCACGCATGAACCTGCTTTTCGGGACGCGGAACGGCGTCTTCCGTGGCGCCCCGAGCGAACTCGACGAGGCGGTTCGAGTGCTCGACTGCGACCGGGTACTCCGGGTTCGGAGTTTCGGCCCCCGAACCTACGCCGCGACGCGAGGCGGGTTGTACCGCTCGCTCGACGCCGGCCGGTCGTGGACGCGAATCGAGACCCCCCGACCGGAGGTGTACTCGGTGCTGGAACACCCCGTCGGGGAACGTCTCTTCGTGGGGACGCATCCCGCCCACCTCTATCGCTCCACGGACGCCGGCGAGACGTGGGCCGAGTGCGAGGGGCTCCAAGCGCTCCCCTCTCGAGAGTCGTGGCACACGCCGCGTCACCGCGACGAGGCACACGTCCGGGCGCTCCGTGCCGCCGGCGATGACCGACTCGTCGCCGGCATCGAGGTCGGCGGCGTCCACTGCAGCGAGGACGGCGGCGAGACGTGGAGCGAGCGCCGCGAGGGGCTCCACGACGACATCCATCACGTCCTCGTCGTCGACGACGACCAGTGGGTCGCCTCGACCGGCGACGGCCTCTATCGCACCGACGACGCGGGTCGGACGTG
>NZ_WPCC01000007.1 GCF_009741925.1 Natronomonas sp. CBA1123
GCCGGGCTTTTGAACGGCATGAGCCTCCAGCACTCTCACGGTTTCGACCTCGAAGCGCGACTCCGCGACCGTGAGCGGTCGGGCCTCCGGCGAGACCTCCACGCCCGTCGAGTCGGTCGCCGCCTCGAACCCCGGTCGCCCGCAGACCCCGGTGGCGACCCGCCGGTCTTCGGCGAACAGCGACTCGTCTTCGCCGCTAACAACTACCTCGGACTTGCGGGCGACGAACGGGTCGCTGCGGCAGCGGCCGAAACAGCCCACGAGGTCGGCACCGGCGCCGGAGCCTCCCGACTCGTCGTCGGTGACACCCCCGCTCATCGTTCGCTGGAACGCCGGCTCGCGGACGAGAAGGGAACCGAGCGGGCGCTGGCGTTCTCCTCGGGCTACGCCGCGAACGTCGGGACGCTCACCGCCTTAGACCCCGACGTTATCTTCTCGGACGAACTCAACCACGCCAGCATCGTCGATGGGGCGCGACTCTCGGGTGCCGACGTGGTGGTGTACGACCACTGCGATGCCGAGGCGCTGGCCGAGGCCATGGACGCCCGAACGGAGGCCGGCCCTTCGGAGTCGTGGCTCGTCGTCACCGACTCGGTGTTCTCGATGGACGGCGACGTAGCGCCGCTGGAAGCCATCTGTGACGCCGCCGACACCTATGGCGCGTGGGTGATGGTCGACGAGGCCCACGCCACGGGCGTCTACGACGGTGGCATCGTCGGCGAGCGTGGCCTCGAAGAGCGCATCGACGTGCAACTGGGGACGCTCTCGAAGGCGCTGGGCGCACAGGGTGGATTCGTCGCCGGCGACGAACCGCTCGTCGAACACCTGCTCAACACCGCGCGGTCGTTCGTCTTCTCGACGGGGCTGGCCCCGCCGGCGGCAGCGGCCGCCGAACGGGCACTGGAACTGGCCCCCGAGCGGCGCAACGCGCTGTGGTCGAACGTCGAACGGCTTCGTTCGGGATTGGTGGAACTCGGCTACGACGTGTGGGGCGACACCCACATCCTGCCGGTGGTCGTCGGCGACCGTGACACCGCCGTCGCGCTCGATGAACGTCTGGGGGAAGCGGGCATCGTCGCGCCGGCGATTCGCCCGCCGACGGTTCCCGCCGGGTCAAGTCGGATTCGGCTCGCGCCGCAGTCGACCCACACGGACGCCGATATCGACCGCTGTCTCGCCGCCTTCGAGGCTGCGGGTAATGAGGTCGGTCTCCTGTGACCCTCGCCGTCGTCGGGACGGACACTGGCATCGGTAAGACCGTCGTGACGGCTGCGGTCGTCTCGGCGCTACGGGAGTCGAGCACCGACGCGCGTGCCATCAAACCCGCTCAAACCGGTTTTCCCGAGGACGACGACGCCGCGTTCGTCCAGCGGGTCTGTGGGGACGACGACGCCGCGGTGCGACTCCGAACCTACGGGGAACCGCTGGCACCTGCCGTCGCCGCCCGCCGAGCGGACGACCCCATCACCTACGACGCACTCCTGGCCGAAACCCGCGAGGCACTCGCCGATAGTGACGCGGCCATCGTCGAGGGTGCAGGCGGACTCCGAGTGCCGCTGTCGAACGACCCACCGCGGGAGATTCTCGACCTCGTCGCCGACCTCGACGTGCCGGCGTTGGTCGTCGCGCGGTCGGGACTCGGGACGCTCAATCATACGGCGCTGACCGTCGAGGCACTGCGGCGGCGGGACGTACCCGTCGCCGGCGTCGCGCTCAACCGATACGAAGGTGCGACCGTCGCAGAACGGTCGAACCCCGAAGAACTCGAAGGAATGTGTGACTGTCCGGTCTGGACGCTTCCGGAACTCGAGGACACGACGCCGGAGGAAATCAGGGGCCTCGCGGACCACCTGCCCGCACACAGACTGATGGGGGAGTGACCCCCGTGTGACACTACGGAGCCGTTCGGCTCCACTGTGTTATACCGTAGCAATCGGCTTAACTCTGTGGTCGGCCGTCGAATGGGCCATCAGCGGTCACAGACGACGAAGTAACGCGCGCCGTCGCCGTCGATAACGTCGGTGACCGACCACGCCGTCGCGCCGATGGCGTCTCGAGCGGCCGCGGGCGTGAGACAGAGCAAATCCAGCCACGGCCCCACGAGGTCTCGATATTCGGTTCGCATCCGTCGGCGCGCGACCCCGGCTTCGCGGTCGAAATCGAGTAGTTCCTCCCGCCCGGCGACGTGGTCGTCGGCGACGGCGAAGGGGTCTTTGAAATCACCGACGACGCGACCACTTTCTGTCGTGGCGTCTTCGAGCGCCGACAGCGTCTCCTGAAGCGCCGCGACGGTCCCGCCGACGCCGAACTGCGTCCCGGCGAGAAAGACGCAGTCGGCGACGACCGGCAGCGACCGGAGGTCGGCGCGGGTGACTCGTTCGACGCCACGGTCACGGGCGACCCGGAGTGCGCCCCTACTCACGTCCGTTGCCACCACGTCGGTTCCCTCCTGCTGGAGGGCGAGCGCGTGCGAACCGGCGCCACAGCCGGCGTCGACGACGATGCCACCGGTCTCGCGAACGCGCTTCAGAGCCGCTTCGCTCTCCGGCGGAAAGGAGTCGCCGAAGTACCACTCGGGGTGGCCGTCGCGGGTCGCGCCGGTGTGGCTCCGGTAGCGGCCGCTGCCGTCGTAGTCGTCACGGTAGAAGCCAAGGACCATCCGACCGAAAGCATCCGTCTCCTCCATACGGTGATGCACCGACTCGGGCGTATTGTGTGTTATTGTGACAGGGTGACGAACCGCATGCCTTACGCTTCGAGCATCGCGTCGATGTCCGCGTAGTCGCGTAGGAGTTCACCCATCCGCTCGACGGTGTGTGTATCGCGGGTCCGTCCCGAGCGAATGACCTTCTCGGCGCGGTCGAGCGTCGTCTTGGTGTCGGCACCCACGAGCAACACCGGCACGTCGGCGGCTTCGGCACGGCCGAGGACGGCCTCGGGCGGCCTGAACCCACCGGTCAACAGCAGACACTCGATACCGGATGCCTCCAGGGCTGCTGTCACTACGTCGGTCCGGTCGCCGCCGGTGATGAGCGCGGCGTCGCGGACCCGGCGGAGCTGTCCGAGCGCCTCGCCGGCGGTCATCGCACCGACGACGAACCGCTCGAGGAGCCCGTCGGTCGGCGCCTCGCTGGTCAGCACGTCGGCGCCGAGTTCGCTGGCCAGTTCCGCGACCGTGACGCCCGCGAGGTCGCGGTCACGCGGGACGGTTCCGAACACCCGGACGCCTCGCCCTTCGAGGAAGGGGACCACGTCGCTCGCGAGGCCGTCGAACGCCGCGTCGGAAACCGCGTTGAACAGCACCCCACCGAGGCGGTCACCGAGGTACTCGGCGGCGGCCAACACCTCGTCGATGTCGCTCGGCTGGGCGTAGGGAACGACCAGTACGACCGTCGCGTCGAGCAACTCGGCGATGTCGCGGTCGGTCAATCCGACGATACCGCCGGTCGTCAGCGACCCGCCCCCCTCGAGTATCATCCGGTCGCTGTCTTCGGCCAGCGCCTCGAACTCCTCGGTGATTCGCTCCCGGAGGGCCTCGGGGTCTTCGCGGCCGCGAATCGCCTCCTGAATGAACGTCGAGGAGTAGACGACCGGCTCCATCTCGTGGGTCTGGCTGTCGATGTCCAACACCTCGCGAGCCAAGAGCGGGTCCTCGTCGAGGGTCTTGCCGACCGACGACTGCAGTCGCGTCCCTTTGGGTTTCATGTAGCCGACGCGCTCGCCGCGCTCCTGGGCGGCTTTGGCCAACGCCAGTGCGACGGCGGTCTTGCCTGTGCTCTCTTCGGTCGAGGTGACGAGTAGGGTCATAATCTTTCTGGGTCGACGGTGAGTCTGATGTCGATGGCGACGACGCCGTCGGGCGTCGCCACCAGCGGATTGATGTCCAGTTCGACGATGGCGGGGAAGTCGGTGACGAGTTGGGAGAGTCGCTGGATGGTCTCGACGACGGCGTATTCGTCGACCGGCGTCCGGCCGCGTGCGCCCCGCAACAGCGGTGCCGCGTCGATGTCGTCTATCATGCTCGCCGCCTCGGGTTCGGAGACCGGGGCGACCCGGAGCGTGGTGTCCTCGAACACCTCGACGAAGACGCCGCCGAGACCGAACAGCACGAGCGGGCCGAACTGCGGGTCGCGGTTCAACCCGAGGATGGTCTCGACCCCGTCGTCGAGGTCGACCATCTCCTGGACCTGCACGCCGAGGATGCGGGCGTCGGGTTGGTAGTTGCGGGCGCGCGTAAGGAGGGTCTCGTAGATGTCCGCCACGTCGGCGTCCGCGACGCCGACTTCCACCCCGCCGACGTCGGTCTTGTGGAGGATGTCCGGCGAGACGATTTTCATCACCACGTCGCCGTCGATTCCTTCGGCGACTCGTCGGGCGTCTCCCGGGGAGTCGACGATATCGCTTTCGGGGGTCGGAATCCCGTAGGCGTCGAGCAGTCCCATCGCCTCGATGCCGAGTCGGTTGTCCCGTGCGCCTTCGACGCGCCCCAGAATCTCGCGAGCGCGGTCGCGGTCGACGTCGAACGTCGTCGGCTCCTCGTACTCGCGCCGTCGAATCTCCCGATAGTCGTACAGCGCCTCGAGGCTTCGGACGGCCCGAGCGGGGTCGAAGTAGGTCGGCATGCCAGCCGCCGCGAGCGTCTCCGCCGCCGTCTCGGTCGAGGAACCACCCATCAGACAGACGGCGACCGGTTGCGCTCGCGTCTCGCCGAGTGCGGTCAGCCGCTCGGCCAGCGACTCGAAGGACAGCGTCGCGGTCGGACAGGCGATGACGACTGCCGCACCGACGGCGGGGTCATCGAGGACGACCTCCAGGGCTCGCTCGAAGCGTTCGACCGGCGCGTCACCGATGATATCCACCGGATTCTGCCCGCTGGCCGACTGGGGGAGGACGTCGGCCAGCGCTGCACGGGTCTCCCCGCCGAGCGAGGCGAGGTCGAGGGCTGCGTCGCCGATGGCGTCGGTCGCCATCACGCCCGGCCCGCCGGCGTTGGTCACGACGGCGACACCATCAGCGTTCGGGATGGGTTGGCCGGCCAACATCGCGCCGAAGTCGAACAACTCCTCGGCTGACTCCACGCGGAGGACACCTGCCCCGTCCAATCCGGCTTCGTAGGCGGCTTCGCTGCCGGCGATTGCGCCGGTGTGTGAGGCCGCGGCGTGGGCGCCGGCCTCCGTTCGGCCCGACTTCACGACGACGACGGGCGTCTCGGCGGTCACCTCGCGTGCGGTTCTGACGAACGCTTCGCCGTCCTCGATGCTTTCGAGGTACCCCAACACCACGTCGGTCCCCGAATCCGCCCCCCACGCCTCGATGAAGTCCGTCTCGTCGAGGACGGCCTTGTTACCGAGGGAGACGATGTCGTTGAAGCCGATGTCGCGGTCGGCGGCCCAATCGAGGACGGCCGTGACGAACGCGCCGGATTGGCTCATAAACGAGATGGAACCGGGGTCGGCGTTCCGCGGACCGAACGTGGCGTTCAGTCCCGACGGTGTCGAGATGATGCCCAAGGAGTTCGGCCCGACGAGGTTCAACTCGTAGTGGTTCGCGAGGTCGACGAGCGCCTCCTCGCGGGCGGTTCCGTCGCCGCCGGATTCGCCGAACCCGGCGGTAATCACGACGACGTTTTCGATACCTGCTTCGCCTGCCGACTCGATGACCTCGAGGGCCGTCGCGGCCGGCACCACGACGACGGCGAGGTCGGCGCTGGTCTCGGATACGTCGTCGTAACAGGGGCGGTCGAACAGCCGGTCGTCGGTCGGGTTGACCGGGACGACCGACCCTTCGAAATCCGCGAGGAGGTTCTCCATCACGGCTCGCCCGACCGACCCCTTGCGGTCGGTCGCTCCGACGACGGCGACCCGCTCCGGGGCGAACAGTCCCGAGAGTTCGCTCATCGGCTGTCGGTTCTCGGCGGCGGCGTAAATAGCTGTACCTCGTGGTGGGCGGTTCGCTGTCAGTGCGTCGAAACCGCTCGGAACTCGCCGGTGGAAGCGGCGACAGACAGCGCGTAGATTCCGATGGCGACGACGACGATGGTGCCGCCCGGCGGGGCGTTCAGCGGGAAGGCGACCGAGAGGCCGACCAACACCGAGAGTTCGCCGAACAGCACGCCGAGGTACATCGATTCGCGGAAGTCGGCGGCGATTTGGGTGGCCGCCGCGACCGGGACGACCAGAAGCGCCGCGACGAGGATGATGCCGAGCACCTGCATCGCCCCGACGACGACGAACGACGTGAGGACGACCAGCAGCGTGTTGTGGAGGCCAACGTCGAGTTGGGCGACGCGGGCGGCCTGTTCGTCGAAGGTGATGAACAGCAGTTGCTTGTGTCGGGCCGCGATGACGGCGACGACGACTGCCGACAGCGCGCCCATCAGCCACGCACCGCTCGGCGTGACGAAGCCGACGTTGCCGAACAGGAAGCTCTCGATGTTGAGCCCCGAGAACCCGCCACCGATGGAGATAATGATGGTGCCGACGGCGAACGACCCCGTGAGCATGATGGCGATGGGCACGTCGCCGTAGGTGTCGGTGTGCTCGGTGAGCCACTGGACGGCGAAGGCACCGAGAATGCCCGCGATGAGCGCCGGGAGCAGGATGGGCGTCGACCAGCCGGTCGAGGCGGCGAAGAACAGACCGAAGGCGACCCCGGCGAAGGCCGTGTGAGCCAGCGTCTCGCCGATGAGCGCCATCTCCCGGTGGACGAGGTAGGTACCGACCAGCGGCGCGACGATGCCGATGAGGACGCCGGTCGCAAGCGAGTTCCAGACGAACCGGAACCGAAGCAGGTCGGTCCCGACGAGGAGGCCGAGGAGGTGGCCGGTGTCGACGAGCGTCGTCGCCAGCGTCGCACCGAGGCCGCCGATAGTTCCGGGGCCGTAGGCTTCGGCGAACGTCGCCAGCAGGTAGAGTCCGGAGACGACGGCCAACAGCGCCGTCACACCCACGCCGACTCGGACGAGGCCACGTCGGGCAGCGCGTTCGACCGCCATCAGTGGTGGTGGCCGACGACCTGTCCGGTCGAGCCGTAGGCGCGCTCTAAGGCGTCGCTCTCGTGGAAGGACTCGGGGTCGCCGTGGTGGTACAGTTCCGTGTTGAGACAGGCGATGCGACTCGCGCGGTCGGTGACGACGCCGATGTCGTGTTCGATGAGGACGATGGTGATGCCCTCGCTGTTGAGTTCGTCGAGCAGGCCGTAGAAACGGTCCCGGGACTCGGCGTCGACACCGACGGTCGGCTCGTCGAGTGCGAGCAGGTCGGCGTCGCTGGCGAGCGCGCGGGCGATGAACGCCCGCTGGCGCTGGCCGCCGGAGAGGGTGTTGAGCTTTCGGTCGGCGAGGTCGGTGATGTCCACCCGGGCCATAGCGGCCTCGACGGCCTGGTGGTCTTCCTCCCGTAGGCGGCCGGAGCCGACGTGGGGATAACGACCCATCTCGACGACTTCCTCGACGGTGACGGGCATCGCCGTTCCCTTCTCGGTCGACTTCTGGGAGACGTAGCCGATTCGGTGGCCGTCCTCGAAGGACTCGATAGGCTCGCCGAACAACTCGACTGAGCCCTCGTCGGGTTCGACGAGTCCCAACATGACGCTCAACAGCGTCGTCTTCCCCGAACCGTTCGGGCCGATGAGTCCGAGGAATTCGCCTTCCGCGATGGTCAGCGACACGTCTCGAAGTGCGGGGGCCTCCCCGTAACTGAACGAGACGTTCTCGATGCGGACGGCGTCGGTCATTCGGCTTTCAGTGCGGCTTTGAATGCCGGCAGGTTTAGCTCTTTCATCTGTTCGACGTACCCCCAGCCGTCGTCGAGCCACTGCTGTTTCGTCCCTTCCGCCGAGGAGATGGCGACCGCTTCCTCGGCGTTCGATTCGTTGACGATGGTCTCGGCGAGACGTGGCGAGGAGAACGTGTCGTAGAGGACGACATCGATACCGTTGTCGTCGACGATGTCGATGGTTTCGCTGATTTCCGCCGACCCGGGTTCGGCGTTCGGGGAGACGCCGACCGGCGAGTGGACTTCGAAGCCGTAGCGCGCAGCGAGATACTGATAGGAGTCGTGGCCCGCGACGACGACGGTGTCGATGGAGCGCTCGGAGAGTTCCGACTCGAAGGTCTCGTCGAGGGTTTCGAGTTCCTCGACGTAGGCGTCGGTGTTCGAGCGGTAGGTCTCGGCGTTGTCGGGGTCGGCCTCAGCTAGCGCCTCGCCGATGGTCCGGACGCTCGTGGCCGACCGGACCGGGTCGGTCCAGTAGTGGGGGTCGAAGTCGCCGCCGTCGTGTGTATCTTCTTCGTGTTCCTCGGTGTGGTCCTCTTCGTGGTTGTCATCGCCGTGTTCGTGGCCGCTCCCGATTTCTCGAAGCTCCACGTTCGCGAGTGCATCGGTGACCGTGACTCCCTCGTGATTCGACCGGAGGTTCTCCGCGCTGTCGAGGGCCCAGTTCTGGAATCCCGGGATGTCGAGGTAGACGAACGCGGCCGACCGAGCGGCGTCGACCTGTGCCTGGGAGCCGACTTCGTACTGGTGGCCCATCTCTCCGGGCGGAATGGGGTTCTGCACCTCGGCCACGTCGCCGACGACGTGACGGGTGAAGTCGGCCAACGTGAAAAACGAGGTGAACACTCCCTCCCCCTCGCTATCGCCGCCAGCGGCGCCGGGGTCACCGAGACAGCCAGCGAGGCTCCCGCCGACAACCGCCGCCGTTCCGCCGAGTACCTGTCGTCGCGTCGGGTTCATACCCATCAGTTACCCATCTCCAGTTAAAAATGTTATTATCTATTAGACCTCAGTTAATAAGATACGGGCCAATACCGCGATGACTTGTTAACCACCTCACTCCGCGACGTCGGCGACCGTCGCGCTCGCGAGGTCCCGGAGCGTCTCGGGGTCGATGGGGAACACTGCCTGTGGCGTTCCGGCGGCAGCCCACACCTCCTCGAACTCCAGGAGCGTCTCGTCCATGAAGACTGGCACATCCGAATCGTGGCAGAACGGCGGTACACCGCCGATAGACCAGCCCAACGTCGATTTGATATCGTCGGCGTCACCCATCGACACGCTCTCGGCATCGACGCCGACGAGGTCGGCGACCTTCGCCTCGCTCACGCGGTTTGCGCCACTCGTGACGACCACGACGAGATCGCCGTCGGCCGAGAGGACGATTCCGCTGGCGATTTGGGCAACGTCACAGTCGATGGCTGCGGCGGCGTCGGCCGCCGTCTTCGTTCCCTCGGGGAACTCGTGTACGTCGACTTCGAAGCCGTGACGGTCCGCAGCACGGGTCCGAAACTCCGCTGCACTCGGGTGCATAGCGGGGGGGTGTCGGCCGGCGTGCAAGAATCTCCCGATGAGAGTCAAACAGTCGTTTGAACCTTCGGCACGGTTTTTGTATCCTCCCCAGTAGCCGACACCGTGAAACGACGCTCCCTCCTCGCGGCCGCCGCGGCCGCGACCACGACCGGTATCGCCGGCTGTCTCGGTGGCAGCCCCGGAACGGCCCCCGAAGACGACGAAAGCGACGACCCGACCGATACGCCGACCGGCCCCCGACTCGTCGACCAGTCCTTCGAGGTCGAACGCGTCGAGTGTGGCGACGATTACGGTAGCCACGAGGTGACAAAAGAGGACGGCGTCGTCACCGTCGAGGGCGTCCTCGACGGTCGAGACCCCTCCTACACGGCCGAACTCGTCACGAGTGAGTACGACTCCGAGGCCGACGAACTGTACGTAAAAATCGAGAGCGCCGAGGGCGACGACGACGGCGTGTCGGCGCAGTGTATCGTCGAAATCGAGTACGTCGCGACGTTCACCTTCGAGAACGGCGAACCGTCGTCGGTGCGGGTCGACCAATCGGGAATCAGAACGGGGTCCTCGAGCGCCAGTCAGTCGGTAAGCGCCAGTCCCGAGACCGAGACGCCGGAAATCACCGGCACGCCGACCCAGACACCATCAGAGGACGCCTGAATTACAGCGTGATGGCTTTCAGACCGTAGCGTGGCACGCCCTCTTCGACGTAGACGCGCCGGGGAACCGCGCGGACACGGTCATCGACGGATGCACCGCCGGCAACCTGCATCGGCAGCGACACTTCGCCCCCTTCGGCATCGAACCGTACGATAGCGACGCCGAAAGCGCCCTGTCGGGCCTGCTGTTCGGCGAACTCCGGCGGCGCACCGCCCTGTCCGATAGTCGTCGCGGCGTCGACGACGCCCTCCAGTTCCGGTTCGACAGGCTCGAACTCGACGAGCGACAGGCAATCGGGGCAGGCGCCGTCGGGCGGGAACGCGACTGCGCCACACTCCGGACACACACCCGCCTCGTGGCGGTGTCGCTGCGGGAGGCTCCGGCGCCACGTCGGCACCGGAACGTGTGCCGCGCCGCCGTCGGGTTTCTCGCCGACGATGTCGCCACGCCGACGGAGATACGCCGGGTAATCGAGTTCCCGGTCGCCGTCCAGCGACGCCTCGACCGGCGCGGTTCCCTCGACGACGAACACGGTCGCACCAGCGCCGGACCCCCACGCGACGCCGAGGGTCCGCTCGTGGCCCGACCGGAAGGATTCGGCCAGCGACAGCGGGACGCTCGCGGCGGCGGTGTCGCCCAGGGAGGAAACCGTCTCCACCGCCGCGATGGCTTCGGCGTCGAGGTTCGTTCGGTAGGGGAGTTTCCCGTTGGGTGCCTGCAGCGCGATGGCTTCGGCGTCAGCATCTTCGAGGGCGTCGACGGCCGCCTCGATTGGTTCGGTGAACGCGGCCCGGTCGTAGGTGCCGATGTCGAGTCCCTCGACGTTCTCGCTGCCGTGCTGTCGGAATCTCGTTCCCGGGCGCACGTCGGCGTGGGTCGCCCGTCCCGTGACGACTGCCGGGGCGTCTTCGCCGACGAGGAACGCTGCCGCGCCCGCCCCGGCGGCGTGCTCGCGGCTGTCGTCCGGTTCGCCTTCCGGGCAGTCAGCGACGACGACGAGCGCGGTGCCGTCCCCGTCGATGGCCTCCAGTAAGGCGTCGATGCCCGCGCGTGTGCTGCCTGCGTAGGTCCGCCGGACCGAATCGGCCGGGACGTTCAGGTACGACCCCACGCGTGCGGTGAGGTCCTCCTCTTCCAGCGGCGGGGTCGTCGTCGCGACGGCGAGTCGGTCGACGGCCTCGCCCGCAACTTCACTGGCCGATAGTGCCCGCCGTGCGGCCTGGACGCCCATCGTCAGCGCGTCCTCGTCGGCGTCGGGGACGGCTTTCGTCTCGACGCCCGGCGCATCGAATCGTCCCCACGCCTCCTCGAAGGCCTCGGCTGGCACCCGGTTCTCGGGAGTGTAGGCGCCGACGGCCAGGATACCGCGGCTCATGCGTCCACCTCCTCGGACGCTCGGTCTTCACGCTCGAAGACGTGAACCACCGCCGCGCCACCGGAGCCGCCGACGTTGTGGGCCAACCCAACGGCCGGGTCGTCGAGTTGTCGCTCGCCGGCCCGGCCGGTCAACTGGTCGAACACCTCCACGACCTGTCCGGCACCCGTCGCGCCGATGGGGTGACCCTTCGACTTCAGGCCACCGGAGGTGTTAACGGGGAGTTCGCCGTCGATTCGAGTCGCCCCCGACTCGACGTAGGGGCCGGCCTCACCGCGCTCACAGAAGCCCAAGTCCTCGTAGGCCATGAGCTCCGCGATGGCGAAGCAGTCGTGTACCTCGGCGAAATCGAGGTCGTCGGGACCGACGCCGGCTTCCTCGTAGGCGGATTCGGCGGCCTTCTTCGAGGCTGGCACCGAGTTGTAGGTGTCGCGCTGGAAGAGCCCGACGCGGTCGGAGGCGGCGCCGACGCCCGCCACGCGGACCGGGTCGTCGGTGTACTCGTCGACGACATCCTCGCTGACGACGAGCGCCGTCGCGGCGCCGTCAGTCGTCGGACAGCAGTGATACAGGTTCAGCGGTTCGGCGACATCCGGGGCGTTCACCGCGTCTTCGAGCGTGCAACTGAACCCGAGGTGGGCCTTCGGGTTCTTCGAACCGTTTGCGTGATTTTTGACGGCGACGTGGGAGAGCTGTTCCTTCGTCGTGCCGTGTTCGCGCATGTGAGCCGAGGCCATCTGGGCGTAGACGCCGGCGAACGTCGTCCCCGACATCCGCTCCCACTCCGTCTCTCCTGAGACGCCTAGCCAGTAGCGAACGGCGTCGCCGGAGAGGTCTGTCATCACTTCGACGCCCCCCGCGAGGGCCACGTCGGCCATCCCCGACCGAACCGCCATCACGGCCTGTCTGACCGCGTATCCCGAGGCCGCACAGGCGTTCTCGACGCGGGTGACGGGCACGCCGTGGAGTCCGACGTGTTCGGTTACTGCGGGCCCGGGCAGGCCGAGTTGGCGTCCCCCGACGCCGAGGGTGCCGACGTAGGCCTCGTCTATCTCGGCGGTGTCGATTCCGTGGTCGACGGAGTCGACCGTGTTCTCGACAGCCGTCCGGAACAGCGACCGGTAACTCTCGTCAGGAAAGGAACCGTACTTCGATTGGCCCGCCCCGACGACGTAGGCATCGCGCATACCGGTGGCTGGGTTGGGCCAGTCATAAACCCGACGACAACTGAATATCGGTTGTACGATGAGGTCGGTGTCGGATGACCGTCTGGAGTGTGCCTTGCGGTGTGGTTGGTGGTCAGCTCCGACAGTTCACTTCTTGCGCGCGAACCCGTGGGCGCCGTTTCTCCCCTTCGTCGTCGCGTTGACCTCCATGAATTCGGCGTTCTTCTGGGCGGTCGAGAGGTCGTGAGCGCCGGCATACGAGAACCCCGACCGGATGCCGGCGACGAACTCCTCGAGATGCGGCGCGACGGGACCGACGTACTCGGTGACGGCCTCGACGCCCTCGTCGGCGTCGACATCGCCCTCCTTGTCGTCGCGGTCCTCGGCGGCCGCCGCCGTCGACATGCCACGGGAACGCTTGTGTTTCTTGCCGTTGATTTCGACGGTTTCGCCCGGCGCCTCCGCACACCCGGCGAAGAACCCACCCATCATCACGGCGTCGGCGCCCGCCAACAGCGCCTTGACGGCGTCGCCGGAGGTCCGGATACCCCCCGTCGGCGATGGTCGTGATGCCGGCCTCGTCGGCCGCGGCCGCACAGCGCTCGACGGCCGTGAACTGCGGCATCCCGAAGCCCGTCACTTCGCGGGTGGTGCAGTGTGACCCGGGCCCGACACCGACCTTCACGCAGTCGGCGCCCGCCGCCGCGAGGTCGGCAACCGCCTCAGGAGTGACGACGTTGCCAGCACACAGTGGCGTCTCCGGGAACGCCTCGGCGAGGTCGGCCGTCGCCTCCAGTGTTCGTTCCATGTGGCCGTGGGCGACATCGACGACGAGCATCGAGACGCCCGCCTCGACAAGCGCCCGCGCCCGTTCGAGGTGGGCTTCGGCGATACCGACCGCGGCGGCGACGGAGTGGCCGTCGTCGGCCACCGACCGAACCATCGCGGCCTGTTCGTGGATTGGGAGGAACCGATGGACGACGCCCATCCCACCGAATTCGGCGACCGCGTGGGCCATCTCGGCTTCGGTGACGGTGTCCATCGCCGCCGTCGTTATCGGCACCTGCAGTTCGATGCCATCGGCCAACTCCGTCGAGAGGTCGACCTCCGAGCGGCTGTCGACCGGTGACCGCTGTGGCACGAGCAACACGTCGTCATACGAGAGTCCCGTTTCGTAGGGCATACGCAAACCTTCCAAGCGTATCCGATACGGCCGTATAAGCCCAGCGGTTTCGGCAGCGTACGACCGTGGGCTGTGGCCGCACCACCGCCGAACGGTTTTGTTCCGTCGGGTTGTCACCTTCGGCAATGGACGACCCCGACGACGTGTCGACGATGCGGCTGTACGGTGCGACGATTGCCCTCGTCTCCGGGCTGTACTCCAGTTACGTCGCAGTCACCGGGATGGAAATGACGCTCGGAGCGTGGTTCATGCTCGGATTGGGTGTTGTCGTCTTCGTCCACGGTGTCATTTTGCTCACGCCCGCGGCCGACAGCCTCGGGGACGCGAGCGGCCCGCTCATGCTCGGCTACGCCGCGTTGATGCTGTTGAATCAACTCAGGCTGCAGTTCGGCAGCGGTGTTGGGATGATGAACGATGGAATGAGCGGCGGAATGGACGGCGGAATGGGAAGTGGAATGAACTCCGTCGGGATGATGGGCCCCGACCCCGGAATGGTCGCCATCGCCGCGCTGATGCTCGCCAGCGGCGTCATCATGACGGTCCGAGACGACGGGATGTGACGGCGGTCGGGGGACAGCCACCTGCCGAACACAGCGTGCGTTGCGCGATTGCAAAACCTAAACCCCCGGCGGTCCCAGAGTCCGACAATGAACGGCAACCGCTTCGGTCGGCTCTTCCAGGTGACCACGTTCGGCGAGAGCCACGGCGACGCGATGGGCGTCACCGTCTCCGGCTGTCCCGCCGGCGTCGAATTGGACGAGGAGGCAATCCAGTACGAACTTGACCGCAGAAAACCCGGGCAGTCGAAAATTACCACCTCACGCGGGGAACCAGACGAGGTGACCATCAACTCGGGTACCCAGGACGGCTACACCACCGGTACCCCCATCGGCATGGTCATCCAGAACAAGGACGCCCGCTCTGGCAAGTACGAACCCTTCATCACCGCACCGCGGCCCTCCCACGGCGACTTCACCTACTCGGCGAAGTTCGGCACGCGCAACTGGGGCGGTGGCGGCCGGTCGTCGGCGCGCGAAACCGTCAACTGGGTCGCCGCCGGCGCCGTCGCAAAGCAGGTACTCGAACAGTCCGAGTACGACGTGCGAATCAAAGCCCACGTCAACCAAATCGGCGACATCGAGGCACCCGACATCACCTTCGACGAGATGGTCGAACACAGCGAAGACAACGAGGTTCGGTGTGGCCACCCCGAGACGGCTGAGCAGATGAGAGAGTGCATCGACGAGTACCAACAGGAGGGCGACTCCATCGGCGGCTCAATCGAGTTCGAAATCCGCGGCGTCCCACGCGGCCTCGGTGCCCCCCGGTTCGACGCCTTCGAGGCCCGTCTCGGGCAGGCCATGATGTCCGTTCCGGCGACGACGGGCTTCGAGTTCGGCCTCGGTCGGGAGGCCCGGACCTACACCGGCAAGGACAGAAACGACGAGTGGACCTTCTACGAGGGCGGCCGCGACGATGTCGTCGCCGAAGAGGGCGACCCAATCCCCGTCGAGAACGACCACGGCGGTCTGCAGGGCGGTATCACGACCGGCCTCCCCATCTACGGCGAGGTGACGCTCCACGCGCCGACCTCGATTCCCAAGGAGCAACAGACCGCCGACTGGGAAACCGAGGAAATCGTCGACGACGCACAGGTCATCGGCCGCCACGACCCCGTCCTCCCGCCGCGTGGCGTCCCCGTCGTCGAGGCGATGCTGTATCTGACGGTACTCGACTTCATGTTGTTGGGCGGCCGCATCAACCCCGACCGACTCGACGGCCGCGCCGGCGAGTACGACACCGACTACCACCCTTCCAGTCCGCGCAACGAGTAACTGCGCTGGCGAGGGAATCGTTTGCTCGCTTCGCTTCGGCGACGGGCGTTTCCAAAGCGCCTATTTCGTCTCGTTGACAACGGCCGACGATGCGTCGACGCGACGTTCTGCGTGTCGCTGCCGGAACTGCCGTGGCTTCCGTCGCTGGATGTACGCTCCCGGGCGATGAAGAGGGAGTTGCCGCGGCGGTGACACACGTCTACGTTCTCAATCGGCGTTCGCAGGCGTGCCCCTTCGAGCTAGAAATCGAGTACGACGGCGACCGAATACTCGACCGCTCACGCGAGATATCCGGCACGGAATCGGACTCTCAGCCGACGGCGCTAACGTTCGACGACTTTCCCGAACAGCAGGGACAGTATCGATTCGGATTCCGGGTCGAGGACGGCGAGTGGCTCCGAGCCACGCCGGCGGAACTGAACGTCACCGAAGCCGGCGCCACCTGTGTCCGAGTGACGTTCGTCATCAACCTCGACGACCGGGTAACGGCCTACGCCCGACAGCCGTGTGTCGAGGAGTAGGCTGAAAACACGAGCGGTGGGACTGGGATTCGAACCCAGGAGCCCTCTCGGGGACCGGTTCTCAAGACCGGCGCAATAGTCCACTCTGCCATCCCACCGTACAGGTGCTACTGGTGGCTGATTGTAAGACCTGTCGGTCTACTCGGTCGGGAAGTATTACCCCTGGTGAGGCGTCATTTGCTCAGTATCGAGCCTCTATAGAACATTAAAACGGTAGTCTCTCATCAAGTCGATACTCCGATGCGGCGTTCTGTTGGGGATGGGCTCCACCATTCAGCCGTAGCGTCATTTCTCGAGATGGAGCGTCAGATACTGGAACAAAAAATAATCCATCTTCGTCTGGATTTCGGACCAGAAACGCGTCGACTTCACCCTCGTAACTCCGGTTCGCGTGATGCCCCGATGCATTGTACTCTGTGCTACACGCCTTGAAAACTAAGCACTCCTCATCTCTTATCCATCCTGTCTTACACTGGATACGAAGAATCTCAGCCCCAGTATCCAATAGAAGGTCGTAGCGGGCCGTCTCACCAACTGGTGTGGAGACAGTGTATCCGTACCGCTTCAACTCTGCGACAGCAATTACTTCCGTGAGGTCGCCTCGCTCTTTTGTGTTCATCGATTTCCGTGATAGTTGAGCAGGCTCTTTACCGTATTCAAAAGTTCAGAAAATAATTCCTAATATCGGTCACCGGACGAGCGTCAGGCCGTCGGCGTCGGCTTCGACTGCGAGGTCCGAATCCGCAATCCACTCCGCGAGGTGTCGCGGGACGATGCGGTCGGCCTTCCGGCGAGTTCGGACGGTCGTAACCGCTTCTGCGAGGTCGGCGCCGGTTTCGACGACCGGTTTACGTTCGAGAAAGTCCACCTCGTAGCCGGCGTCGAGGCCGCGGTCGGTGAGCGTCTCGACGGCCGGCGCGGCGAAGGAATCGGCGTAGTCGATGGTGTCTTTGAACGCCGCGAAGTACACTCGGCCGCCCGGTGCGGGGCCGAGGACGACCTCGCTGCTGCGGAGTTTCATCGCCGATCCGTCGATTTCGGTGCGGGCGAGGAAGGCGGCCTCGGGGCGCGTGATTGCGACCGAGCCCTCGTCTTCGGTCTCGAGGAGGTGCGTCGCGGTGTTGCCGGCTCGTCCGGAGAAGGTCTCGCCGACCTGCACCTCGAAGCGAACGTCGTCGGCGTTGGGGTCGACGACGCCGTCGAGGAGGTCACGGATTTCGGCTTCGGCGTCCTCGGAGCGGTAGTTCACCAACAGCGGCCCGCCGCTTTTGTCGACGGCCGAGACGACGTCTTTCGTCATCGCGGCGTAGAGGTCGGCCGCCTCGCTCTCTGAGAGCGGCGACGTTTCGACGAGTCGGTCGAGAACTTCGCCCGCTCGTGGCGGGTCAACGAGGACGGCGGTCGTGGTCATACCGACACCACTCGCGGGAAGGTCTTGAGTTTTATAATCCGGCGCTCGCAGTGTCGGGTATGGAATCGACGAAACCGCTGTCGTTCGCACTCGCCGCACTGGTCGCGCTGTTGGCCATCGGCGCGGTCGTAGAACTGCTCCGCTCGACGTTCGCCAGTGAGTTCGCCATCGCCGCTATCGCCACGGTTGCACTCGTCGCCGTCGCCGTCATCGGGATGGTCGTCGTCGGTGCGCGGAACCGCCAATGGCTCAGCAACCCCGATTCTTACTGGTAGGCGTCTCTGGGCCAACGTTGGGTACGGCCGGTTGAGGCTGTCAAAAATATAGGTTCGTAATCGTTAGTGA
Source organism: Natronomonas sp. CBA1123 (assembly GCF_009741925.1). Classification (GTDB taxonomy): domain Archaea; phylum Halobacteriota; class Halobacteria; order Halobacteriales; family Haloarculaceae; genus Natronomonas. The sequence continues at coordinate 17,799 of NZ_WPCC01000007.1, forward strand.
GAATCGCAGTCCTCGGGGTGGAACTGCTTTCGCGGATTCGTATGATGGAACACGCCGTCCGGGTTGTGGGTGTGTACCCAGGCGTGGAGCGTCCATAGAAGCGGCATCTCCCCAAGGTCGAGGATATCCCATTCGGGGTCGGCATGGTCGAACAGCCCCGATGGAGGGTCCGCCTCGTAAGAGCCTGCCTTCGGTACGATGTATTCTACGGCCCCGAGAACGAGGTTACCGCCGTCGGTCTCGCCGTACACCATCCCCTCTGGTCGGAGCTTTTCCGGCCCCCCGTCACTTACGAGGTCGAAATTCACGTAGTGATAACCCATCCCACAGACTGCCTGGTCTTCGCCTTCGTACCCGTCTGCTTCCGCGTTGACTGGGTTGTTGTACTCCGCCGTTGTCGAACGTACCTCGGCCAGTTCCCGGCTTACCCCGCCTCTGTGTGCCGCGACCGCCCCGCTCAGAGCAACACTGCTAACAGCACCCGCGCCGATTGTTTTTAACACTGTTCGCCGTTGAAACGGTCGATGTTCGGGGTCCATTGTTCCTCACGTTCCCTGCCTTCTCGGGCAGTGTGTTACACTCTATCACGCGAAATCTTAGTTAGTTCGTACTTATCCTCAGGAACCGAGAACTGCTGTTCACTCGGCCGATGCGGTAGAAATCGCTTCTTTGCGCTACGTTTTCCGGTCGCTACCGAACAGTAAGTGCTTCTCCAACGAGTACGGGATGGACCGCAATAGGCCAGTTCCGAATCGCTGGGGTGGGCTAAACTGAGATTACAGTTCGTCGGCGATTTCGTCGGCGTCGATGTCGGCCTCTTCGAGGGCCTCCTCGATGTCGACGTCGTCGGGGACGCCACCGCCGCCGCCCATACCGCCCATCATACCGCCCATGCCCATCCCCATGCCGCCGCCGTCGAGGATTTCCTGGATGAGGATGCGGTCGATGTCGGTGAGGTCGATGACCTGTTGTGCGATTTGCTGTTTCTGCATCATCCACTGCTGGTTCATCGAGAGCTGGGGCGTCGACTCGACGTAGAGGGTGCGCTTCTCGACGGTCTCGGTGACGGTCTCGGGTTCGGCATCCTCGTCGTCCTCTTCCGGCTCTTCGACGCGGGTCTCTTCGACCTCGTCGGTTTCGACCCACATCTCGAGGTCGAGGTCGAGGAACATACCGAGCAGGCCCTTGGCCTGTTCGAGGTCGCCGTCGACCTCTTCGAGGATTTCGTAGTCGTACTCGATGTCCTCGCCGGCCAGCGGGTGGTTGAAGTCGACGCGTGCGCGGCCGCCGATGATGGTCTCGAGAACGCCCTGCTCGCCGTCAATCTGGATACGAGCACCAGGATAGCGGTCGTCCTCGCCGATTTTGTCGGCCGAGACGGTGCGGACCTGCTCTTCGTCGTACTCGCCGAAGGCGTCCTCGCCGGCGACGACGACGCTGCCCTCGTCGCCGACCTCCTTGCCCCGAATGTCGTCTTCGACCTGCGGGAAGAGGTGGCCCTCACCGAGGACGATGACGCGCGGTTCGAAGGTGCCCTGGTCGCCGACACCCTCCTCTTCTGCGACTTCCTCGTCGGTCGTGTCGACGAGGTTGTCGTCTTCGACGGTGCGGGCGGTGTAGGCCAGTCGGATGAAGTCGCCGTCCTGCAGCCCTTCGGCTTCCACTTCTTCCTGCTCCTCGGTCTCGGTGTCTGTTACTTCTTCCTCGGCCGCTTCGGCCTCGGTGTCGGTCTCCTCGACCTCATCGGGTTCGTCGCTCATACTCGCTACGTCAGCCGTCGCACCCTTAACAATCACGTTTCCCGTCCGCCCGGAGCCGAGGTGCTTTAGTCGACGCCGAGACACCCAAAGTCCATGTACGAAGTCGAACTGAAGGTCCGAGCCGAGCACGCTCCCGTCCGCGAGCGACTCTCAGAGCTTGGCGCCGAGCCGCTTGGGACGGTCGAACAGGCCGACACCTACTACGACCACCCGGTTCGGGAGTTCGCCGAAACCGACGAGGCGTTCCGCATCCGCCGGGAGACACACGACGGGGAGACTGAGAGCCGGGTCACCTACAAGGGGCCGCTCGTCGAGACGGCCTCGAAGACCCGCGAGGAACTGGAGACCGGCGTCGCCGACGGCGAAACGATGGCCGAAATCGTCGAGTCGCTGGGGTTCGTCCCCGCTGCGACCGTCGAGAAGCGCCGCGAACGGTTCGCCTACGGCGAGTACACCGTGACGCTCGATTCGGTCGTCGGACTCGACGAGTACGTCGAAGTCGAGACCGAAGCCGAAACCGTCGAACCGGCCCGAGAGGGTGCTGAGGAGCTGCTCTCGGAGTTGGGTCTCGACGCCGCAGACCAGATTCGAACGTCGTATCTCGGCCTGCTGCTCGACGACGAGTAATGCTCCGCGGTAATCTATCAACCGCGTTTGGTTTCCGTAAGTTATAGAACCGCCCGAGAGCTACTGCGGGTAATGAGCGAGCGAAACATCCGCGTCGAGCCGGTCGTCGGCCGCGCGGTCGAGGACCAAGAGGTCGAAATCGTCGAGCGAAAGGGGTTGGGACATCCCGACTCCATCTGTGACGGCATCGCAGAACACGTCTCACAGGCGCTTGCGTCGGCGTACATCGACCGCGTCGGAAAAGTCCTCCACTACAACACCGACGAGACGCAACTGGTCGCCGGCACCTCCGCGCCCGCCTTCGAGGGCGGTGAAGTCATCGAACCCATCTATCTCCTCATCACCGGCCGTGCAACGAAAGAGTATCAAGGGACGCGAATCCCGACCGAGACGATTGCGCTCCGTGCTGCTCGTGAGTACTTCGAGAAGCACTTCCCGCTGGTCGATTTCGGAACGGAAATCATCGTCGACGTGAAGTTGGGCGAGGGCTCCGGGGACCTCCAGGAAGTGTTCGGTGAGGAGGGCCAACAGGTACCGATGGCCAACGACACCTCCTTCGGTGTCGGCCATGCACCGCTGACCGAGACCGAGAACATCGTTCTCGAGGCTGAGCGGCAACTCAACGGCAGGTACAGCGTCGACAATCCCGAAGTCGGCACGGACATCAAGGTGATGGGCAAACGCGAGGGCGACGAAATCGACGTGACCGTCGCCGCCGCGATGGTCGACCAATACATCGAAGGATTGGACGACTACGACGACGCCGTCGGTGGCATCCGCGAGTTCGTCACCGACCTCGCCGAGGAGTACACCGACCGCGAGGTGAACGTCCACGTCAACACTGCCGACGACTACGAGGAAGGCTCCATCTACCTGACGACGACGGGCACCTCCGCCGAACAGGGCGACGATGGCTCCGTCGGCCGCGGCAACCGCGCCAACGGCCTCATCACGCCCAATCGGTCGATGTCGATGGAGGCCACCTCCGGAAAGAACCCCGTCAACCACATCGGGAAGATTTACAACCTGCTCTCGACGGACATCGCGGAATCGGTCGTCGAGGAGGTCTCCGGCATCCGCGAGATTCGTATCCGTCTGCTCAGTCAAATCGGCCAGCCCATCGACAAACCCCACGTCGCCGACGCGAGCCTCGTCACCGAAGACGGAGTCGAGGTCGGCGACATCGAAGACGAGGTCGAAGCCATCATCGACCGCGAGTTGGCGAACGTCACCTCGATTACGAAACGCGTCATCGACGGGGAACTGACGACCTTCTGAGCACAGAAGAATTGTATAGGTCCTCTCGTTAGTTCGTGGCGTGAACCTGCTGCCCTGGCTGCTCGATTGGCCGCCCTCCCCGGCGACTATCGCCGTCTTCGTCGTCCTGACGACGCTGAGCGTCGGCACGCTCGTGGTGTTCGGTGGTGCCGTCGACGACGGAACGGACGAGAACGTCACCGTCGAGGAAGTCGACCTCACGGTGGCGTTGAACGAAGAGCTGTCGTTCCCCGACGGCGAAAACGGGACCGTACAGACGTGCATGGCGAGCGGAACGCCGGGCGACTCCATCAGCGTTCTCGGCGACGTGGTCGTCGAGATACCGCCCGACTCCGGCCGTGGATACGCCGCCGAGCGCTCGGCGACAGTCGAGGTGAGCCTCGCCCACACCGACGAGACGACGACAGCGACGGTCGAGGGACCGGGCCGAGAGACGATGGACGTGTTCTGGATTCTCGAGGACGACGAGACGCTCTCGGTCGGTGACACCGAGACGGTTCAGGTTCGCGTCCGAATCGATGGCTCACGGGTCACACGCGCCACTCGAAACGTGACTGTCCAAGAGGGGTCGCGGTCCTACGACTGCTGACCGCCTCCGAACCGGCCAAGCGTCGGTCCGAAACCGCTTTTTGATGCCTCCCGAATGAAAACCCATGACGCGGGTGTGTCTGGTCGGCAGCGAGGACGTGGAGTTGCGCTACGAACTCGTCAGCCGCGAGACTGCCCGCAACGCACTCGCGACCTACGACCTTCGGGAGCCGTATCGAAACACCGTCGCCTTGGAGACCGTCTCTCTCGGTGCGGCCGTCGCCCTGTTGAACGACCTCAACTGGTATCTCGTCCGTTTCGCCGACGAATCGCTGGTCCTCGAACCCTCGGTCAGCGACGAAGAGTGGCTCTCCCGCGACCTTGCGGCGGCCATCCGGGACAACGACGTTGCGGCCGATGAATCCGAACGCTTCCTGAAGGTGTTCGGCGTCAGCGACGGCGAGTTACTCGAACCGATGTTCGTCACCCGAACCGGCCACGAACTGCCGGAGTACGACCTCCACGAGGTCGACGACACGCTCGTCGTTCGCGTCACCGAAGACGAGTTCGGCGCGTAGCCGACGGTATTTCACGCCGGCCCCCAACGGGACGGTATGAGCGAACTCGACGCGACGACGCGAGATATCTCCGTGGACGGAACGGACGTTCGCGTGTACGTGGCCGGCCCCGACGAGGGACGCCCGATACTGTTGCTGCACGGCGGCGGGATGGACGCCACCGGCGTCTCTTGGAAAAAAGCGTTCCCGGCGCTTTCGGAGACCCACCGCGTCTACGCGCTCGACTGGCCCGGGTACGGCGACAGCGACCCGGTCCCAGAGACGAAAACCCCACACGTCGACTACTACGTCGACGTACTGGGTGCCGTCCTCTCGGAACTCGAGCTCCTCGAGGTGACGCTCGTCGGCATCTCGAAAGGGGGCGGCATCGCCCTCGGCTACACGCTCGACCGACCGGCACGGGTCTCTCGGCTCTGCCTCGTCGACAGCTACGGCCTCGGTGGCGAGGTTCCGGGCGGTAAACTCGGTGCGGCCTACGTCAAGGCGCCGAAGCTACTGGAGGCGACGTGGTGGGCGATGAAGCGAAGCCGCCGCGTGACGAGAGCCTCCATCGAGAACCTCGTGAATCCGGCGAACCTCGACGAGGAGTTCGTCGACGACGCGGTTCGAGAGGTTCAACGACCGAATGCCGGCGACGCCTACCGACGCTTCCAGCGTGCGGAGGTCGGCTGGCGTGGCCTCCGGACGAACTACGCCGACCGGATGTCCGAATTGCCGGTCCCGACGCTTTTCGTCCACGGCGAGGACGACGACCTCATTCCCCTCGAACAGTCGAAGGCGGCGGCCGATGCCGCGCCCGTCGCTGACCTGTTCACGCTCGCCGACTGCGGCCACTGGCCGCCGCGGGAACACCCCGAGGCGTTCGTCGCACGACTGGACGCGTGGCTTCAGCGGGGCTAATCGAACATTCCGGTCGACATGTAGCGCTCCCCGGAGTCCCAGAAGACGGTGACGACGAGCGGGCAGTCGTCGGGAATCGGTTCGGGGTCGGTAGGGTCGTCTTCGAGGATGCCGACCTCGTTGTCCGGGCCGGGACAGGACTCGACGCCGCGGTCTTCGGCCAATCGCTCGGCGACCCGCTTTGCAGCCAACAGGCTCCCGCCCGACGATTGCCCGACGAGAATGCCCTCTTCGCGGGCGAGGCGGCGACACTCGGCTTCGGCCGATTCGATGTCGACCGTCTCGACGCTGTCGAGGAGGTCACGGTCGAGGTTCGGACTGACGAAGCCGGGACCCATCCCCTGGAAGTCGTCGTCGCCCGGTTCGCCGCCCGAGAGGACGGCGTTGTCATCGGGTTCGACGCCGACGACCTCCATCTCGGGGAACGCCTCCTTGAGTCGGCGGGCGGTGCCCGTGATGGTGCCGCCGGTACCGATGCCGGCGACGAGGGCGTCGACGGTTCGATCGCCGACCTGTTCGATGATTTCGGCGCCCGTCGTCCGGTAGTGGGACTCCGGGTTGGCGGGGTTCTCGAACTGTCGAACCTGAACCATCCCTTCGGCTTCGAGTTCGTCGGCGCGGTCCTTGGCTTCGGAGATGGTCCCGTCGACCAGCTCCAAATCGGCGCCGTAGGCGTTCATGATGGCGCGGCGCTCCGGGGACTTCGAGGCGGGCATCACGACCGTGATGTCGTAGCCCTTCGCCGCGGCGACCATCGAGAGCCCGATACCCGTGTTGCCCGAGGTCGGTTCGACGATGCGGTCACCCGGAGTCAACTCACCGGCGGCTTCGGCGGCTTCGACCATCGCCAGCGCCGGGCGGTCCTTCGCGGAGCCACCGGGATTCTTCGATTCGATTTTCGCCGCGATGACCGACCCCGGCGGCGACTCGACCTGCACCAGCGGCGACCCGACCGTACCGAGAATGCCCCGTTTCATAGCCGGCGATTGACCGTCGCGGTATAAAACCTCCCTGAACGCGGGAGGGACTGCCGTCGACGGCGACAGCACAAGAGCTATCGGCCGCCGGGTGAATCCCCCAGCAACGAATGGCGTCGGGGCTACCGGTTCCGCGAACGCTCGGAGCGGTTCGGCCGGCGCTGGAGCGTCGACTCGGCATCGACGCCCGCGGCCTCGCGGCGTTTCGAATCGCGCTGGGGTGTCTCCTCGGCTACGATTTACTGCTCCGAGCTGGCGATTTGCGGGCGTTCTACACCGACTCGGGCGTCCTCCCGCGGACGACCAACGCGGCGCTGTATCCGACGCTCTCGGAACTGTCACTGCACGGTCTCTCGGGGGAGCTGTGGGTACAGGCTGCCCTGTTCGCCGTCGCCGGTGTCTTCGCAGTCCTGCTCGTAGTCGGCTACCGAACGCGGTTCGTTGCGACCGTCTCGTGGCTACTCCTGGCGTCGCTACAACTGCGGAACTACCTCGTCCTCAACGGCGGCGACACCGTTCTGTTGGTCGCGCTGTTCGTCGGCCTGTTTCTCCCCCTCGGCGAGCGGTGGTCGCTGGACGCCCTCGGCCGCAGGTCGGGAACCACTCGGCAGTTCGTCGTCGGCTTCGGGACCGCCGCACTGCTCTCACAGGTCCTGTTGATTTACACGACGAACGCGATTTTCAAGCTCCGGGGGTCGCTGTGGATGGAGGGGACGGCCGTTCGGTACGTCTTCGCCCTGGACCGCTTTACCGTTCGACTCGGCGATTTCTTCGCCGGTATCGAGCCGTTGCTCGTCGCGGTCAACTGGGCGTGGTTCGGCCTACTCGTCGCCGCGCCGCTGCTCGTCGTTTTGGTCGGCCGCGCTCGGACGGCGCTCACCGCTGCGTTCCTCGCGGCCCACGTCGGAATGTTCCTCACGATGGAGTTGGGGCTGTTCCCACACGTCATGGTGGCCTGCCTGCTCGTGTTCCTGCCACCGGCTGTCTGGGACCGCATCGAGCGACTGCTCTCGGGTGCGGTGAGGCAACTGGAGGGGCGACTGACGACCGCGGAAGGTCACCCGAGGATTCCCTTCGGACCGTCGCTCCCGGTGTCGGTTCGACGCTTTGGCCATCGCATCGCCCCCGCTGCGACGGCGACGATACTCGTCGTCGGACTGCTGTGGCAAGCCGCGGCGGTCGGCTACCTCTCGGTACCGAACGACTCCCCGGTCGACCCCGAAGACCACAGTTGGAAGCTGTTCGCGCCGGACCCGCCGACGACCGACGGGTGGTTCGTCGCCGACGCCGACCTCGAATCGGGCGAGACGGTCGACGCCTACCCCCACGCCGACACCGGATTGGACCGGCCGCCGGACGTGGCCGCGACGTACCCCAACACCAGATGGCGAAAGTACCTCTCGGAGGTCCGCGGCGGCGGCGAGACGGAACGCCGGGCGTTCGCCGCCTATCTCTGTCGAAGCACGGATGGCCCAGTCGAATCAGTTACCGTCGGCTTCGTCCGCGAGGAGGTTCGACTCGACGGCCCCAACCCGACCGAGTACGTCCACTTGGGGACCTACGACTGTCCCGCTGTCGGCCGGTGACGACGGTTTGAAGCGGAGTTTCGAGGGGTGTCGAAGAGGAGTGATTCGACGGCGCTGACGCCGGCAGGACCGGGGAGCGCGTCCCTTAAGAAGCGTGCGACGAATCGATAGATATGGAACTGGAAACGATGCGGCCGAACCCGGTGTGGGACGCCGACTCCTACGACGATGCGGTCGCGACCTTCGAGGCACTAGCCGACGACATCGTGGTGAAGGTGTGGGGCGGCGACTGGTGTAAGGACTGCCGCTCGCAACTGCCCGATTTCGGCGCGGCACTCGAGGCCGCCGGCGTCGAGAACGTCGAACACTACCCCGTCGAGAAGGAAGACGACGGGAGCAAAACCGGCCCGGAGGTCGAGGAGTACGGCATCGAGTTGATTCCGACCGTCGTCGTGGAAGACGTCGGGACGGGAGAAGAGCTCGCCCGTTTCGTCGAAGACGAGGACGTGCCGATTGCCGTCTATCTCGCAGAGCAGTTGGCATAACCGCGGTCGATTGTTCCGTCAGAGGTCTTCCGCCCACTCCAGCGCCGCGTCCATGTCGTGTTGTGGCGGCGAGCAGGTGAACGACCGACAGGCGTAGACGGTGGGTTCGCCGTCGCGGGCCTCGCGGTTGGCCCAGATGGGCGGCACTTCTTCGAGTCCGAGCGTGTCGACCCATTGCTCGACACCGTCCTCTGCGGGCGGCCGGACGGTGAGGAATCGCGTCGGGAGATATCGCTCAGACAGCGACGTTCGCCACGACTCGGGCAGGTGGTCCGCGGCGACGGTCAACTCCAGGGCCCCGACCGCGCGGTCGTCGGCCGCGAGCGCGAGTGAGGCGTGTGATAGCGGGTCCGAGTCCAGTTTCGAGGCGTGGGTCTCGAGGACGGTTTCGGCGATTTCCTGGAACCCCTCCTCGGGGGCGACGTGGGCGAGGTTGGTGAGCAACTGGACGGCGACGCCGCTCGAGGACGGCGTCGACGTGTCGGTGAGTTCCTGCGGCCGGGCGACTAGCGACTCGCCGTCGACCGGCGTAAAGTACAGCGTCCTCTCCTCGTCGTCGTAGAACGCATCTCGGATGACACGGCCGAGTTCCAGTGCGAAGCGCAGGTACGCCACGTCGCCCGTGGCCTGATACGTGTCGAGTGCGCCGCGGCCGAGGAAGGCGTAGTCTTCGAGGTAGCCTTGAATCCCCACGTCGTCGTCCTTCAGTCGGCGGTTCAGTCGGCGCTCTTCTGTGTCCCACAGCCGGTCCATACAGAAGGTCAGCGCGTCTTCGGCCGCGGCCGCGTACTCGCTGTCGAGGGTCAAAGCACCCTCCGCGAACGCCGAAATCATCAGGCCGTTCCAGCCGGCGAGTACCTTCTCGTCGCGCGGCGGGCGCGGGCGCTCGCTCCGGGCGTCGAAGGCCTGTTTGCGGGCCCGTTCGAGTCGGTCGCGTATCTCACCCGGCGTCCGCTCGTGGCGTTCTGCCAACTCCTCGATGGACGCCGATTCGGTGAGGACGGTCGCCCCGTGCTCGAAGTTCCCCGCCTCGGTGACGCCGTAGCGGTCTCGGAAGATTGCGGCGTCGGTGTCGTCCTCGATTGCCTCGTCGACCGACTCGGGCGTCCAGACGTAGAAGACGCCCTCCTCGCGCTCGCCGTCTTCGTCCTCGCTTTCGGCGTCGAGCGTCGAGTAGAAGCCACCGTCGGGGTGGGTGAGTTCCCGCTGGACGAACGTGAATGTCCCCCGGACGGCCTCGGCGTAGCGTTCGGTGCCGGTCAGTTGGTAGCCGGCCAGCAGTGCCCGCGGAATCTCCGCGTTGTCGTACAGCATCTTCTCGAAGTGCGGGACGGTCCACTCGCGGTCGACGCAGTACCGGTGGAACCCGCCGCCGACGTGGTCGTAGAGGCCGCCGGAGACCATCGCATCCAGTGCCTCCGTCGCCACCTCACGGTATTCGTTGCGTCCGGTTCGGTCGAAGCCTCGCAAGAGCAGGTGGACTCGGCCGGGTTGGGGGAACTTCTGTCCGCGACCCCAGCCGCCGTGTTCGCGGTCGGCGCCGCGGACGGCCGCGCTGGCGGCCGAGTCGACGAACTCGGCGTCCGGTGTCTCCCCGGGCGTTTCGGGGGTCTCCTCCAGTTCGCCCGAAACGGCGTCGGTCCACTGCTCGGCGCGGCCCTCGATTTTCTCGCGCTCCTCGGGGTCGTTCCAGGACTCGGCGATGCCGTCCAGCACCTGCCCGAAGGCGGGGGTCCCCTGCTTCTGCTCGGGTGGGAAGTACGTCCCCACGTGGAAGGGTTTGCCCTCGGGCGTCAGCCACACTGACAGCGGCCAGCCGCCGTTGCCGCGAACCAACTGACAGACGGTCATGTACACCGAGTCCACGTCGGGGCGCTCCTCGCGGTCGACCTTGATGGGGACGAAGTTCTCGTTGAGTTGCTCGGCGATGTCGGGGTCCGAGAAGCTCTCGTCTTCCATGACGTGACACCAGTGGCAGGCGGCGTAGCCGATAGAGAGGAATATCGGCACGTCGCGCTCCTCGGCGAGTGCGAGGGCCTCCTCGTCCCACTGTTGCCATGCGACGGGATTGTCGGCGTGCTGTTTGAGATACGGCGAAGACGCCTCGTCGAGGCGGTTGTCCATACCGGGAGTCGGGTCGCCACGGTAGTAAACGGCGTGGCTTGCGAGACGCCGAGCGGAGCGAGGGGTCTCGATGCGAGGACGGTCGAGCGGAGCGAGGAGTCTCGATGCGAGCGGCGACGAGCGGAGTCGCGAGCGATTAGCGGGTTATTTGAGTCACCGGCCTGTCGTGGGCGATATGAAGCTCTCTCGTAGGGACGCCCTCCGTGCCGGCGGTGGGTTGCTGGCGGCCGGCCTCGCCGGCTGTATCGAGCAGCGCGTGACGCGCCGCGAGACCAGAGTCGAGACGTCGACGACGTGGGCGTTGAACCCGGGCGTCGGTGCTGAACTCGACGGCGCCGGGTTCGGCGATTACGTCGATTCGATGTCCGACCGCTACGGCGACAGCGGCGTCTGGGGCATCGAAAGCGAAACACCGGATACACTGGATACCGCCTACGTCCAGCGACTGGCGCTCTCCCGGGAGACGCCCGCCGACCCCGGTGGCAGCGAGTCGAGTCTGAACCCCGACGATGTCGACCCTGACGCGCCGCTTCTGTACGTCGACGCATCGGTGTCGGCCTACGAAATCGGCGAGAACCGCTATCGCTACTGGCTGTGGGTCGCCGCCGATGCCGCCGACGAGCGGCTGGTACGCGACATCGATTTGGCGATGCTCTCGGCGAACGTCGAACTCCGAGACGGAACGGTGGCCGACAGCGCGCAGTTCTCCCGAAGCGGTGGTGAGGCAACGGTCTCCCTCGGCGGGGCGCCGTCTGCGACGTTCCCGCTCAACGAGACGACCGAGAACCTCGAGACGAACAGCGACCGCAGCCAAAACGGCGCGTTCAGCGCCGAGTGGACCGGCAGCGTCGACGGCGTCCAGTCGCTCAACGGCGTCCTCGAGGAGAGCCGAAACGGCGACCACGACTTCTTCTGGACGGTCGGCGCCGCCTACCAGTTCGACGAGAACGTCTGAGTAGGGTTGCGTGCGAAGCGCGCAACCGAATACCGTGGCGGCGAAGCCGCCACGCGGCCGTCGGATGCGCACGTTTATGCATAGTTCGTCGGCGCCCAACAGCAACGTTTACACTTCTTTGCCCACCGGATTCGCGTATGACCGAGACCGTACTCCTCGTGGGTGGCGGCGGACGCGAACACGCCATCGCCCGGGCCGTCGCCGAGGCTGACGACGCGGAACTGTACGCCTGTGCGTCGAACCGCAACCCCGGTATCACCGACCTCGCGGAGGGGTTCGCGGAAGTCGACGAGACCGACCCCGACGCAATCGTTGAGTTCGCCGAATCGGTCGGCGCGACGCTGGCCGCAATCGGCCCCGAGTCCGCGTTGAACGCGGGTGTGGCCGACGCTCTCGACGACGCCGGCGTCTACGCCTTCGGCCCCCGAGAGGCCGAGGCGCGCATCGAGACGGACAAGGCCTTCCAGCGGGAGTTCATGCAGGACCACGACATCCCCGGCTGTCCCGACTTCGAGGTCTTCGAGGACGGCGAGGCCGCCGCCGACTACATCCGCGAGTACGACGGCGACCTCGCCATCAAGCCCCGCGGCCTCACCGGTGGCAAGGGCGTCCGCGTCACCGGCGACCAGATTACCAAAGAAGAGGGCGTCGAGTACGTCCTCGAAAGCGACTACGACGCCTACGTCTTAGAGGAGCGCCTCGTCGGCGAGGAGTTCACCGTGCAGGCGTTCGTCGCCGACGGCCAGTATCGCGTCTCCCCGGCCGTCCAGGACCACAAGCGCGCCTACGAGGGCGACGAGGGGCCGAACACCGGCGGCATGGGGTCGTACTCCGATGCCACCTTCGAGTTGCCGTTCATGACGGAGGGCGATTACACCGACGCCGTCGAAATCATCGACGCGGTGGTCGAGGCGATGCCCGACTACAAGGGCATCCTCTACGGCCAGTTCATGCTCACCGACGAGGGACCGAAGGTCGTCGAGTTCAACGCCCGCTTCGGCGACCCCGAAGCGATGAACACCCTGCCGGTCTTGGAGACCGACTTCGTCGAGTTGCTCGTCGCCGCACGCGAGGGCGAGGAATTGCCCGAACTCACGTTTTCGAATCAGGCGACCGTCTGTAAGTACGCCGTCCCCGAAGGGTACCCGACGGACCCCGAGGCCGGCGCGAAGGTGAACATCGACCCAGACAGCGCCGGCGAGGCGCTGCTGTTCTACGCCAGCGTCGATGCTCGCGACGACGGCGTCTACACGACCACCTCGCGCTCCTTTGCCGTCGTCGGACTGGCCGAAACTATCACCGGCGCGGAAGCCATCGCCGAGGAGGCACTCGCGAAGGCCGGCGAGAAGGGGCTTCGCGTCCGCCACGACATCGGCAAGGCCGAACTCCTCCAGCAGCGCATCGACCACATGAACGAGATTCGCGGCGAGTAGGGAGTCCCGACCCGCGTAAACGCGGCAGCAGCCTTTTTATACGGCAGGTCGTCGTCCGCGGCAAGACCGATGCCACCGTTTCCGACAGAACAGTGGTTAGAAGAGTACAGACGCCACCTCAACGACAGCGATGCCTTCGCGGAACTCGGCGAGGGATGGGGCGAGGGCTTCGACGGCGACGTGCTGTACGTCATCACCGACCTTCCCATCGACGAGACGACGCTCGGTGAGTTGCCCGAGGAGACCCTCGATGGCCTCCCCGACCACGTCCGCGAGCGGGTCGCGGATGTGACCGTCGCGGACGCCCCGGAGACGTTCGCGCCGATTCAGTCGGGCATCCCCGACGACTTGGCGGACAAACTCGACCAACTGGAGTCCCACGTCGTCGACGGTACGGTGTACGCCTACGTCGGACTGGAGGACGGCCGCTGTACCGAGGTGGAGGTCGTCGATGGTCCCGAGGCCCGCGAGACGGGATTCGTCATGCACGGCTCCTACGAGGTGTGGCGCGACATCGTCGACGGCCGTCCCTCGTCGTCGGCCGTCGTGACCGGCGAGCTGTCGGTGAGTGGCAATCGGCTTCGGCGGCTGCGGTATGCCCCGATGTTCCAGCTGCTCGGCTCTATTGCTAGCGAGGTGGAGACGACGCATCTCTTCGAGGGCGGCGATTCCACCTCGACGCCCCTTCTCGACACCGCGATGCGGGGACGAATGGTCGCCGAACGGGAGACACATCGAAGCGTCAAGCGAACGCTCGAGTTGTTCTGATTCAGGAGCGTTCCTCTTCGATAACGTTCAACTCGTCGTCGACCACCAGTGTCAGCGTCTCGCCATCACAGGGAACCGCGAGTTCGAACTCCCAGGGGTCCTTCGAGCGAACGGTCAGGTAGTTGTCCGTCATCACGAACGCCAACTCCCAGTGGGGAATCGCGGTCACGTCGACCGAATGGTCGTGGAAAAAGGAGACCACAGCGGGATGCTGCAGCAACGCTAGCCCGACGGTCATGTACTGCTCCCGACCGCAGTGACCACAGGAGCGATGGCAGAACACGTCGAGGCGTTCGGTTCCCTCGGCCCACCCGACGGCATCGCTTTCGAGGAACTCCAGCGACATCGGATTTACACACACCGGGCAGACGCCGTCGGCCGACAGCCCCATCTGGTGGCGGTTGTACTGGTCGACTCGCGTCAGCAGTTCGCTCCGGTCGCCCTCGACTGCGCTCGGCGGAAGCGTCGTCCGCGCGTAGAGGTGCTCACACCCCGGACAGGTCATCGTGAACAGGCCGTCGTCGTAGGCCGCCTCGACCGGCGTCTCACAGAAATAACAGTCGAAGTCAGCGTCGAAGGAGTCGACCGTAAGGCTCCGGCTGAACGCTCCGGCCTTGATTGCGCGATACAGCGCCAACCCCGGTGGACGGAGGAGGTAGCCGTCGTCGGTCTTTTCGACGAACGGCCCAACGAGTTTCTGGAGGTGGTAGTTGAACTGGCCGCTGTCGACGTCGCTGTCGACGCGCTCGCGGAGTTCCGAGAACGAGACGCCCTCGTGTGGGGCCTCTCCGAGGACCCGGAGGATGCCTGCCCGGAGTTCGTTGCCGACGAGTGCGAAGGCTTCTTCGGCGGTCGTTTCGACCGTCTCGCCGTCCGTCATCGACTGTCTGCAGTCACGGAGTGGTAAGGAATCTTTGGGTGGTCAGCGGTCGACTTCACCCATGATGGTGTCGAGGCTACCGAGCGTCGCGATGAGGTCCGGAATGTACTCGCCTTCCGTCATCGCCGGCAGCGCCGAAACGTGGGAAAACGACGGCCCACGAATCTTGAATCGTGCGGGTTTGTCCGTCCCGTCCGAGCGGATGTAGATGCCGAGTTCGCCCTTCGCGGCCTCGACGGCCCGATAGATTTCGGTGTCTGGGTCGGGCTTGAGCGTCCGCGGGACGTTGGCCTGAATCGTCCGCTCGTCTTCGGGCCACGATTCCAGCAGTTCGACACACTGCTCGATAATCTTCGCGGACTGCTCGACCTCCCCCAGTCGAACCAGCAGTCGGCTGAGGTTGTCACAGCCGTCTTCGGTTACCACGTCCCAGTCTAACTCCTCGTAGTAACCGTAGGGGTCGTCCCGGCGCAGGTCGTAATCGACGCCCGACCCACGAGCGACGGGACCGGTACAGCCGTAGGCCTTCGCCGTCTCGGGCGGCAGTTCGCCGACGCCGACCGTCCGGAGTTGGAGTATCTCGTTGGAGGACAGCAGGTCGTGATACTCCCGCATCTTCGCCGGCAGCCCCTGCGTGAACGACCGGACCTTATCGAAGAAGGCCTCCCGGTCGCCCGGAATGTCCCACGACACCCCGCCCAACCGGAAGTAGTTGAACATGAGTCGCTGGCCGGTCAAATCCTCGAGAATCTCCTGAACGAGTTCGCGGTCCCGGAAGGCGTACTGCCACGTGGCGTTGAAATCGCCGACCACGTCGAGGGCGTAGGCACCGACGGCGAGCATATGTGAGAGGATGCGGCTCAGTTCGGCGGCCATCGTCCGGATGAGTTGTGCGTACTCGGGGACTTCGATGTCGGCGAGGTCCTCGGCCGTGCGGGCGTAGGCCCACTCGTTGAGGATGCCGCCACCGCCCCAGTCCCAGCGGTCGGGGTACGGCATAATCTGGTGGCGGTAGGTGCCCTGCTGGCACATCTGCTCCTCACAGCGGTGGATGTAGCCGATGTCGGGTTCCACGTCGGCGACCGTCTCGCCGTCCAGCGTGACTGCGAGGTGCAGCACGCCGTGGGTCGCGGGGTGATGCGGTCCGACGTTGACCAACATCGTATCTCCCTGCCGTTTGTCGTCCTGTAGCGGGTTTGCGTGTTCGCGGTATGGAACCACCTGCGACGCTTCGGGGTCGTAGTCGGGCGCCAGTGGGTGGCCCTGCCAGGTCTCCGGTAGCAGGATGCGGCGCAGGTCCGGGTGGCCTTCGTACTCGATGCCGACGAGGTCGTAGGCTTCACGCTCGTGCCAGTCGGCAGTGGGGTACACCGATGCGCCGGATTCGCTGACCGGCGCGTCGCTGGCCGTCGGGACGACGATGCCGAGTTCCTCGGTCGGGTCGTCGTAACTGCGGAGGTGGTATATCGTCTCGTAGCGGTCTTCGTAGGCCTGGGCGGTGACGCAGGCGCAGTGGTCGTAACCGAGCGAGCGGGCCGCTTCGAGGGCGTCTGCGACCTCGTCGGCGCGGACGACGACCGCTGGGGCGTTCTCGTGGGTCTCGTAGTCGATTGCGAACTCCGAAAGCGCCTCGGGGATGGGCGTCTCCGAGTGCTGTCGGGCGACGGCGTCAGTCGACATACGCGAGGATACCGACGGCATTGGGGCATGAATACTGCCTCACGAGTTCGGCGTTTTAAGTTACGCGCGGTCGAACGCCCCCCAACGATGAAGTCCCTCCGCTGTACCCTGCGGTTCGAAGAGCAGGCGATGCATCCGGTTCACCGTCGACTCACGCGGGACGAGGCGCTCGTCAACGACCAACTGCTGCACAGCCACCGTACAGAGGACGGCCGTGCGACACTGTTGTTTTACGTCGAGGGGGACCAGGAGGCCTACGCCGACGCGCTGGAGGCGACAGACCGAATCGTGGAGTATCGAATCACGCCACTCGACGAGGAGACCTGTTACGCCTACATCCGAGAACAGTCCAGCGAATTCGATATGCGACTGCAGGACGCCTTCCAGCGGCCGGGGTTACTCGTCATCCCGCCGGTGGAGTTCCACAGTGACGGCACGGCCCGACTGACCGCGGTCGGCGAACCCGAGGCGCTGCAGACGGCTCTGGAAGACGTCCCGGCGGCCGCAAGCGTCGACATCGAACGCATCGGGGAATACGACACGCCCGAACTGACTTCGGGCGTCGACCTCACCGACCGGCAGTACGAGGCCGTCGTCGCGGCGTTCGACGTGGGCTACTACGACGTTCCGCGGGCGGGAACCGTCGAGGAGGTCGGCGAACGGCTCGACTGTGCGCCGGGCACCGCCTCCGAACACCTCAGAAAAGCCGAGCGGGCCGCGATGGGCGCCCTGCTGGACCGCACCGCGTAGTCAGTCGCGTTCCTCGGCCAACTCTTGGAGTGCCTCCTCGGCCGTCGCGACCGCCTTCTCCTTCTTGGCGGGGTAGGCTTCGACCTTGCCGCGGAGCATCAGCCCCGCTCCGAGTTCGACATCGCCCTTGTAGGCGGCCTGCTTGTCGAGTTGGATGAAGAAGGCGCAGTTGTCGTCGACGCGCTGGTCGAGTTCGTCGATGAGTTGCTGGAAGTCATTTAACCGCGCCAGCGCCGAGAGGACGTGCCGCACCTCGTCGGCGCGTTCGAGGCGCGCTGACATTACGAGGATACGGTCGCCGTGGTGGCCCTCGGTCTCCTCGCGTTCGATGTCGACGTCTTCGGGGAGAAACGTCCGCAGCGCCGCCTCGACCCGCTTTTCGTCCTCCGTCGCATAACAGAACGCACGCAGGTCGACGTAGTGGAACGGGACGGCGCTCATCGGCTCACTCCTCGTCTTCGTCGTCCGCGTCGGCAGCCTCCAAGGAGTCCTCGGGGATGCCCGCTTCCTGTCCTTCCTCGAACTGGACGATGTAGGTGTTGTCGCCGAACATCGTCTCGGAGACCTGCGTCACCTCGCCGGTCTCGCCGTCGTACTCGCTGTGCTGGTCGTGGAAGACGACGTCGTCGCCCTTCTCGAATGCCATACCCGCGGATTCTCGCCCGTGCGGAAAAAGCCCGTCGTTTCCCGGTTCGAACGGCTTTTGAGACGGTGGCACGAACGGCCGTGTATGACCGTCCCTGCCGTTCGTCCACGCCGCCCTCCCGCGTTCGCGGCTTCGGAGGAGGTGACGAGGCCGTGACGACCGTCGACGGCCTCTGGTATCTCGCCGACGAGGCCGAACAGCGCGCCGCACAGGCCTACCACCGAACCGTCGACACCTACGGCGAGGGCCAGCTCGAACGCACTTACCGAAAACACGTCTCACGCGGGCGGTTCCGGACGCTCGCCGAACGCATCCAGCGCAGCGGTGCACCCTACGGTGCCCACACGCTCGTGTACCGTCCGTCGGGGGAGGTCCTCCTCGTTCGCCACGAGGGCGTCGACCTGTGGGTGCTTCCGGGCGGTGGCGTCGATGGCGCTGAGTCGTTCCGCGAGACCGCCGAGCGGGAACTGCAGGAAGAAGCCGGTGTCGATGCGGTCTACGACGGCCTGGCGATGCTCAACCGCGTCGAGATTACCTGTGGAGGTCACCGGACGTGGGGCGTCCTCCCGGTGTTCTGTGCGCGGGCGGAGACGACCGACACGTCGATAGCCGACCCCGACGATGAAATCAGCGCGGCGCGGTGGTTCGACCCGCCGTCGGTCCCCGAGGACACCCGCGACCGCGAGGACCTCATCGACGCCGCACGCGCGGTCGCCTGACTACCACTCGACGCCGTCGCTTTCGTCGGCATCCATCCGTCGCAACAGCGCCCGCGCCGTCGAGGCGTCGTAGCCGAACAGCACCGACTCGCCGTACTCGCCGGCGACTTCGGCGGCGTGAATCAAATCGTCGATGTCCACGTCGACGGCGTAGAGTTCGATGCTGAGGGGCGTGTCGAGGCGGTCGACGAACCCGCTGGCGATGGTCTCCAGCCAATAGGTCGTCCCGTAGTGGGTGTCGTACAGCGGGACGACGAACTCGTCGACGTACTCCTCGATGGCGTCGAGGTCGATGCCGGCGCGTTCGTAGAGGTGGCCCTCGTAGGGGTCCGGATACAGCGTCATGTAGGTCTTTCCGGGGATGCGGTCTGCGGCCGCCTCGACGAACTCGGTGATGACCGCCGCGCGCCACTCGTATCGGTCCTCGACGGTCGTCTCCTCCGGCGGTGGCCCTTCCCCGTTTTCGTGCCGCGTCTCGACCCACGACTCGAAGGTCGCGTTACAGCGGTCACAGTAGCAGTACTCCGCCCGCGGGAAGCCGATGTCGTCGAGCCGAACGTCGGGGTTGACTTCGGCGCAGTCCTCGATTATCTCCAGGAGGCCGTCTCGATACCCTTCGTGAGTCGGACAGACGTACGCCCAATCGAAGTAAGGTCGCTCGCGGGTCGCCCGCTGGCCGTCCGGGTTGACGGGGACGATGTCCTCGTTGCCCTCGGCGGCAGCGTTGTCACCGAAACACGACACCATACTCACCGCATCCGCGATGGGGTCCGCAGAGCGGCCCGAGACGTCTTTCACCTCGTAGAACGCGCGGTCGAACTCCGGCCAGCGTGCCTCCTCTTCGTTTCGCGTGACGACGCCGTACATACCCGTAGTCGGCACTCGGCGTGGGTAAGTCGTTCGGAAGAGTAGTTGGGTGGCGGTACGCTTACTGTTTCTTCACGTACAGCAGGACTGCTGCAGCGAGGAGGACCAGCGCGATGGCTTTCTTCGACATACAGTATCACGGACGGACCCGAACGGCATAGTCTTTCCCCCGGCAGACTGCGGTCGGTCCGTCGGCCCCTACGCGACGCTGATGTGTGCGGCCAGCGACTCCCTGATGATGGTGTCGCAGTAGGCACAGCGGACGCCTTCATCGAGGACGTCGAAGCGAGACTCGACGGGTTCGTTTTCCGTGGTGATGCAGTTGGCGTTCGGACACGACAGCACGCCGAGGACGCTCTCGGGGCGGGAGACGCGGTGTTTCTCGACCACGTCGAACTCGCGGACGATGTTGATGGTCGCGGCGGGCGCGATGAGCGACAGCACGTCGACCTCGTTTTGACTCAGCTCTCGCCCCTCGACCTTCACGATGTCCTTGCGGCCGAGGCGGTCCGAGGGGACGTTCATCCCGACGGAGACCTCCTCGCCGGAGGAGCCGTCGATGCCGAGGATGGCGAGGACGTTGAGCGCCTGCCCACCGGCGATGTGGTCGATAACGGTGCCGTTTTCGATTTTCGAGACGCGGAGTTCTGTGTCGGTCATAGGATTGAATCGAGCAGTGCCATTCGAACGGGAACGCCGTTGTGTGCCTGTTCGAAGTACGTCGCGTACTCCGTTTCGTCGATTTCGGGTGCGATTTCGTCGACGCGCGGCAGCGGATGCATCACCGTCAGGTCGTCCTTGGCTTGTTCCAACAGTTCGGCGTCGATGCGGTACTCGCCCGCTATCTGCCGGTACTCGTTCTCGTCGGGGAACCGCTCCCGCTGGATACGGGTGACGTACAACACGTCGAGTGCTTCGAGGACGTTCTCGATGTCCGTATGTTCGCGGACCTGCGCACCGGCCTCGTGGAGGTCGTAGCGAACGCTGCGCGGCAGGCGCAGGCTCTCGGGGCTGATGAAGTGCTGGCTGGCGTCGAAGTTCGTCAGCGCGTGGGCAAGCGAGTGGACCGTCCGGCCGTACTTCAAATCGCCCATGATGCCGATGGTGAGGTCGTCGAAGCCGGCGTTCTCACGGATGGTGTACAGGTCCAACAGCGTCTGAGTGGGGTGTTGGCCCGCGCCGTCGCCCGCGTTGATGACGGGCACGTCGACGAACTCGCTGGCCAGTTTCGCGGCGCCCTCGGAGGGGTGTCTGAGGACGATGGCGTCGGTGTACCCCTCGATGACGCGAACGGTGTCGGCCAGCGACTCGCCCTTCTTGACCGACGAGGACTCGACGCTCCCCATGTCGACGGTGTCGCCGCCGAGCCGCTTCATCGCGGTGTCGAAGGACATCTTCGTCCGCGTACTCGGCTCGAAGAACAACAACCCGAGGAGGTCGTTGTCGTGAGCGTGGGCGACCGCGCCGGGGTCGTCGGCGATTTCGGCGGCGCGGTCCAACACCGCCTCGATATCGCCACGCGACAACTGCTTCGCGCTTATCAGGTAATCGTGGCGCATTACCGAAAGACCCGCCCCGAACGCTCTTGAATCTCCCGACCCGACCGGACTCCGCACACCGCTCCCGTGGTTTGCAGTCCCAATCGCTGTCTTGCCGAATCAACACACAACCTTGCCAGAAGGTTTAATCAGGTGGACATGCAAACAGAAACAGATGAGCGAGCGCCTCAGGACCGGAATCAACGTTCTCGACCGGAAGCTCAACGGTGGGATTCCGGCCGGGAGCATTGTGGCGCTCACCGCCCAGCCTGCGAGCCAGGCGGAACTGTTCCTGTACGAACTCACGGCCACTCGCGGGACGCTGTATCTCTCACTGGACAGAACAGGGGATTCGGTCTCAAACAGCATCGACAACTCGAACACGATGACGGGTGACCCGACGGTGCGGGACGTGACGGGCGACGCACCGCTCGACAACGCGACGAAACTCGTCTCCGCGCTTCCGGAGTCCTCGAACCTCATTATTGACCCCGCCGACGTGCTCGAACGCCAGGAGCCGACCCGCTATCGGAACTTCATGAACGAACTACAGAACCACATCTACAATACGGGTGGGCTCGCCGTCCTGCACTGCCTCGACGGCCGCAACGTCCCCGACCTCCGGGACACCACCGAGCACATGGCGGATTTGGTGTTCCAACTCGACACCTCGGTGAAGGGCGACCGCATCGAGAACCGCCTCGCAGTCCCCAAGTTCCGCGGCGGGCAGGCACTTTCGGACGTTATCAAACTGGAACTGTCCGACGAGGTCGACATCGACACCAGCCGCGACATCGCATAGGGTCGCCGCTCGAGTCCCCGACAGTTTATATACGAACCCGCAGCCAGAGAGCCCGTGCTCTGAACGAACGCCGGCAGTCCGCCGAGGCCGAAGTACAGCGTGAGGGCTGTCGGACGTGAGCGCTGTCGTTCGCCACTATTGAAGTGTACCCGCCGCACAACTCCGGGTATGGAACTGTTCGGAACCGCCGGGATTCGGGGCGACGCGACGACGGCAGTGACGCCGTCGCTCGCGCTCGCTGTCGGCAGCGCCGCGGCCGTCGACGGCGAGACGTTCGTCGTCGGCCGCGACGGCCGCGAAACCGGCTCGGCGCTCGCCGCAGCCGTCGAGGCCGGAATAGCAAGCGGTGGGGCCGAGGTCGTCAGGGTCGGCCGCGTCCCGACGCCGGCGCTCGCCTACGCCTCCCGGGGGCGTCGCGGTGTGATGGTCACGGCGAGTCACAACCCACCGCAGGACAACGGTCTGAAACTGTTCGTCGATGGAACGGAGTACGACCGCACGGCCGAGGAAGCGGTCGAATCACGCGTCGACGCCGGGACGGAACCGACCGACTGGAACGCGTGGGGGGATTCGACCTGCGAAGAGGTACTCGACGACTATCGCGACGCCGTCGTCGAGTACACGCGTCGAACAGTCGGCGACTGTGAAAACACGAAAATCGCCGTCGACTGCGGCAACGGGATGGCGAGCGTCGCGACTCCCCAGGTCCTCCGAGCGCTCGGTGCCGACGTCGTCGCACTCAACGCCAACGTCGACGGCCACTTCCCCGGACGCGAGTCGAAGCCCACACCCGAGAGCCTCGAAGACCTTCGGGCGTTCGTCGCCGACGGCGACTTCGAGTTCGGCATCGGCCACGACGGCGACGCCGACCGCATCGTCGTCGTCGACGAGCGGGGCGAGGTCGTCCACGAGGACACCGTCCTCGCGATGCTCGCGGGCTTTTACACCCACCAGAGCGACGCGGGAGACCCGGTCGTCGTGACGACGCCGAACGCCTCGGCGCGCATCGACGAACACGTCGAGGCACACGGTGGCCGAATCGAACGTGTCCGCCTCGGCGCGCTTCACGAAGGCGTCGCCGCCGCCGGGGAAGCGGGGACGGCCGACACTGAGGTCGTCTTCGCGGCGGAGCCGTGGAAACACGTCCACACCGATTTCGGACCGTGGATAGACGGCGTCGCCAGCGCCGCGGTCGTCGGTGCGTTGATAGCCCGCGAGGGCCTCGCCGACCTCCGAGCGCCCATCACCGAACGCCCCTACCGGAAGGTGAGCGTCGACTGCCCCGACGACCGAAAGGCCGCGACGATGGACGCCCTCGAAACCCGGCTCCCGGAGTCGTTTCCCGAAGCATCGGTCGACACCGAATACGGCGTCCGGTTGACCTTCGACGACGCCTCGTGGACGCTGGTCCGTCCCAGCGGCACCGAACCGTACGTCCGCATCTACGCCGAAAGCAACGACGTCGAGGCGCTCGTCGATGAAGTCACAGACGTCGTTACCACCGCCATCGACGACGTGTCGTAGCCCCGCCGTCGCTTTCGACGGCAAGTATTTGCGCCGTGCGGCCGAGACCCGGCGTATGGACGACAGGGAACTACTCGAAACCGCACGCGAGGCCGTCGAGCGGTCCTACGCACCGTACTCGGAGTACTACGTCGGGGCAGCCCTCGAAACCGACGACGGGTCGGTGTACACCGGCTGTAACATCGAGAACGCCAACTACTCGAACAGCGTCCACGCCGAGGAGTTGGCGCTGTCGAAAGCCGTCGAGGACGGCCACCGGGAGTTCGAAGTAGTCGCGGTCAGTTCGGACCGCCGGGACGGCGTCACACCCTGTGGGATGTGCCGACAGTCGCTGTCGGAGTTCTGTGCCGCTGATTTCCGCGTTATCTGTGAGGGTGAGGATGGGCCGACAACGTACACGCTCGGTGAACTGCTCCCGAACACCATCACGATGGAGCATCTCGAATGACCGGGGGAAGCGAGGACCCGAACGACGACGAGCAGTATCATGTCGAACTCGCCGATGGGGATATCGAGGGGCCGGTACTCCTCCCGGGCGACCCAGACCGCGTCGAAATCATCGCGGACTGCTGGGACGAGTACCGCGAGCGGGCGTCCCACCGCGAGTACCGAACGCTCGCCGGAACCTACGACGACGAACCGCTCGCGGTCACGTCGACCGGAATCGGCTCGCCATCGGCCGCTATCGCCGTCGAGGAACTCGCCCGCATCGGCGCCGAGTCGTTCATCCGGGTCGGCTCCTGTGGCGCCATACAGGAAGAGGCGTCCGTCGGTGACCTCGTCATCACGACGGCGGCGGTCCGACAGGAGGGGACGAGCGACGAGTACGTCCGCGAGGAGTATCCGGCGGCCGCCGACGACGAGGTCGTCACGGCGCTCGTGACTGCCGCCGAGCGCCTCGGATACGACTACCACCTCGGCGTCACCTGCTCGACGGACTCGTTTTACGCCGGCCAGTCACGGCCGGGATTCGAGGGGTTCCGTGCCGCCGGGGCCGAGGAGCGAATCGAGGAACTGCAAGAGGCAGGGGTCCTCAACTTCGAGATGGAAGCCAGCGCCATCCTCACGCTTTCGAGTCTGTACGGACTCCGAGCCGGAGCCGTCTGTACCGTCTATGCCAACCGCGTCACCGGCGAGTTCAGAACCGAGGGCCAGCGGAAGGCCGCGGAAACCGCCTCACTCGCGGCGGCGCTGTTGTCGAAAATGGACCGGAAGAAATCCGAGGCCGGTGTCGACCACTGGCATGCGGGGCTGTCGCTTTCGGAGTAAATACCAATACGAAAGCATCCGCGAGGCGCGCGGAGCTCGCCGAAGCGGTTCCGCCGCGCGACCGAAGGGAGCGCGGGACCGAGGCCCGACTGTAAGGAGGGCCGACGTGTCTTTTTCATCGACGTTTTTCCCGGCGCGCGGAGCGCGCCGTGGAAAAAGGTCGTTTTACATGTCCGGGAACGCTTTCGCGGCGTCGGCAAACCCGTTGACCGTCTTAATCCAGCGTGCGGCGACGGTCTTCTTCAGCGCCTTCGCGGCGGGGCCCCCGAAGGTGTCGACGGGCAGGCCCTTCACGTCGTGGGCAACGGCCTTGCTGCCGACGGAGATGAGCGTCCCCTTGTCGTCGTAGGTCCACTCCTTCAGCGGCTGGCCGCGGATGGTGCGGGCGATGTTCTCGCCGGCGACCTCGGCGGCCTGCCAGGCGGCCTGTGCGGTCGGCGGTGCGGGCTGTTCCTGGCCGGGCTGGTCGATGAGTGCGGCGTCACCGAGGGCGAAGACCCGCTCGTCGGAGGTCTGGAAGTTCGAAGCGGATTCGATGCGGTTACTGCGCTCGTCTTTGTCGACTTCGGCCGTCTCGGCAGCGTCTTGGCCGGTGATGCCACCGGTCCACAGCAGCACGTCGTAGTCGAGTTCCATCTCGTCGCCGACGTAGACGGTTTCCTCGTCGACCTCGCCGATGAACTCGCCGGTGTGAATCTCGACGTCCTTCTCCTCCAGCAGTTTGCGGAGTTTCGCCTGCACGACGGGGTCGTTGTTCGGGAAGACGTTGTCGAGCCCCTCGACGAGGTGGACGTCGAGTGGGGCGCGGTGTTTGTCGCGGAATTCCGCGATTTCGCCGGCCGACTGGATGCCGGAGAGGCCGGCACCGCCGACGATGACCTGTGCGGGGTCGTTCCGGGAGGCCTCCCGGGCGGCCTCGGTGATGGCCTCGTGGATTTCGAGGGCGTCGTCGAGTGACTTTAGCGTCAACGAGTGTTCCTTGAGACCGTCGATGCCGAAGAAGGCAGTCTGGGAGCCGAAGCCGACGAGGAGGTAGTCGTAGTCGATGGTGGAGTCGTCGTCGAGCGTAATCTGGCGGTCCTCGGTGTCGATTGCCTCGACGCGGCCCTGTACGAACCGGGTCGAGGGCGATTTGATTTCCGACACCGAGAACGTGATTTTCTCCTGTACCTCGGGGTTACGGATACAGCGGTGGGATTCGTGGAGAACGAGGTGGTGGTCGACGTCCGACACCCACGTAATATCCGCCTCTCCGTCGAGTTCCGATTCGAGCCGTTTGACCGCGCCGGTGCCGGCATAGCCGGACCCGAGCACGACGACGTCGTCCGTCATGTAAGGCAGTCGGGATGCCTGCGATACAAACCTGTTGGAACCGCGCGGCTGGCGAAAGTTGCCGATTCGACTTCCCTCTGGTGGTTGTGATTCGGTATCAGTGAGCAGCCTCCTCGTTTCCGGCCGGGGCCTCCATCTTGTCGATGGTGAGGATGAGGCTGTTGTTCGTGTCGTCTTTGCCCTCGATGGTCCCGGCGATGAGGAGCCGCGACAGCGGGGTCGGCCCGACGGTGATGTCGTCGCCTTCGCTGAAATCGGCGATGGAGCCCTGTAGTTTGATTTCGGCACGGCACAGCTCGGGGTGGTGGACGCTCGTGAGGTCGATTTCCTGTACGTTCGCGCTCTCGATGAGTTCGCCGTTGTGTCGGAAGGGTACGTCCGCCGCCTGGTCCATCTCCTGTATCTTCAGCGCGTCGTAGGCGTTCGCCGTCGGCTTGTAGCCGCCTTTCGGGCCGGGGACGCCCTCGACCAACTGGAGCGCCTTCAGACTCTGCATCTGATTGCGAATCGTCCCGGGGTTTCTGTCTACCTGTTCGGCGATGTCTTCTCCTTTGACGGCACTTTCGGACTCACGGTGAAGGTTGATGAGCTCCTGAAGAATCGTCTTCTGACTGGGGGTGAGCTCGATTGATGACATAAGCTATCATTCGATAGTTCCGTCCTTAAACCCGACGGTGGGGGAGTGGCGTTTCGGCGGCGTTCGGTTTCCTCACGGTCGCTGACGTGAAGGGCCACTGGCGGCGGTTTTTAGACGGTCGGTACTGTACCGGTGGTATGGACCTCCGAGTAATCGGTGCGCCGATGGACCTCGGCGCGGACCGCCGTGGCGTCGACATGGGGCCGTCGGCGATTCGGTACGCCGGTCTCTCCGATGCCGTCCGAAACGTCGGGCTCTCCTACGACGACGCCGGTGACTTACCTGTCCCGCGCCCGGAAGGCCGTGATCCGAACGCCGAAACGCCGGGTGTGGGTCGAGCGAAGTACCTCCGGGAGACGCGGTGGGTGTGTCGCCGGGTCGAGAGCGCCGTCGCCGACGCCATCGACGACGGCGACCTCCCCTTGGTCCTCGGCGGCGACCACTCCATCGCCATCGGCAGCGTCGGTGGGGCGAGCGCGGACCAGGATATCGGCGTCCTCTGGCTCGACGCTCACGGCGATTTCAACACGCCGGAAACGTCGCCAAGTGGGAACGTCCACGGGATGCCCATCGCAGCCATGCTCGGTCGTGGGGCATTCGCCGAGAAGCGGTGGGCCAACGCGGACATCGACGAGGGGAACATCGCGATGGTCGGTCTTCGGGACATCGACGACGAGGAGCGTCGCGCTATCCGCGACAGCGACGTGACGGCGTTCACGATGAGCCACATCGACAACCGTGGACTCGTCCCGGTCATCGAGGACGCCATCGCCGCGGCGCTCGACGGCGTCGACGCGCTGCACGTCAGCCTCGATATGGACTTCCTCGACCCCGACGAGGCCCCTGGCGTCGGGACGCCCGTCCGTGGCGGCGTCACGTACCGGGAGGCACACGCCGCGATGGAACTCATCGCCGACACCGGTGCCGTCCGGTCGATGGAGGTGGTCGAAGTCAACCCGATTCTCGATTCCCACAACCGGACTGCGGAGTTGGCCGTCGAGTTAATCGCGAGTGGCCTCGGAAAAGTGATTCTCTGAAACGGGCCGACGCTACAGGTCGAGCATCGACGCGACCTGCTGCATGTCCTTGTCGCCGCGCCCCGAGAGGTTCACGACGATAGTGTCGTGGTCGCCCTCGTCGGCCAGTTGGCCGGCCAACGCGACGGCGTGGGCGGTTTCCAGCGCCGGGATGATGCCCTCCAACTCCGAGAGGTCACGGAACGCGGCCAGCGCCTCGTCGTCGGTGATGCCGCGGTACTCACAGCGACCGACCGCACGGAACATGGCGTGTTCCGGGCCGACACCGGGGTAATCCAGTCCCGCGGAGACGCTGTGGACCTCCACATCGTCGTCGATGACCCGGGTCTTCATCCCATGGATGACGTCCTCGTTGCCGGCCGCAAGCGGTGCGGCGTGGCGCTTCGAGTCGGCACCTTCGCCACCACCCTCACCGCCGTAGAAGTCCACGTCGTCGTCCCGGAAGGCGTGGAATAGGCCGATGGCGTTCGACCCGCCGCCGACGCAGGCAACGCAGGCGTCCGGGAGCCCACCGATTTGCTCCTTGGCCTGCTCGCGGGCCTCCTTCCCGATGACCGACTGGAATTCCCGGACCATCCGCGGGAACGGGTCGGGGCCGACGACGCTGCCGACGAGGTAGTGGGTGTCGTCCATGTTCTCGGCGAAGTCCTCTAAGGCGGCGTCGACGGCGTCGGCCAATCCGGACCCGCCGCGGGTGACTTCGTTGACCTCGGCACCCATCAGGCGCATCCGGAAGACGTTCATCTGCTGGCGCTCGACGTCTTTCTTCCCCATGTAAATCTCAGTGTCGAGGTCGAACAGTGCCCCGACCATCGCCGTCGCGGTGCCGTGTTGGCCCGCGCCGGTTTCGGCGATGATACGCTCTTTGCCCGCCTTCTTCGCCATGAGTGCCTGCCCGACCGCGTTGTTGATTTTGTGTGCGCCGCCGTGGAGGAGGTCCTCGCGTTTGAGGTAGATGTCGGCGCCGTAGGCCTCGCTGAGATTCTCGGCGTGGAACAGCGGCGTCGGCCGACCCGCGTACTGTTCGAGAACGTGTCGGAACTCGGCTTGGAACTCCTCGCTATCGACGATGTCGTCGAACGCACCGGCCAACTGTTCGAGCGGTTCGAGCATCGGTTCGGGGACGTAGCGTCCGCCGAACTCGCCGAACTCGTTGTCGTCCGCGTCTGACATGGATAGTGGTACGCACTACCGTACAAAACGGTTGCGAAGTGAACAGGGATGTCGACGATTACTCGTCGTCCGTCTCCTCGGCGGACGCTTCGTCGTCGCCGTCGTCACCGGTGTTGTCAACCACGTCGACGCCGGCGACGTGGTCGTCATCGTCGAGCCGCATCACGACGACGCCCTTCGTGTTCCGGCCGACTTCGGAGACCTCGTCGACGTGCGTGCGCATGATTTGGCCGGACTCGCTCATGATGACGAGTCCGTCGCCCGTCGAGACGGCGTTGATGGCACAGACGGGGCCGTTGCGCTCGTCTGTTTTGATGTCGATGAGGCCCTTCCCGTATCGGGACTGCTGGCGGTACTCGGTCAGGGGCGTCCGCTTGCCGTAGCCGTTCCGCGTCACCGTCAGCAGGTCGCGGTCGTCGTCGGGTTCGGCCGCGACGAGGCCGGCGACTTCGTCGCCGTCTTGGAGTTTGATGCCGTTGACACCCCGGGCAGACCGCCCCATCGGCCGGGCGTCGGCCTCGTCGAAGCGGATGGTCATCCCCCCTCGCGTCCCGATGAGCAGGTCGCCATCTCCGGTGGTGACTTCCACGTCGACCAACGCGTCGTCTTCCTCCAGTCGGACGGCACGGATGCCGCCGGAGTGGACGTTCTCGAAGTCCGAGACCGCAGTCCGTTTGACGTAGCCACCGCGGGTCGCCATCGCGAGGTAGCCGTCGTCGATGTCGTCGGTGTTGACGACAGCCGTAATCTCTTCGCCATCGTCCAAATCGAGGACGTTGACCGCCGAGGTGCCACGAGCCGTCCGACCCATCTCCGGCAACTCGAACACCTTCAGACGGTACACCTGTCCCTGATTCGTAAAGCAGAGCAGGTAGTCGTGCGTCGAGGCGGTGAACACCGTCGAGACGCGGTCGCCCTCCTTCGGGCGCGTCCCGATTATGCCCTTCCCGCCGCGGTGTTGGGTGTCGAACTCCGCAAGCGTCATCCGCTTGACGTAGTCCTCCTCGGTGACGACGACGACGACTTCCTCCTCGGCGATGAGGTCCTCGCGAGTGACCGACCCCGCGTCCTCGATGATTTCGGTTCGACGGTCGTCGCCGTACTCGGCTTTGATTTCGCGGAGTTCGTCCTTGATGACTTCTAGCAGTTCCGACTCGTCGCCGAGGATGGTTTCGAGGCGCTCGATTTCGGCCTGCACGTCCTCGTACTCGGCTTCGACCTCGCCGGCCTCCATCGAGGTGAGCGACCCCAACTGCATCCGGACGATGTGTTCGGCCTGCTCCGTCGACAGTTCGAACTCGGTCTCCAGTCCGGCGATTGCGGCGTCGCGGTCGTCGCTGCCGCGGATGAGTTCGACGACGTCGTCGACGTTTCCGAGAGCGACGAGGCGGCCTTCGAGGATGTGGGCGCGGTCTTCGGCCTCCTCGAGTTCGAACTGCGAGCGTCGGCGGACGACCTCGCGTCGATGCTCGACGAACTGTTCGAGCATCTCCTTGAGGTTCAACACGCGGGGTTGGCCGTCGACCAGCGCAAGCGAGATGACCGAGAACGTGTTCTCGAGGTGGTGTTCGAGCAGTTGGTTCTTCACCACGTCGACGTTCGCGCCGCGCTTGCAGTCGATGACCACGCGGATTCCGGTCCGGTCGGACTCGTCGCGGATGTCGCTTATGCCCTCGATTTTGCCCTCTTGGACGTCGTCGGCGATGCGCTCGATGCGGCGGGCCTTGTTCTGCTGGTACGGCATCTCGTTGATGACGATGCGGTCGCCGCCGCGGTCGGTGTACTCCACGTCGATGTCCGCACGCACGCGGAGTCGACCCCGTCCCTCCGTGTAGGCGTTCATCAACCCCTCGCGGTTGACGATTTTCGCGCCGGTCGGGAAGTCCGGGCCCTTGACGTACCCCTCGGAGTTCGGCGTGTCGATGAGGTCCGACACCGAACAGTCGGGGTTGTCGATGAGGTGGATGGAGGCGTCGATAATCTCGCCGAGGTTGTGCGGCGGGATGTTCGTCGACATCCCCACCGCGATGCCCGAAGCGCCGTTGACGAGCAGGTTCGGCACTCGCGCGGGCAGCACTGCGGGTTCGGTGAGTCGGTCGTCGTAGTTGCTCTCGAAGTCGACGGTGTCCTTCTCGATGTCCGCCAACAGTTCCTCGGCGATGGGGGCCATCCGGGCCTCCGTGTACCGCATCGCCGCCGGCGGGTCGCCGTCGACCGAGCCGAAGTTACCCTGCCCGTCGACGAGCGGGTAGCGAAGCGAGAAGTCCTGTGCCATCCGGGCGAGGGCGTCGTAAATCGCACTGTCACCGTGTGGGTGGTAGTTACCCATCGTCTCGCCGATAATCGACGAGGACTTGCGGTGGCCGGCGTGGGCGGTGACGCCCATCTCCGACATCGCATACAGGATGCGTCGCTGGACGGGTTTGAGGCCGTCTCGGGCGTCGGGCAAGGCACGCCCGACGATGACGCTCATCGCGTAGTCGATGTAGGACTGCTCCATCTCGTCTTCGATGCGCACGGGCTCTACTCTGTCTGCGGGTTCGTCCGGGGGTTCTGGTGTCTCTGAACTCATGTGTGAACTGGTGGTTTCTCGTCGTTCGGTCTCAGATGTCGACCCATTCGGCGGCGTCGGCGTGTTCCTTGATGAACTGTTTTCGTGGCTCGACGGCGTCGCCCATCAGCACCGAGAACATCCGGTCGGCCGCGGCCGCATCCTCGATGGTGACCTGTTTGAGAATGCGGTTTTCGGGGTTCATCGTCGTCTCCCAGAGCTGTTCGGGGTTCATCTCGCCGAGACCCTTGAACCGCTGGACCTGCGAGGGGTTGCCGTCACAGATGTCCTCGACGATTTCCTCGCGTTCCGCCTCGGTCATCGCGTCGTAGGTCTCGCCCTTGTACCGGATGCGGTACAGCGGCGGCTGGGAGGCGTAAACGTAGCCTGCCTCGATGAGCGGCGTCATGTGCCGATACAGGAACGTCAACAGCAGCGTCCGGATGTGGGCGCCGTCGACGTCGGCGTCCGTCATGATGATTATCTTGTGATACCGGGCCTCCTCGATGTCGAACTCCTCGCCGATACCCGTCCCGATGGCGGTGATGAGGTTCCGAATCTCGTCGTTTTCGAGGATGCGGTCGAGGCGGTGTTTCTCGACGTTGAGGATTTTCCCCTTAATCGGGAGGATGGCCTGATATTTGGGGTTCCGGCCCTGTTTTGCCGACCCGCCGGCGGAGTCGCCCTCGACGACGAACAACTCCGAATCCTCGGGGTCCCGCGTTTGACAGTCCGCGAGTTTGCCCGGGAGACTCGTCGACTCCAGTGCCGACTTCCGACGCGTGAGTTCCTCGGCCTTCTTGGCGGCCTTTCGGGCCTTCGCCGCTTCGACGGCCTTCGAGATGATGGCTTCGGCGGTGTCGGGGTGTTCCTCGAGGTACGTCGCCAACTCCTCGTGGACGGCACCCTCGACGATGCCGCGAACTTCGCTGTTGCCGAGTTTGGTCTTCGTTTGGCCCTCGAACTGCGGGTCGGGGTGTTTGACCGAGATGACCGCGGTCATCCCCTCCCGGATGTCTTCGCCTTTCAGCGTGCCTTCGAGGTCCGACAGCATGCTGTTGGAGGTCGCATAATCGTTGATGACGCGAGTGAGAGACGTCTTGAACCCCGTCAAGTGCGTCCCGCCCTCGCGGGTGTTGATGTTGTTCGCGAAGGCGTGAATCGACCCCTGAACGCCTGCAGTCGCCTGTAGGGCGACTTCGACGTGGATGTCGTCTTCCTCGTCGGCGAAGTACACCACGTCCTCGTGGAGCACGTCGCGCGTCTCGTTGAGGTACTCGACGAACTCCTTGATGCCGCCTTCGTACTCGAAGGTTGATTCGACGACTTCTTCGGGGTCCTCGGGGCGTTCGTCCCGAATCGTGATTTCGACCCCTGGGTTGAGGAAGGCGAGCTCCCGGAGTCGCGATTCGAGCGTCGAGAACGTGAACTCGGTCGTCTCGAAGATGTCGTCGTCGGGCCAGAACCGAATCTCGGTGCCCGTCTCCTCGTCGTCGGCCATGTCGCGAATCCGTTCGAGGTCGTCTTCGGGCTCGCCGTGGTCGAAGCGATGCCGCCAGACGGCGCCGTCGCGTTTGATTTCGACTTCGAGCCACTTCGAGAGGGCGTTGACGACGGAGACGCCGACGCCGTGGAGGCCGCCCGACACCTGATAGGACTTGCTGTCGAACTTCCCTCCGGCGTGGAGGACCGTCATGATGACCTCGACGGCCGGTCGGTCGTACTCCTCGTGGGTGTCGACGGGGATGCCGCGGCCGTCGTCGCTGACCGACACTGACCCGTCCTCGTTGATGACCACCTCGATGGTGTCACAGTAACCGGCGAGTGCCTCGTCAATGGAGTTGTCGACGACTTCGTAGACGAGATGATGGAGACCGCGCGTATCGGTCGACCCGATGTACATGGCCGGGCGCTTCTGGACGGCTTCGAGCCCCTCCAGTACCTGAATCTGCCCGGCGCTGTATTCACTATCCTGAGACATCTGGATACCTGTCCGTCCCTAACTCCCCACCGGGTATAAATCCCCCGCACGCGCGGGCGCGAAAGCGCGAGGAACCGGCCCTCAGTCGCTCCGTTTCGTCCACTTGGACTCTACGTCCCGGTTGGCAAGAATCGTCGTGTCGCCGTTCTCGAGCGTGAACCGACTCTTCCGGAGTTCGATGGCGGCGACGGTGCCCTCGACGCTGCCGACCGATATCCGGTCACCGACCTCGAAATCCGGGTCACGGAGGAGGTACACCCCGGCGACGGTGTCTTCTATCATCTCCGAGAGCGCATACGAGATGCCCAACGCGATGAAACCGACGGCGGTGCCGAGACTCGCCGCGAGGTCACCCAGTCCGACGATTTTCAGGAACGCCAGGCCGACGCCGAACCACATGAAGATGCCCACGACGGTGACGAACAGGTCCGCGACCAGCGACTGCCGGTCCGAGTAAATCTGCTCTAAGGACCGTCGAAGGACGGCCAAAACGACCCGGATAAGGATGTACGCGAGGGTGATGAATATCAACCCCGAGAGAATCTGTGGAATCGCCGCCTGAACGCCCGCTGCGAGTTCGGTGACCGTCCGAGCGACAGTGTCCGTCAGGAACTCCGTGGCCGTTGCCATACACCGACGGCGGCCGCCGACAGCAAAAGGGTTCGGCCGTCGTCGTTCTCCGCGGCGTCAGACGGGCGTCATCGGAGGCGTCCCTCCGCCTGCTTTCACTTTCACTCCGGTAGCGACGAGGTT
Organism: Natronomonas sp. CBA1123; assembly: GCF_009741925.1. Lineage (GTDB taxonomy): Archaea > Halobacteriota > Halobacteria > Halobacteriales > Haloarculaceae > Natronomonas. The sequence goes on from NZ_WPCC01000007.1 coordinate 51,937, forward strand.
TTAGGTGCCGGGGGATTCATCACAGAACGAATGACCTCGTTTCAGTCGCAACTCGGGGAGGGCGACGGTGACGATCCCGACCCCGACCCCATCGCGGAGGAGCTCGCCCGCAGCCAACGCTCCATCTCTATCGCCGAGTTCTTCGAGAAGAACAAGCAGATGCTCGGCTTCGACAGCGGGGCGAAGGCGCTCGTCACGGCCATCAAGGAGGCCGTCGACAACGCCTTAGACGCCACCGAAGAAGCCGGCATCCTCCCGGACATCTACGTCGAAATCGAGGAGGTCGGCGACTACTACCGCCTCACCATCGAGGACAACGGTCCCGGCATCACCAAAGAGCAGGTGCCGAAGGTATTCGGGAAGCTCCTGTACGGCTCGCGGTTTCACGCCCGAGAACAGAACCGCGGTCAGCAGGGTATCGGTATCTCCGCGGCGGTGCTGTACTCACAACTCACCTCCGGTAAGCCCGCGAAAATCACCTCGAAGACCAACAACGGCGGCGACGCCCAGTACTTCGAGTTGACCATCGACACCGACACGAACGAACCCGAAATCGACGTCGAGGAGGGTGCCAGTTGGGAACGTCCCCACGGAACCCGCATCGAGTTGGAGATGGAGGGCAACATGCGCGCCCGCCAGCAACTCCACGACTACATCAAATACACCGCAGTCGTCAACCCCCACGCGCGAATCGAATTCCACGAACCGAAGGAGTCGTTCAAGTTCGAGCGGGCGACCGACGACCTGCCGCCGGAGACCGAGGAGATTCGTCCACACCCCCACGGCGTCGAGTTGGGGACGCTTCTGAAGATGCTGGATGCGACTGATTCCTACTCGGTGACGGGGTTCCTGCAGGGGGAGTTCACCCGCGTCGGCCAGAAGACGGCCACCAGCGTCGCCGACAACCTCCGCGACCGTCACTACGGTCGGGAGGTCGCCTGGTCCGCACCGCAGGCCCACGAGGACGCCGACATCCGAGCGGCCGTCACCGCCGCCGTCTCGAACAAGGGCGCCGAAGCGACGAAGACACTCGCCACCAACGTCGCCGAAAGCGTCGAGGACGCCGGGCGAGTCGCCCACAGCGAGGTCGTCGCGCTGGTCGACGAACACGCCGAAGCGGTCGGCGAGGAATACGACAAGACGTTCGGGGAGACAGTTCGAGAAAACGCCGTCGAGGCAGCGTGGGGCGAGATAACCGCCGACCGACGGTCGGACCTCTACGAACTCGTCGACGACGCAACGACGAGTCGGAAGGACGATGCGGTCGTCGAGGCGATGGCCCGCCGACTGGCCGACAAGTTCGACGACCAGGAGGACCAGCGAAACCGCGTCACGCGCGACGAACTACGGGAGTTCGTCGACCGGGCCGCCGACATGACCATCGAGCGCGACGACGCCAGTTTCGGCGAGACGGCCCGCGAAAACGTCGTCGAAGCGGTCTGGTCGCAGTCGGTTCGGGTCCCCGACGAAGTGCCGAAAGTCAAAGACGTCGCCGACGACCGCGATACGGCCGCCCGACTGCTCGAAGCGATGCGAGAGACGGACATCCTCTCGCCGCCGACGGACTGCCTCGCTCCGATTTCGGAGGAACTCGTCTACGCCGGCCTCGAAAAGGAGTACGAGGCGGACTTCTACGCCTCCGCGACCCGTGACGCCGAAGTCCACGGCGGGGACCCCTTCGTCGTCGAGGCGGGCATCGCCTACGGTGGCGACCTCGAAGACGGCGGCTCCGTCGAGGTGCTCCGGTTCGCAAACCGGGTCCCCCTCGTCTACCAGCGCGGCGCCTGTGCCACCGTCGACGTGGTCAAGAACATCAACTGGCGAAACTACGGACTGGACCAACCCGGCGGCTCCGGGATGCCGAACGGTCCCGCAGTGTTGATGATTCACGTCGCCTCGACGAACGTCCCGTTCACCAGCGAGTCGAAGGACGCCGTCGCCAACATCCCCGAAATCGAAGACGAAATCGAACTCGCCTTACGGGAGGCCGCCCGCGAGTTGAAGTCGTATCTGAACAAACGCCGGTCGATGGAGAAGCGCCGCCGCAAGCAGAACGTCATCGCCGAGATTCTGCCGGAGATGGCCGAGAAGCTCTCGGAGGTCACCGACCGCGAACCGCTCGACATCGACGACTCGCTGGCCCGCATCATGAACAACGTCCTCGTCGAGCGGAGTGTCGAGGACGGGACGGTCGAACTGACCGTCCACAACCACGGTGACACGAACGTCGACCCCGAAATCACGGAAATCGTCAGTTCGGACCCAGGGGACCACGACGACGCCACCGTCGTCGAGATGGACGGCGAGTGGTTCCTGAAGTGGTCGCCGACGGTCGCGGCCGGCGACACCGCGACGCTTGCGTACGACATCGACGGCGACGCCGACTTCGACGTCTCCGTCGAGGGTATCGAAGCCGAGAAACTCACTATCAACGCCTAACATGAGCACAGACACCGACCCCGACGTGAAGGACGAACTCGCCCGCGAGCGACTCATCGAACTCGCAGCCGAGTTCTACGACCAGTTCGCCGAGGGCGACGTCCCCTCGATGCAGATACCGACCCGGACGAAGAGCAACATCGTCTTCGACGAGGACAACGACGTGTGGGTGTACGGCGACCGCCACTCGACGCGGTCGGCGAACAGCGTCCGCGGCGCCCAGAAACTCCTGAAGGCCGTCTACACCATCGAGTTCCTCGCCAACCAACTCGACGAGGACCGCTCCTCGACGCTGCGTGAGTTGTACTACCTCTCGGAGTCGTGGGACGAAGAGCGCGCACAGTTCAGCGGCCAAGACGAATCCAACCAGCTCGTCGAGGACCTCGAAATCGTCAGCGGGGTCACCCGCGAGGACTTCCACATGCGACCCGAGGAGTCCGGGGCGACCATCATGGGGCCGCTGTATCTCCGCGAACAAACCCGCCGCGGCGAACGAGAGATTCACTGCCAGAAGGACGTGGGTGAAGGTGGGTATCAGATTCCCAACAACCCCGACACCATCGAGTTCCTCGACAACGACGCCGACTTCGTACTGTGTGTCGAGACCGGTGGGATGCGCGACCGACTGGTCGAGAACGGCTTCGACGAGGAACACAACGTCATCGTCGTCCACCTCAAGGGCCAACCCGCCCGTGCGACCCGCCGCATCACGAAACGACTCCACGACGAACTCGATTTGCCGGTCGTGGTGTTCACAGACGGCGACCCGTGGTCGTACCGCATCTACGGCTCCGTCGCTTACGGCTCCATCAAGTCCGCCCACCTCTCGGAGTACCTCGCGACGCCGGAGGCGGAGTTCGTCGGCATCCAACCCGAGGACATCGTCGAGTACGACCTGCCGACCGACCCGCTGTCGGATTCGGACATCAACGCCCTCGAGAGCGAACTCGAGGACCCACGGTTCCAGAGCGAGTACTGGACCGAGCAGATAGAACTCCAACTCGACATCGAAAAGAAGGCCGAACAGCAGGCACTCGCCTCGCGGGGGCTGGACTTCGTGACCGATACCTACCTCCCCGAGCGACTCGGGGAGATGGGCGTGCTGTAATCGGCTGCACTATTTTTAGCACGGCCGCCGTGGCCGGCGCATGGACCTCCCTAGGCGTCAAGCGTTGGCCCTCATCGCTGCTGGCGGCATGCCCGCGCTTGCTGGCTGTACGCCCTGTGGTGAGACATGGACAGGTGTTGGGTTCCACGTCGAACCGACGGTCATAGAACAGACAGGTGGATGGCGCGTCAACGCACGTCTGACGGTGAACTTCGACTTCGGTCGGGACGGCTACGGCATCGCGGCGCCTGCTCTGGCACTTTTTGGCACCGACGGCGCCTTGCTGGCAGAAGCGCCGGTTGACGGTCTGATGTGGAGCGACGTTCCGGAAGACGACCGCCGGTCGGACGACTGTGGGGAGTACGCCACAGTAGAGCGTGCGGCGACGCTGGAAAGCGACCGATTCCCAGAGTGGGTTGGTCTCCGGTTCGACCGGTTCGAAAGCGGCTACGATAACCCGACAACGGTTTCAAAATATCGTGGCAAGACACCGGATGGTGACGCTTCGAGTGCGGAGTACGAACGCGTCGATTTGGAAACGGTTGGAGCGCTGTCCGAATCGGTCGAATACGGGGAGGCAACGCAGGACGTGAGGTTCGACACCGGTCGACTCACCTGTGAAAAAATCGAGGGGAATGCGGAAGCACAAACGAACGTTGACCTGTCTTTTAGTGGCCAACGAGCACTCCCCGCCGAACATTACCGCCCGTTCCTCTCGGATATGGAGTTGTCCGGTGACCAGCTGACGGCGACTATAGGTCTTCAGTCTGCCCCTCGGTTCCATCGCGGTGACTGCCTTCGGAGTTCGTGGACAGCAACGGTCGCTTTCGCGGACCGGGAGTCGATGCCGACTGCAGTCGAGGTCAAGAATCTCGATACCGACGGCGAGGTGACGGACGCGACAACACTCCACGTTGAGACTGACACACCGGAATCGTGACCGCTGGGCACACGCTTTTTTAATCCCGGAACGTAGCTTAGTTGTGAAGTGGCGCTGCGGGGACTGTGACCGAGTGTACGACGAACCGCCGGAGACCTGCGTCTGTGGCTCAGCGAACCTCAATCCGGCGTCCGATGAGGACGAGGGTGGCCGCTCTCGTTACTCGCTTCTCGCGGCGCGAGAGCGACTGCTGAATCACAAAAACTCCGACCGAAGCCTCGTCCGCGAGGAACCCTACGTCTCGCTGGCCTTCAGAATCCTGCTTGCCGTCGCCGTGTTCTGTGCCGTTTTGGTCGTCGTCGGCTTGGTATTCTGAACGAGTCGACTCAACCGCCGAGTACGACATCGACGCCCCGCGAACGCAACTCCGCTGTGAAGGCCTCGGCATCAGTTTCGATTTCCGGGAAGGTGTCGTAGTGAATCGGGACGACCACTTCGGGGTCCATCGTTTCCGCGAGGTCGGCCGCCTCATGGCGGTCCATTGTGAACGTCCCGCCGATGGGTGGACAGAACACGTCCACGTCGAGGTGTTCCTGTCCGTCCAGTACGTCGGTGTCGCCCGGCCAGTAAACCGAAACACCACCCAGCGTGACGTGAAACCCACAGCCCCGGCCTTTCGGGTGATACGGCTCCCCGGAGGGCCGGACGTGTGGACCGTCGGGGTCGTTGTACGCCGCCGTCGTCCGGACGATAGCGTCGCCGACGGCGATGTCGGCTTCGGCGTCGACCGTCCGCCGGTCGTACGGGAGGTCAGCTGGCCGCTCTACGTCCCGGTCGATGTGGTGGGTGTTGATGCCTTCAAAGAGAACGAGCGTGGCGTCGGCGGTGGCGACGCGTCGAATCGCGTCAGTATCGTAGTGGTGGTCGTGAGTGACACAGACAACGTCCCCGTCGTTGCCCTGATAGTTGTCCAAGACCCCGTATCGTCCGGGGTCGAGATACACGACGGTTCCGTCGGCTTCGAGTCGGAGCGTCGCGTAGCCGAGCCACTCGAGCTTCAACCCCTCGTGTTCGAGCATACCCCGAGGGAGGCGTTCCGACACCACAAGCCCGGCGGTTTTTCACGCGCTGAAAGTGCGCTGCTCGGTTTATGAGATGGTGGTCCGATTAACTCGTATGGCGACGGACGAGGAGCTGAAACAGCGCGTCACACAACTGGAATCGTCGGGGAACACCGGCGGGTTGACGCCGGCATCGGCGAGCGAGGAACTGGCGGAGTATCGAGCGACGACCAGCGAGATACACGACGAGCTCGCGCGTCGAATCGAGGAACTCGACGACTGTACCGCCGCCGAGGAGGCTCTCGAGGAGATTATCGACCGACTGGACGACCTCGAAGCACGTCTCGACGACCTCGAAGCCCGGGATTAGGTGTCAGCGAGTCGTTCGACGCGTTCGAGGCTGTCGGCATCGTCGGGCGATTTGTCTTTCCGGATGCCGACGAACCGTGGGAATCGAAGGGCGTACCCCGAGGAGTAGGTCGGCGAACGCTGTATCTCCTCGTATCCGACCTCGAAGACGACGGCCGGTTCGATGTCGACCTCGGTGCCCGATTCGGAACGGACGTACGGCTCCAGTCGGTCGTGTAACGCCGCGAGTTCTTCGTCGGTGATGCCGGTTGCGACTTTCCCCAGTGTCTCGTAGCCGTCTTCCGTTCGGGCCGAAAGCAGGAACGTCCCCAGCAGGTTCGCCCGACGCCCCTCACCCCACTCGGCACCGGTGACGACGAGGTCCAGCGTCTCCACGTCGGGCTTTCGCTTGAGCCAATTCTTCCCTCGGTTTCCCGGCGTGTACGACGAGTCGGGGTTCTTGAGCATGATGCCCTCGTGGCCGGCGTCGAGAGCCTCGGCCTCGTACTCGGCGACGGCGTCTGCGTCGTCGGTCAGGACCAACTCCGAAATGCCCGCCGAGAGCAGGTCACGCAGGTGGTCGTGTCGCTCGACGAGCGGTACGTCCAGCAAATCCTCGCCGTCGACGTGGAGACAGTCGAAGGCGTGTAGTTCAACGGCGACGTTCTCGCGGGTCGCGGCTACGTCGTGCTTGCGGCGGAACCGACGGAGGACCTCCTGGAAGGGTAGGGGGTCGCCGGCCTCGTCGACGGCGACGACTTCGCCGTCGAGGATAGCGGGAACCTCCAGTTCCCGGTCGACGAACTCGACGACCTCCGGCAGCGGGTCGGTCACGTCTTCGAGGTTCCGGGAGAACAGTCGCGTCGTCTGGCCGTCGTGGTGGACCTGCACCCGCGCTCCGTCGAACTTCGTCTCGACGGCCGCTCGGTCCCACTCTTCGAGGGCGTCGACGGCGGTTCCGGCCTGTGCGAGCATGGCCTTCACCGGCCGACCGACTTCGAGGTGGATGTCGTCGAGGCCCGCTTCGCCATCCTCGCGGGCGGTTTCGGCGACGAGACCACAGTCGTTCGACACTTGTAGAGCGCGTTCGACCGACTCGACCGGCACGTCGAAGGCCTCGCCAATCCCGTCGCGGACGGTCCCCTCGCCGACGCCGATGCGCATCTCGCCCAACACGAGACGGGCGAGAAAGCGGGCTTCGAGGTCGTCGGCGCGGTTGAACAGTCCGAACAGCGTGTCGAGTTTCGTGTCGGTGCTGCCCGAGCCTTCGGCGGCCGCGAGTGCTCGGAGTTCCGAATCCACCTCCGAGACGGTGAGCCCCTCGCCGCCACCGGCCCCGAAGGCCGAAAGTCCCTGCTGGCCACCCAAGTCCAGCCCTTCGGCGACGGCGCCGATTTCGCCGACTTCGGCCAGTCTGTCCTCGATATCGTTGGCCGATACGTTTGTCCCAGCGGCTTTCGCCAGCGCCTCGTAACACAGCGACGGCCCGATGTCGAGTTTCGTCCCGTCGTGGGCGGGGAACACCCGACCCTGTACGAAGCGTGCGACCGTATCGAGCTCGTCGTCGGCCCCTGCGAACAGCTCGGCGACCAACGCGACTGTCTCTAAATCCGCTGGTTCGGCTTCCATCTCGGCGGCGCGGTCAGCGAAGACGACGAACTCCATCGCTGTCGGCTTGGCCGGTACCGGGATTAAATCACACGGAAGTCAACAGGCAACGGGACGTTCGCTTATGTCGCTTCCGTGGTGTAGGTCTAATCAGCCTATATCGACGAGAGGTGTACTGAAAACAAAACTAAACTGACAGAGCGTGAATACTCAACCCGAAGATAATTTTTTTATCGTTAGCGATAGACGCCTCCGCTTGGGATGACACGACTCCTCAAGACGTCCGGATTCCTTGGATTGGCAACGATGATGGTGGTTGGGTTGTATCAAGCATATCTGCTGTCACCGCCGAACCCCCAAGCGGTACCGGGGTGGGTGGTCGGTGGACATGCACACCTCGGCGTGCTCTCGATTCTCGCGTTGGTGATGGGGTTCGCCGTCGTCGCCTACGGCCTCGTCGGACGCATGCGACAGGCGGTTTCCGGGTTGTTCGTCGTTGGCCAGTGGGGCGTTCCCCTGACCGTCTGGGGTGCTGAACTCACGGGTATCGGTATCATTCACATCACGACGTTCATTTGGGGAGCGGCTCTCGTCGTGTCGATGCTGTTGATGGCTTACACCGCCGCAACCACGGACGCGGTAATCGGCGGCGACGGGCGGTCAGGCGTACAACCGGCGGACTGACCGTTCGGTTTTCTCTCCGAACTCGTTTTCGAATCGAAAAGGCCGTGACTTCTCGGTCATGCGGTATTCCTCCGACGCGTCGAAACCTGCGACCAACGGTCGAAGCGAGCGCTGAGAAAGAAGAGACCGACGACGAGTACCGGATTACAGAACGTCGTCGAAGTCCTTGTGACCCTTGATGTCGACGCCCTCGTCGGTGACGGTGGCGAGGAAGACGCCGTTACCGGAACCGGTGTCGCGCTCGACGGCTGATTTGATGCCGGAGGCCGCGACGCGCTTCGCCTCCTCGTTGCTCATGCCCTCCTCGTACTCGCGTTCAAGGGTACCGTATGCGACGGTCATCCCGGAGCCGGTGATGGTGTAGTCGTCGGCCATCACGCCGCCTGCGGGGTCGATGGAGTAGACGTGGTGGCCGTCGTCGTCGACGCCGCCGAGGATGGGATTGATGGCGAAGAACGGGCCGCCACGGGCGAAGTTCCCCGCGAGGGTAGCCAGCGCCTCGATGGAGATGTCCTCGCCGCGACGGGCCTCGTAAAGGTTGACTTCCGCGCGGAGCGAGCGGATGAAGGACTGAGCGCCGCCGACCGAGCCGACGAGCGTCAGGGCAGCCGTCGGGTGAATCTGTTCGACCTTCTGGACGTCCTTGTTCGAGACGAACCGGCCGCCGAGGGAGGCGCGCATGTCGGTCGCGATGACGACGCCTTCGGATGTCGTGATGCCGATGGTGGTCGTTCCCGTCTTGTTGACGCCCTCCAAGTCGTCCGCGGAGAGGTCGTTCGACGGCACCTCGCCGAGTTCGGGCTCGTACGGCGAGAGGGTGTGGTCCTGACCGGTGCGGGGCAGGGAGGTGTCTGGTTGTCGCATTGCACTGCGGTAGAAACCGACCGCAGATAAAACCTTCCGGTCAGGCCGCCGATTCCGCTTTCTCGTGAGCCTCGCCGAGCCGCTCGACGAGTCGCCCGATGGGGAACGGGATGCCCGCTCGCTTGGCCACGAGCGCGACGGGGAGCAGGGTGATGCCGAGGACGATGCTGAACTGGTACAGAGCGAACATGAACGCCCGGTACGCCTTGAATTCCATCTCGGTCGTGGCAATCCGGTAGGTGGATATAAGCTTTCCTCTCGTGTCGGTGGGTCGGATGATAAATAGTGCAGAACAATAGCGCCGCAGTCATGCGATTCCAGTCGAGTTGTGTTTCGGCGAACTGAGGTTGCACAATCGCCGCCATTGTCGGATTACCCGCGTATCCGGTCGGCGCTATCGCGATAACTTATGGGAACGTTGGCGGTGACGTGCGCGGCTCGATTCGAGGACCGACCGGCGGGGCGGCGGGGCGGCGGGGCGGCGCTCCCGAAACAATAGGGCTATCCGTCGGGGGCCGCAGGGTTCGAGTATGAGCAACTACCTCGTCGCGATGGAAGCCGCGTGGCTGGTGCGTGACGTCGAGGAGATAGACGACGCCATCGGGGTGGCCGTCAGCGAAGCCGGCAAACGGCTCAACAGCGAAGAGATGGACTACGTCGAAGTCGAGGTCGGAGCGACGCCCTGTCCGGCCTGTGGCGAGGCGTTCGACTCTGCCTTCATCGCTGCCGACACCGCGTTGGTCGGGCTCCTGCTGGAGATGAAAGTGTTCAACGCCGACAGCACACAACACGCCTCCCGCATCGCGAAGAGCGAAGTCGGCGGCGCACTCCGTGACGTTCCGCTGAAGGTCATCGAGACCTTCGAAACCGACGACGCAGACGACGACAACTAGGACATGTGGGCCGCGACGTCGGCCTCGGTGATGATACCCTCCAGTTGCCCGTCTCTGACGACCATTACGGCGTCCTGATGGTTGAGGTGGGCGTTGACCTCGTCGAGGGTGGCATCGGGTTCGACCGTCGTAATCGCCTCCCGCATCACGTCGGCGACGGGGAGTTCGCCGGCGTTTTCGTCGTCCAGTTGCCTGATATCCGAATTCGAGATGATTCCCTGCGGTCGGCCGTCCCGGACGACTGGCAGTTGTGAGTAACCTTCCTTCACCATCAGGTCGATAGCCTCGCGGACGCTGTCGTCCGGCGCGACGCTGATGACGCCTTCGTGCATGATGTCGTCGGCGTGCATCACCGCGCTTTCGGCCTCGTCGAGCGCCCCCACGATGCGCCGGAGCGTCGAGAGTCGCGGGTCGACGTCGCCCCCCTCGATGCGCGCGATGAGCGGCTGTGACACGTCCGCACGGTCGGCCAGTTCGCTCTGGGTCAACTCCAGACTCGTCCGCCGCTCACGGAGGTCCGCCGGCGTCGGCAGGTCGGTTCCCATACGAACCAATAACTAACAGTTATACAAAAAGCCACCGGCCCTGTTACGGTCGGTCCGAGGGTTCAAGTACCGAAACGGGACCACCCGGCGTATGCGCCGTGCATCGGCGGTCAGTCCCCAAGGCGGGAGCGTGGGGCAGGGCTGGCCGATACCGTCTCGCCCCGCCTGTTCGCCTACAACTCCAGACCGCGAATCTCGACGCTGTCCCCGGATTCCACGCTGCCGATGACACGTGCGTCGTCGAGTTCGTCGACGACTGCGTCGGCGTCGTCTTCGGGCAACGCCGCGACGAAGCCGGTTCCCATATTGAACGTTCGGTGCATCTCCTCGTCACTCACGTCTCCCTCCTCCTGGACGAACTCGAACACCGGTTGAGGCTCGAAGGGGTCGTCGATGGCGTAGCGGAACTCGCCCATCCGCGAGAGGTTCGTCCACCCGCCACCCGTGACGTGGGCGGCCGCGTGTGTGTCGACGGCGTGGAGCGGTTCGAGCACCTCTCGGTAGATGCGCGTCGGTTCGAGCAACGCCTCACCGACGGTTCGGTCGTCGTAGGGGAACGGGTCGGTGTACTCGTGATTCAGCGTCGCGGCCTCCCGTGCCAGCGTCAGTCCGTTGGAGTGAATCCCCGAGGATGGGAGTCCGACGAGGGCGTCACCGGCCTGCGCCTCGCCGTCGAACAGCTCGTCCTCCGTCGCCAGTCCGGCGCAGGCGCCGGCGAGGTCCAATCCCTTGATAACATCGGGCATTACCGCCGTCTCGCCACCGACGAGGGCGATTTCGGCGCGTTCCGCGCCCGCCGAGAGCCCCTCGCCGACCGCCTCGGAGGTATCGTCGTCCGGGGCCTCGACCGCGAGGTAATCGACGAACGCGACGGGGGTGACGCCCGTCGCGATGAGGTCGTTGACGTTCATCGCGATGCAGTCGATACCGATAGTCGAGTAGTCGTCGAGGGCCTCGGCGACGAGCAGTTTCGTCCCGACGCCGTCGGTCGCAAGGGCGAGATACCGGTCGCCGATATCGACCAACCCCGCGTAGTCACCCTCGAACTCGCCGACGGCGCCGATGAGTGCGGCGGTCGCGGCCTCGCTCGCGTCGATGTCGACGCCCGTCTCCGCGTAGGTGAGTCCCTCGTCGTTCTCGTCGGTCATATCCAATGGGCGGTCCGACCGGAGCAAAAGCGCGTCGGTTGGCTCACGCCGCTGGGAGTCGAACAGTCACGACGGTGCCGCGTGGCTCGTTGTCCTCGATGGACACCTCACCGTTGTATCGGGACACCAGGGTCCTGACGAGATACAGCCCGAACCCTTCGCCGTCGCTATCGGGGGTTCGGGTTCCTGGCTGAAAGTAACTCTCCCGCTTCTCCGGCGGAATGCTCGGCCCGTCGTCGGCGATGCGCACGACGACTTCACCGACGGTCCGTTCTGCGGTCACCGTCACCGTCGGCGTTCCGTCGTGGTGTTCGACCGCGTTCGACAGCAGGTTCTCGAATATCGTATCGATGAGGCTGTCGGCACGAACCGACAGTCCGTCCTCGATGTCGGTTCGGAACGTCGCGTCCGGCGACGCCTCGGCTCTCGACTCGACGACGCATCGCAACGTCGACGAGAGGTCCGTCGACGTGAGGTACAACCCGCCCGACAGCGACTCGGTCAGCGTCTGTGCTTCGTCGATGACCGTGTTGAGGTGTCGTGAGCGTTCGGCGATGAGTTCCGAATGGCGGGCGACGGTGTCGTCGGCGGTCTCGCTTTCGACGAGGTCGGCGTACGACTGGATGACCTGAATGCTGTTCCGGACGTTGTGTCGGAGCAGTCGGTTGACGAACACGAGGCCGTCGCGCTGCCGTTCGGCGGCCTCGTCTGAGGTCATCGAATCGACTGTCGAAACGCCGATGAGCAAGCCGGCGACCGACCCGGCCGTTCCCGCGAGCAGCAACTCGCCCAACATCACCGTCGGGTCCATCGACTGATGCAGCGACCGCCAGCCTTGGGCGAGGGCGACGATAGCGACGATACCGGCAAACCCGAGCAGCGTCCAGAGACTGGCCCACCACCGCTTTTGGCTGTCGAGTTGGGTTCGAGCGAGTCGCAGGCTCACGTAGAGAAGCGCTCCGGAAGCGACGACGACGAGCGCGAAGACGAATCCGATAACGACGGCCGTTGAGGGGACGGTGGGTCGATGCTGCCACAGGTAGAGCGCGGCTGCGACGAGCAGTGTCACTCCCAACCCTCCGATGAGCACGACCGGGGTCGTTCTGACGACAGTCTCCCGATACGTGTAGCTCACGGGTGGAGATGTGGTGTTCCTGTATAAATACCCTCCAGCGATTTCGGCGCTTGAAGTCGGTTAGTACGGGAAGCCGACGAAAACGAACGCCCCGACGGCGAGCAAAACGGTGCCGGCGAAGACGACCGCGAACACGGCTTTGCTCCAGGAGACCACCTTTTTGCCATCTAGGGGCCCGAACGGAATCATGTTGAACGCCGCGAGGACGGCGTTTATTGTCACACCCAACTGCCCCAGTTCGCCGACGAATCCGCCGAAGAAGACGAACGGGAGGAACACGGCGACGAGGACGACGTTCGTCAGGGGACCGGCAACCGAGACCAGTCCGTTCTGCCGTTCGGTGATTCGTCCACGGTGATACACCGCCCCCGGCGCGGCGAAGAGGAACCCGGCGAAAGCGGCTCCGACACACAGTGCGAGCATGGCGTAGTCGGCTTTGAACGCCGCAATCTGACCGAATCTGACCGCCACGACCTTGTGGGCCAACTCGTGGAGGAGGAAGCCGACCCCGACGGTCAGCACACTGAGCGCGAACACGCGAACGAAGAGCGGTGACGTGACGGCGCCTGCGATGTCGGGGAACACCTGCCGGCCGGTCGAAACGAAGATGAACAGCGTAAACGCCAGTCCCAACGCGCCCCATGCGATAGCCAAGTCCCGAAGTTCGTCCGGGTAGAACCGAACGTCCGCGAGCGTGAGTCCGCTCATGCGACAGCCCCCGTGAGCAGGTCTACGCTGTTGCGTACCGCCTCGAGCATCAGCCGAGCGACGCCGTCGGCACCTTCGATTCCCGACCCCGCAAACACGTACGGAAGGAACACCGTCGCGAAGAGGACGCTGCCGACGAAGCTTCCGACGTTCGTCAGCGCGACAATCATGATGAGCCGGAACAGCGGTACGTCCCTGAGGTTCCGCCAGAGGTCACGAATCGGTGCCTCCTCGTCGGAGAGGATTTCGTTGAGCGTCGAGATGTCGCTGACGTTCACGTCGAGATACCGCAACTCGACGTAGCCGGCGAACCACCCCGGCGCGAGCAGTGGATTGACGCTCGTCAGCCACGCGATGCCACCGCCGACGCCCGCAGAGCGCCAGTGGGCACCGGCGAGTTTGGCGAGGCCGAAAGCGAGTATCCCGTTGACGAGGAACCACGCCGCAAACAGCCGGAACAGCAATTCGCTCGAGGCACCCTCGACGCCCGTGTACGTCGCGATGGCCAGCAGGACGAAGAAGACCAGAAAGCCGAGTGTGAACAGGTAGCCGAACAGTTTGTACAGCGAGAAGCGACTGCCGGAGGTTCGGCCGGTCAGCTCTTCCATCGGCGGCAACAGCGACGGGCGTTCGAGGTAGCGTTCGATACCCTCGCGGTGGCCGGCGCCGACGATGGCGACGACGTGTTTGCCCTGGTCGCGCAACGCGACGAGTTGGTGGGCGATGTAGGCGTCCCGCTCGTCGATGAGGGCCTCCGCACCGCCCGGGGAGAACCGCCGGAACTCCTCCATCATCGCGCCGACCACGTCGGTGTCGGTCATCTGTTCGATGTCTATCTCGTCGATATCTTCCTCCGGCACCATCCGTTCGAGGATGGCGGTCAGTACTATCCCGAGGCCGAGGCCGACCCCCAACGCGACCAACAGGGTGTCGGCGATGCCAACGAGGATGCCCGGTCCGATGCCTGCGGGCACGACGAACGGTCCCGCGATAGCGCCGGCGAGTATCGAGACGACCAGCCCGACTCCGATGCCGACGCCCATGCCGACTTCGACGGGCGTTCCGAATCCGATAGAGAGGCTGCCGACGAGCTTCAGTTTCTCCAGAAACGAGAGCCGCGCCCAGAAGCGCTGAATCGTCACCTGGATGTCCCGGTCGACGAGCGCCACGTCGATGCCCAGCGCCTCGGAGGTGTCGATGGCGGCTTTCATGTCGGCGCCGGGTTCGATGTCGAGGCGGTCGCCGAGACGCGCCTGCACGTAGGAGAGCATCCAGTAGGCGAGGAACTGATAGACGGTGTTGCCGCGCAACAGGTCGCCGGCGTCGAGGTCGTCGGGCGTTTCGCCTTTCATCTGGCGGTACCGCCCCTCGTCGAGCTCGACGGCGACCACGTCCGGTCGCTCCTCGTCGATGACGTCCTCGACCTCTTCGACACTCGCCTCGGAGACGTGCGCCGTCCCGACGACCTGGACGGAGCCCTCCTCGACGTCTTCGCTCATTGTCGGGTTCAGTCGGGCGAGCGGCTTACGTGTGTCGGGACGAACTCGGAGGGGTGGCTCCCGCTTGGGCCCCCGGGAACCGACTGGTCTTTTCACGCCGGCCGTCCGATACACCGGCGATGACGGACCTACTGGACACGCTCATCGAGAACAGGTGGATAGTCCAACCGAACCACGCGAACAATCTCGACACCGCCCACGGGGGGAACGTGATGAAGTGGATGGACGAAGCCGGTGCGATGAGCGCGATGCACTTCTCCGGGGAAACCTGCGTGACGGCCCACATGGACGAGGTGAACTTCAAGCGCCCCATCGAGGTCGGAGACGTCGCCCTCGTCAAGTCCTACGTCTACCGAGCAGGGACGAGCAGCATCCACATCAGGACGCGCGTGTATCGGGAGAACCCCGGGCGGGAGGAGACACAGCTCACCACCGAGTCCTACATGGTGTTCGTGGCGATAGACGAGGACCGAACGACGACGACGGTACCCGAACTGACCGTCTCCTCGGAGCGGGGCGAAGCGCTTCGGGAGGAGGCGCTCGACGACGCGCCCCGCTAGCGGACGACGGTAACGGGCACCGGCGACCGCCGGACGACCGTCTCCGCGACGCTGCCGAGGAGAATTCGGGAGACACCGCTGCGACCGTGGCTTCCGATGACGACAGCGCCGATATCGTTTTCCTCGACGTACTCGACGATTGCCCGCTCGGGGCGACCGACGACGGATTCGGTCTCGAGGTCCATATCGACGCGCGCTTGCGCTTCCTCGAACAACTGTTCGGCCTCGGCTTGAGCCTCCTCGTACCACTCCTTCCAGTACCCCGGTAGTGCCGCCCCGGGGGAGGCCTCGTACCCCGCCGCGACGAAGTCCTGCACGTACAGGAGGACGATTTCGCCGTCGCCGTAGCGCTCGACCGCGTGGTCGAGCGCCTTTCGGGCCTGCTCGGAGCCGTCGTAGGGGACTACGATGCGCATGTCCGGAGGTACTCCGTCACCGGTGTTAAACGTGGGTGGGCCGTGCCGTGTCCCACGTCAGAGTTCGTCGGAGGTGGTTTCATCCTCCCCGACGTACGGCCGGTATGGGACTGAACGTCGACGCGCCCGAACCGCCCGAACTGCCGGAGGTCGACACCGGCGAGTACGACGACGTGGACGTACAGGGGACGGAGTACCGCCGCGAGGAACTGGAAGAATTACTCGCCGACGGCGCCTGGGACGACGCCTTCGATGAGTGGGCGGCACACACCGACCTCGACGCCGAGGAGTTCGCCGTCGCCGAGGAACTCGGACTGTTCGCCGAGTTCGATTTCTTCTGGGACGACTTCGCCGACCGGGTCGGCTACCACGCTCCCGGCATCCCTGAGGACTGGCGTGAGCGGGAACTCCACCCCGAATTGAACTCTTGGGAGACGGTGTCCGGTATCAACGCGGCGCTGGCTGAGTTCGGCGACACGGTCAGCCGGACGCTGAAAGAGGAGTACATCGACTGGGAGGCCGAATACGAAGCCCCCGACGACCTTCCGGACTTCTAGAACCGCTCGTAAACCGCGGAGAGGGTCGTACTGGAGCGGACCTTCCCTTCGAGGGCCTCGTCGAAGACGTCGCGGTCGGCACCGCCCTCGATGGATAGCGGTGACTCCAGGGCGTAGACGTTGAACCGGTACTCGTTTCGTCCCGGCGTCTCGTGACACGGCGAGCGATAGCCGACGAACCCCTCGTCGTTGGTTCCCTGTCTCGCCCCCTCGACCGACTTGACGCTCGGACCGTTTGGGATGGCAGCCGGGAGTTCTAGCCGACCCGCTGCGGGAAGGTTCCACAGCAACCAGATGGTGGCGGAGCCGTAACTCCGGAGCCACTCACCGACGATGGCGAGCGATTCCGGGCCGTCGGGGACGCCCTCGACGACCAGCGGTGGCGAGACGCCCTCGCCATCGCAAGTGAACCGCTCTGGAATCCGGCCGTCCTCGAAGGCCGGGGCGGACAGCGTCAGGTCGTCCGGTTCGGGCGGTTCGCCACCGACGGTACAGCCGGCGACCGCCGAAAGCCCGACTGCCGGAAGCCCCGCCAGTAACTCGCGCCGTCGCATACCCGCCTTTCGTGCTCCGCGTTAATGACCCCACCGGGACGGATTCGCCACGCCGTTCGAGCGGTCCCTTGATTATGGAGGCCGTCGTTCCTTCGGGTATGACGGACGAAATCGTTCCCCCAACCGAGCGGCAGTGTGAGCTGTGTGGTCGGACCGACCGTTGGGACGCCGACAAACAGAACTGGGTCATCGCCGTCGAGGACGGCGAGCGACAGGTCGGCAACAAACACTGCATCCACGAGTGGGACATCAACGGCCGATACAACCCCGTCGAGGGCAAGCCGAGCGTCGGGTCGGACGCCGACGCCTGATGCCGACGGTTTACATCACGGCTCCGCCGGAGGCCGCCACCGAACTGGCTGAGACGCTCGTCGAAGAGCGCCTCGCGGCGTGTGTCAACCGACTCGACTGTCGCTCGACGTATCGCTGGGACGGAGATGTCGTCTCCGAAGAGGAAGTCATCCTTCTCGCGAAGACGACCGACGAGCAATACGCCGCACTGGAGTCCCGAACCGAGGAGCTGCACCCCTACGACGTTCCCTGTATCGAACGGTTCGACGAGGAAGCGGTCGGGCCCTCGTTCGGCGAGTGGGTCGCCGAGAGCGTCGATTCGGAAAAATAATCTGTCTCTTTCGAAAGGGAACCTTTCCGTTTTACAATCCAAACTTTTGTATCCGCGTTCCTCCAAGAGGTACGTACCGCGATGAACGACGACACCCCTGCCTCCGAGATGGGTACAGGCCGAAAGTCTACCAAGGACTGGTGGCCGAACCAGCTGAACCTAGATATCCTCGATCAGAACGCACGAAGCGTGGGCCCGATGGACGAGGACTTCGACTACGCCGAAGCGTTCGAGTCACTCGATTTCGAAGCCGTCAAACGAGACCTCGAGGAGGTGATGACGACCTCCCAAGACTGGTGGCCCGCTGATTACGGCCACTACGGTCCGCTGTTCATTCGAATGGCGTGGCACAGCGCCGGCACCTACCGCACCACGGACGGACGCGGCGGTGCCTCCGGCGGCACACAGCGCTTTGCCCCCGTCAACAGCTGGCCCGACAACGCGAACCTCGACAAGGCGCGCCGACTCCTCTGGCCCGTCAAACAGAAGTACGGCCGCAAACTCTCGTGGGCCGACCTGATCGTCCTCGCCGGCAACGTCGCCATGGAGTCGATGGGCTTCGAGACCTACGGCTTCGCTGGCGGCCGAGAAGACGCCTGGGCGCCCGACAAGGGCGTCGACTGGGGGCCCGAAGAGGAGATGATGGCGGACAAGCGCCACGACGAAGAGGGCAACCTCGAAGGCGACCTCGCCGCCGACCACATGGGTCTCATCTACGTCAACCCCGAGGGGCCGGGCGGTGAACCCGACCCCGAAGAGTCCGCGAAGTACATCCGTCAGTCCTTCGACCGCATGGCGATGAACGACGAGGAGACGGTCGCGCTCATCGCCGGCGGCCACACGTTCGGGAAGGTCCACGGCGCCGACTCCGACGACCACCTCGGGCCGGAGCCCGAAGCGGCCCCAATCGAGAACCAGGGGCTCGGCTGGGAGAGCGACTACGGTGAGGGCAAAGGTCCCGATACGATTACGAGCGGCATCGAGGGGCCATGGACGCAGTCGCCCACTGACTGGGACATGGACTTCCTCAATAACCTGCTCGACTACGAATGGGAACCGGAGAAGGGCCCCGGTGGTGCCTGGCAGTGGACGCCGGTCGACGAGGAACTCCACGAGTCCGCACAGGACGCCCACGACTCCTCTGAGAAGGTCACGCCCATGATGCTGACCACGGACATCGCTCTCAAGCGAGACCCGGACTACCGGGAAATCGTCGAACGCTTCCAGGAGAACCCCATGGAGTTCGGGATGACCTTCGCGAAGGCCTGGTACAAGCTCATCCACCGCGACATGGGCCCGCCGGAGCGGTTCCTCGGGCCGGAGGTCCCCGACGAGGAGATGATTTGGCAGGACCCCGTCCCCGACGCAGATTACGGCCTGATCGGCGACGAGGAAATCGACGCGCTCAAAGCGGAAATTCTCGAGTCGGACCTGTCGGTCTCCCAGTTGGTCAAGACCGCCTGGGCGGCGGCGGCGACGTACCGCGACAGCGACAAACGCGGTGGCGCCAACGGCGCACGCATTCGGCTCGAACCGCAGAAGAGTTGGGAGGTAAACGAGCCCGAAGAGCTGGAGACGGTGCTGGGGACTCTCGAAGGGATTCAAGAGGATTTCAACGGTTCCCGGTCCGACGGGACGAGAGTCTCGCTGGCCGACCTCATCGTTTTGGGCGGCAACGCGGCCGTCGAGCAGGCGGCCACGGAGGCCGGATACGACGTGGAGGTCCCGTTCGAGCCCGGACGCACGGACGCCTCACAGGAGCAGACCGACGTCGAATCCTTCCAGGCGCTCCGGCCCGAGGCAGACGGGTTCCGGAACTACATCGACGAGGCGGAAGCCGACCGCAAGCCAGAAGAGCTGTTGGTCGACAAGGCCGACCTACTGGACCTCTCGCCCCACGAAATGACGGTTCTGGTCGGCGGCATGCGCGCGCTGGATGCGAACTATCAGGACACGGACCTCGGCGTCTTCACCGACCAGCCGGAGACGCTGACCAACGACTTCTTCGAGAACGTCCTCGACATGAGCTACGAGTGGGAGCAGGTCTCGGAGAACGTCTACGAGCTACGCGACCGTGACACGGGCGAAGTCGAGTGGAAGGGCTCCCGCGTGGACCTCGTCTTCGGTTCGAACTCGCGGCTTCGGGCCATCGCAGAGGCCTACGCAGCCGACGACGGCGAAGAGCAGTTCGTCCAAGACTTCGTGGACACGTGGAGCAAAGTGATGAAGCTCGACCGCTTCGACCTCGAGTGAACTGACCGTCGGGTTTCGCGACGCTATTTTTCGCCGTCGAACATCGAGTCGTCGAACGGGACGCGGCGTTCGGTGTTGCCGCCGTCGGCCACCGCACTACTGTGTGCCGAGCGGGATTGCCACTCCGACTGACCGTCGGGTTTCGCGCGCTGTTCGGCCATCGACGCCAACAGGAGTTCGGCTTCGAGGTCGTCGCCAGCGATGGCGGCGACGTACTCGAGCGACCGAGCGTGAGCGCCGAACGGCGTCCCGGACAGCGACGACAGCGGCCCTTCGAGCGTGCCGGGCTCGTCGTACTTCTTGTTGTGGAGCTCGTCCATGCCGAGGCCCCGGAGGTACTCCAGCAGGCCCTCGCGGGCCTGTGGCGTTATCCATCCGAGTCGTTCGTAGTACTCCAGGGCGTTGAGCGCACCCGAGGTGCCGAAGGTGTTCCCGAGGTACTCCATCCACTCGATGACGGCTTTCACCCGGCCAGGTTCGGGGTCGACGGTTTCGAGGTACGGTTTCTGTGGGCTCATGACCCGGCGTACGCGTCGGATTAGCTTTAAAGAGGATACGGTTTCGAGGAGTGAGTTCTCGACTTACGCGATGAGGCCGCCGACGACGTACTCGGTGAGGACGCTGACGAGCGCGCCGACCCACGTCAGCAACACGAAGTGGAGGAACCCGGAGACGGGGTGGCCGCGGTCCATCAGTCGAATCATCAGCGACGACAGCAAGGCGTTCAGGAGGATGACGAACAACAGCAGGAACTCGATGAGGTCGATGTCGTAGAGGTCAGGGTTGAACAGCATCGTCGCGATTTGACTGTCGCTTTCGGCCAATCCCTCGGCGATGGTGAGCATCTGGCCGGCGATTTCCAGCCCGATGAACGCCGAGAAGATGGCGGCTGCCGTGATGCCGTAGACGACGCCGATGAACGTCGTCGTCGCCTGCTCGCGCTGTTCGCGGACCCGCAACACCTCGTTGAAGTTCTTCGAAATGACCTGCCCGAGCTGTTTCGGGTCCCCGCCCATCCGACGACCGACGACGTACATGTCGCCGAACTTCTGGATGAGATACGACCCGGATTCGATGGCGAACAGTCGCCACGAGCGGGCGGTGTCGATGCGGGTGTTCAGTCGCTTGTAGAGGGCGTCGACGTTCGGCGTCAGGGCACCGAAGTCCTTGTTCCGGAGCGTTCGGAGCACCGACGCAGTCGAGGACTGCTTGACGCTCTCGACGCTGCCGAGCGCACGGATGAACGAGGGAAACCCCTGGTCGCGGTCCTTCACGCGCTGTTCTTCCCGACGCATCGCAATCCCCGGAACCGAAAGCGGGGTGACACAGACGCCCATCCAAATCGCCAGCGGTACGGTATCGCCCGCAAGCGGCCCGTATCCAAGCGAGGAGAGCAACGCCACGGCGAGTGCGAGGCCGGTCAACAGGAAGCCGACGCCGAGGTACGGCCACGTTCGCCGGATTGGCGAGCGCCCTTCGGCGGCGTGAAACCAAATCGGGTCCTGTGGGGCGACGGTGTGGATGATGAAGAGGAACGCGCCTTGCACGAAGACGAACATGACGATGACGCCGCCGACCAGAAGCGTCGGTGGCACGGCGATGAGCAACGGCAACACCGTCGCGAAGACGAGGACGAACGTCGTCGACAGCATCATCGAGAGGTACAACTCCTTCAGCACGTCGAGTTTCTGGAGGTCCGATTCGTATCGGATGACGAACTGCTGGATGATGCTGTCCTGTTCGTCGACGAGGAACTCGCTCATGTTCTGTCCGGCGCCGACGGTGTAGGCCAACCGTTCGAAGAAGTCCTCCAGCAGTTCCGAGGGGACCTGCTTCGAACGCCGGCGGCAGGCGTCGTCGAGGCTCTGATTCCACGTGTCGACCAACGCGACGACACGGCCCATCTCCTCGGCAAGGGCACCGTACTCCTCGACATGTGAGAGCCTGCGGAACACCTCCACGCGGTCGATGTTGGTCATCGATAGCACGGTGATGTGTGTCAGAAATAGGTGGAACCGCTCACGAATCTGTTTGCGCTTGCGGTCCTGGACGACCTTCGGGTAGGCGACGGCGCCGAGAAACGACAGTGCACCGAGCAGCGACAGCGGCAACGAAATGGCGAGTGGCGCGCCGGCGACGGTCGCCCCGATGGGGAGGCCGATTGCCAGCGCCGTCGCCGGAAGCAACACCAACAGCACATACCGCTCCAGCGACATCTCCATGTACCGATAGGAGTCCGCCACCGAGAGAACGACATCCCGGAGGTCGACCTCGAAAGAGCCCTCGTCGTCAGCGGTCGCCATCGGCGTACACCTCCCACATCAGGGTCTCGCCTCCTCGGATAGCCCAGCGATGTCGATGGGCAGTGCCTCGACGCCGTCGCGCTGGAACGTCTCGATGGCGTCGTTGACCTCGTGGTAGCCCAGTATGTCGGCGTCGATGAGTCGGCGGAGAACCTCCGCACGGCGCTCCAGTTCGTCGTAAATCTTCCTCGTGTCGCGGTAGCCGAGCAGCGTCGCGATTTGCTCTTCGAGGACGTAGGAGTTGTTCTGGCCCTTGAACACGACCTCGTCGTCGCGAGGGTCCCAGCCGAATGCTTCCCGTGTGACGACGCCGCCTTCGTGGTCGGAGTACCCCTCGATTTCCTGCACCGAAGTGACCCGACGGAGGATGTCGTCGCCCTGCTTGACGCGGTTCTGGAACAGCGCCACGTCGCAGTTGTCCATGAACGTCTCGGGGACGTTGATGGGGTTGGACGTGAAGCGCTGAATCATCGAGACGATGTCCGAGGCGTGGAACGTGATGAGGACGGGGTGGCCGGTCTGGGCGGCCTGAAACGCCATCTGGGCCTCCGCGCCACGAACCTCGCCGACACAGATGTAGTCGGGACGGGACCGCAGCGCCGCCGCCACCAAATCGAACATGTCAACGTCCGCAGAGCCGTCGCCCTGTCCCTCCCGAGTCAGCAGTTGCTGCCAGTTCTCGTGTGGCGGTTTCACCTCGGCGGTGTCCTCCGCCGTGTAGATTTTGTGGTCGCGTGGGATGAACGAGAACATCGAGTTCAGCGTCGTCGTCTTTCCGGATGCGGTTTCACCGACGACGAAGACGGTCTGTTCGTTCTCCATACAGAGCCACAGATACGCCGCGAGTTCCGGCGAGAGCGTCCCCCACTTCGTAATCTGGAGGATGGACAGCGGCACCTCCTCGCCCTGTCGGATGGTCAGGGAGGGGCCCTTGATGGAGACGTCGTCGGAGTAGATGATGTTGATTCGCGACCCGTTGGGCAGCGTCGAGTCGATGATTGGCTGGGAGTCGGAGACGGGGTGGTTCATCCGTTCGCCCATGTTGCGAATCCACGACTCGAACTCCCGTGGGGTGCCGAAGTCGACGGTGGTCTCGAGCATCCCGAAAGTACCGTGGTCGACGTAGCAGTTCGAGGGACCGATGACGTGGATGTCCTCGTTTTCGGGGTCGGTCATCACGGGGTCGAGCGGTCCGAGCCCCGCGATGTCGCGCTGGAGGCGATAGCGGAGTCGGTCGTACGTCTCCTTTCCGACGGTCATGCGGTCGCCGACGAACTGCTCGCGGAGGCCCGTCAGCGCCGTCGCGTCGCCGTTGACGACCAGCGTCTCTTCGATGAGCGAATCGAGGAACTCGGTGAACTCGGCGTCCGTCGAGGGCGCCTGTCGAGTCACCGAGAGGTCCAACACCCGACTCCGGAGGCGCTCGTAGCGTCGTTCGTCGGCCTCGCCGTCCAGCGCCGGTTCGATGCAGTAGTACATCGTCTCGACGCCGGTGTCGCCGTAGACGTGGGCGAACACCGGAGGTTCGGTGGCGTAGATGATGTTCGGGCGTTGGGTGTCGTGTTCGTCGTCCGGTTCCTCGACGAGCAGCGGATACTCGCCGGTGCGGTCGTTGAACGTTTCCAGGTGGTCGGCGAGGTGTGGGTGCTCCGCTGCGTACGCTTGCAGTTCGTCGCCCATCCGGAGTGTTCCGTGGTCGCTCATGCGATAGTCCTCGATTCGATGACGACGCCGCGGCCCTGCTGGACCGCGAAGCCGATGGTGTCGTCGACGGGGTTTTTCATGCCGGCGAACCGCCGAACGACGGCTTTCTGTCTGATTTCCTGTCCGACTGTCGACGTTTCGAGTTGGAGGTACACGTCCGAGACATCCCGGAGTGGTTGGAGAGCACGGTCCGTAACCGTCGCGGGATTGACCGTCAACACGACCGTCCGGTCGTCGGCGGTCCGCTGGCGGAGCGCGCTGACGATGCGCTGCATCGCGTGGTCCTCCTCGCCGCGTTCGGTGACGGCGTCGAAGCGCGGGTCGTTTCGCAACATCGCATCGAAGCCGTCGACGACGAGAACGTCGCCGCGCCAGAGGGGGCTCGGCGCGAACAGCCGCGAGATGAGTCTGCGCGTGCCACGTTCGCGGCCACCGGCCTCGACGTGGGTGTCGACGTTCGCGTGGAAAAAGAGCAGCCGGTCGGCGAGCAAGTGGTCGACCACGTCGTAGGACAGCGAGTTCATCTGGTCGATGTACTCACTCGCCGTGAGTTCCGTCGAGACGACGGCGGTCGAGGTGCCCTCATCGACGAGTCCGTAGGCGATTCGTTGCGAAAGGACGCTCTTGCCGGCGCCGTCGCGCCCTTCGAGGAGACACACCGACCCCGAGGGAAGCCCACCGCCGATGGCGTGGTTCACCCGGTCGCGGTCGGTCAGTCCAATGGAGTAGTGGCTCATACGTAGAAGCGCAACACCTCCTCGTCGCCATCGACGATGACCGTCGCCCGGTGTTCACCAGCGTCGAGGCTCGCGTCGAGGTCGATGACGAGTTCGATTACCTCCCCTTCCTTCCACGTGTCGGTGTTGGTACTCACCACGTCGATAGTGGTCGACGACGGGACGACGTACTCGCCGTCGAACACCACGTCGACGAGGTCGGGGTCCGTCGGTAACGGACGAGCGCCGGTGTTCTTCACGAGGACGGTCACCGTGTCGTTGGTGCCGTCGTAAATCGCGTCGCTCCCAGTGTCGCTGATAATCGTGATGTCCGTCTCGAGCTGTTCCTCGACGGAGTCGCCGTGGGTCGTAATCGATTCGGAGATGCCGCCGATGCTGTCGACCATAACGCCGGAAACGCCCGCTGCGATGCCTATCGCGGCGATGAACAGGATGAGACTGGAGGCGGAGAGACTCGCCATTCAGACCCCCTCCGTCGTCACGTTCGTTGCGACTTGGACGCCCGGACGGGTCGCGACGTGGACACGCTGTGGTTCGGTCGTCGTATCGTAGGTGAAGACGAGCCGCGTTCCCGGCGACCACAGCGACCGCTGGGCGTCGCCGTCGACGGCAGCCGACGGGTCGACGTACTCGCCGTCGACGAGGAGGTCGGTCTCCCCCGAATTGAGCGTCGTCGTTCCCGTGTTGTCGAGGCGGACGACGAGTTCGTCTTCGGTGGCGTTGTACACGGCGTCGACTGCCTCGATGTCGGTGTTGCGTTGTTCGAGCATCCTGTCGTCTCGTTCCGTCAATCCCTCGCGCTGTGCTTCGCGTGCGTCCTGTACCGCTGGTACGAGCGTCGCGGCGCTGACCAACAGGCCGATGAATATCACCGCCGTCGCGCCGCTCGCACTGAATCCCATTAGATGTCTATTGCTGCTAACGCCCCGAGTCGTCGAACGTAGCCGTGACTGTCGGCGTGATTACCCGCCGAGAGTTCGGAGGGCTCACCGGGGTCGACGTGGGCGTCGAGATGTGGCCCACTGAGAACCGCTTCGAGCTCACGCCGGACCGACGGGGAAATCCAGCCGACCGACTCGTAGTACTCAAGCGCTTTCAGCGCACTCGCGGGCCCGGACGCACACACGAGTTCCGAGAGCCACTCGAAGACCAGTAAGTCTGCGGCATACCCGCCCTCGATTTCGGTGAGTTCCGCGGTGGCCTCCGCTGGGACCGACGTCCGTTCCTCGGAAGTTCGTTCCTCGGTGTATTCTTCGGCGTCGAGGTCGTCGACGGCCGACTGTTCCTCGTCCCACAGGAACTCCTCGTCGTCGACGGGGTCGACGTTGGCGTCGGTTTCGCCGTCAGTCAGGTCCTCGAAGGTCACGACCTCTTCGTCGGTATCTTCGTGAGGGCCGTCGGTGTGGGTGTCGTCGGGCGAGGCGTTACTGTCGCCATCCCCACCGTCGGGTGTCTCGACGACACCAAAGCCGTTACCGGAGTTTCCATCCTCGAAGGGGTTCGACTCGGCGGTCAACTGGTCGTACACGCCGAGCAACTGCCGGACGGTGTCGTTGACCTCCTCGATGTCCTCGGAGAGTTCCGATTGTTGGCTCCGAATCGCCTTCAGCGACGACTCCGTCTGTTCGAGGCTCGACTCCAAATCGCCGACCCGGACGTCGAGGTCCCGGAGCGCCCGCTCGTCATCGTCGGGCTCCGACTCCGACGACGGTTCGGTCGATTCGGCATCGACAGCCGGTTCCTCGGGTTCGGCGTCGCTCATACTCTGTCCTCCTCCGTCGAACAGCTGTTCGAAGATGTCCATGGTTCGTCTCCCGTCACCCGCGGGTGACCCGCGCATGTTCGTGGCACGCGAGGGACTACTTCGTCGGCCCCCTTTACCCGCCGTTCGCTATCGGGTGGCGTTACGGCGGGTGTATCGAGGCTCGAAACGCAAGTCGATACGTCGTGTGAATCGTTGCCGACCTCTTTTTTATACGGGGTTGTCCGAGGCAGTAGGGGTTGTGCCCCGTTCGACCCGAGCCGGACCGGCCGGCAACGGGTCGGGACACAGGAGACAACAAATGATACCACTACCAACGGACGACGACCGCGGTCAGGTCGGTATCGGGACATTAATTATCTTCATCGCGCTCGTTCTCGTGGCGGCAGTCGCGGCGGGCGTGCTCGTACAGACTTCCGGGCTCTTGCAGAGTCAAGCTGAGAGTACTGGTGAAGACGCTCAATCCGAAGTCGGCAATCAGATTTCAGTCGTCGGCGCGACCGGTACGGTGTCGAGTTCGAACGTTAGTCAGGTCGATCTCGTGGTGAAGAAGTCTGCAGGGTCGGACCCAATTGACCTCTCGGATGCCACCATCGAATACACCAGTTCAAGTGCGAGTGCGACGCTGACACACGCTGGAAGTACAAGTGCCAACGAATTCACCACGTCCAAAATCAGTGGCGACAGCAGCACGGTCTTGACCAACACCGGTGACCGCGTTGAAGTCTCCATCGATGCCGCCACTATCGAGGGTGACAACGGCATCGCGGAAGGCGAAGAAGTCCAACTCCGAATCGTCGACCAGTCTGGTGCAACGACCATCTACGGCGTCAACGTCCCCGACTCGCTCGGAGACCGCAGCTACGTCACGGTGTAATCCATGTTTGAGGAATTATCAATCAAAGAGGACCGCGGTCAGGTCGGTATCGGGACACTAATTATCTTCATCGCGCTCGTTCTCGTGGCGGCAGTCGCGGCGGGCGTGCTCGTACAGACTTCCGGGCTCTTGCAGAGTCAGGCAGAAAGTACTGGTGAAGACGCCCAATCCGAAGTCGGAAATCAGATTTCAGTCGTCGGCGCGACCGGTACGGTGTCGAGTTCGAGCGTCAGTCAAGTCGATCTCGTGGTGAAGAAGTCCGCAGGGTCGGACCCAATTGACCTCTCGGATGCCACCATCGAATACACCAGTGCTGGCGCATCACAGACATTAGTCTACGATAGTGGTAACGCGAACGGAAATAACTTCGCTACGACAGAAATATCGGGAGGTTCCGCAACGGTGTTGACCAATACGGGTGACCGTGTAGAGATTACTATCGACACGGACGCAGCGGAACTCGAAGGTGGCAACGGCATAGCCGAGGGCGAGGAGGTCCAACTCCGCATCGTCGACCAGTCCGGTGCGACGACCATCTACGGCGTCAACGTCCCCGACTCGCTCGGTGACCGCAGCTACGTCACGGTCTAACACCGAATGAACGCGACGCGACTCTCGGTACTCGGTCTCTGTGCGCTCGTCGCCGCGACGGCGGTGGTCGCGGGGCCGCTCGTGCCGGGGGCTGCGCTCGCGGGTTCGGAGCAACCAACCCAACTTTACACGGGTTTCGACACGGGGACGGACGGCCTCGACGCCGACCGTCGCTTCTCGTCGGGTCCGATTTCGACGACGACCGAACGCGGGAACGGCTCCGCGACGGTCGTGGTTTCTTTTTCGGTCGAGACAGCAGATTCGCCAGCGACGCTAACCACACGCTTCGACTCGGAGAACGCCACCGACGATTCGGTGGTCGTTTCATCGAGAGAGACGGCAGCGGTCGAGTTGCGTCCGGCGGTCGGCCTCGACGGTGAAGAGACCGCGACACTGTTCGTCGAAGCAGCAGTTGACGGGGAGACGTACGTGTTGGACCGCAAAGAGGTGCGATTCGAGTGAGCACAAAAACGCCAAAAAAGCGGCTGCTCGCCGCTCGCGAAAGAGGTTGGGAGCGACTCCATTGGGCGCGTGAAACCGCGTTCCGCGTGCCGTTCGGCGACCGAATCGGGTGGACGCTGTTCCTCGGTGCGCTCGTCTTCTACGGGCTGTACTGGCGCGTCGACGTGTTCATCATCGATACGTTCGCTATCGTGAACGCTCTCGTGAGCGTTGCCGACGGGAGTCTCGCCATCCAGACGGTGGCGTTCGGCCCAGACCACGGGGCGACGCCGGGCGTGTACGTCTCGGAGGGCGCTCTCTACGGCCGGAATTACGGTCAAATCGTGTTGTCGTTGCCCGCGTTGGTGGTACTGGAGGCGGTCTCAGCCGTCGCTGACCTCCGAATCGCGCTTACGGGGTTGTGGTGTGTAGCCGTCGCCGGTGTCACACGAAGCCTCGGGAGCTTCCTCGCTCGGGAGCGACTCGCGACGCTGTTGGGTAGTTCTGTCGCGGCGCTGCTGTTCGTCGCCGGCGTGCTCTCTGCGCGACAGTTGCCCACGGGTGTCGAACCGCTGTTGGCGCTGCAGTTCACGACGATGGTCGCCGCGGCGCTGTGTGCCGTCGTCGTCTACCGGCTGCTGACGCGGTTCCACGACCGGCGAATCGGCACGGCTGCGGGCGTATCGACGCTGGGGCTCGCCACCGTCGCGTTCTGGGCACCGATACCGAAACGACACGCCTTCGTCGCCCTGTTCGCGCTCGTCACCGTGTACTGCTTTGCCCGGGCTCGTGAGGGACCGGTCACGAGCGAACGGTGGTGGCGAGCTGTGTCGTACGCTTCAGTTGGAGTGTTAGCGTGGGTGAGCGCTCCCGACGCACTCGTCCTGTTGGTCGCGCTTGGGCCGCTCGATTTGCTGTTCGCACGGCAGAACCGGCCGCTCGACCTCATCGTCGTCGGCAGCGTGTTCATACTCTCGCTCGTTCCATTCTTCGTCACGAACGCCCTGATTTCGGGGAATCCGCTCGTGCCGCCACGGATGCTCCAGTCAGCGAATTCGGCCGGTGTAACTGCTGATGCCGTCCTAGGTGGGGGCGAGGGGGGAAGCGCCGGAACGGGCAGCGAACCGGCGGCGAGCGATTCCGGGGGTGGCTCCGGAACCGGGGGGTCGACGAGCGGTTCGGGGCAAGGGACAACCACAGGCGAATCGACGCCGGACCGACTTGCAGTCGTCGCGAGTCTGGTTGCGGGGATGGTGTCCTCCACGACAGCGGCGTTCGGCGTTCTACTCGACCAGTTCACGCGAGCAGTCGAAGTACTGAACGCGGAGCGACTTTGGCACGTGTTCGTTCGGAGCGGTACGATTCCGGGCGTCGATTACGGTCAGACTGGCGGTGAAACCATCGAACTGACGCTTCTGGAATCGGCCCCGCTGCTCGCAGCGTTAGTCGCGGCCCCGGTCGCGTTCTTCCGGCGGTTCCCTGCCGGCTTCGACCGTCGGGACCCGAAGACCGGCGTCGACCTCCTCGCAGTCGGCTTCGGTCTCGCGCTGACGTTGTTGTACCTGCCACGCCTTCCATTGCACTCGACGATTACGGTCCGGTATCTGGCCCCGATGACGCCGCTTGCAGTGTACGGCGTGTTCAGATTGCCCGTCGTCAGACGGGCGGTTTCGGCGTATCCCGAACGCTTCGCCGGGGGACTCCTCGCCGGAACCGTCGGCGGGCTCTCCTTTGCAGCCGTCGCCCTCGTGGGAGTAACACCCGGAACGGGAATGCAGACCCATGGGGTCGTGAACCTCGCTGTGGCAGCTGTCCTCGGAGCGTGGGCGCTGACTGTGAGTATCCGTTCCGAGGACGAACACGTCAAGCACGGTGCGACGCTTCTCGGCATCGCCGTCGCTGCGATGGTCGTGTTAGTACTGACTTCGGGACTGGCGTACTTCGCAGCTGAACGAATGTTCGTTTTACCATACAAATGACACGAAATACGGGCGAGCACGACGAACCGGCACGAGAATCGAACGATAGCCCACCGAACGCCCCAATCGACGAGAACCCGGAAGGAGTTCTCGACCCCGCCGAGTTGGGGACACCCGACGAGGTAACGGAGTTATCGGACAACCGCTTCGTCGTCGCCCCAGACGATTCGTCGGACGTCCGTCGGTCGAATCCGGCACAGAACGCACCCAAAGACGATACGGACGACGCTCCGCTTCCGAGCGGTGCGTACGCCGCGGCGGTGACGATGCGGACGCCCGACGGAACGCGAACGACGCAGGTGTCGACGAACGACGTCCGTGAACTGTTCGACGAGCTGTTGCTGTGGTACGTCGAGGGGATGGCACCGGAGGCGGATCCCGAGGAGGCGCTGTCGGTTCTGGTGAGAGAGTCGTCGCTGTCACTGGAGTGAGTAGTCGGAGAAACGGGTCGGCTTACAGTTCGTCGAGCGCCGAGTAGAACACGAATCCGAGTGCGAGGTGCTGTTGCATCGCGTCCTCGATTCGAGTGCGGGTGTCCTCGTCGTCATCGATTCGGTACTCCTTCGTCCGGACGAGTTCGTGCATCTCGAGGAGGTCGTCCGCTTCGAGTTCGTGGAGCCGCGGGTAGACGGTTCCCGGACTCAACCGCGCGTCGAACACCTGTGAGAGGTCTTCCATCAGCCCTTTTCCGTGGGTGTCGCCGTCACGCATCGCGACCAACACGAGGAGGAGTTCATCGAGGGAGTTCTTGACGAGTTCCTCGTCGAATCGGAACCGCCGCCCCGGGAACAGTTGGTCGGTCACTGCGTTGACGACCTCTTTGGACTGGTTTCCGGCATCGCCGGAAACGGGGTCGGCATCGGTCAATTCGCGGTACAACTGCTCGACGGAGGCTCCCTGCTGGCCGTTTGCGCTCATCGTCTCACCGTGGGTCGGGTGACCATACACCCAGTACTCCACATACCAGTATAATTGGGGCTTAGCGTTTTCATCCGCTGAAAAAGCCCCGTCCGAAACAGAGTGGGGGCGGTGGTTCAAGACCCGGAGCTCGGTGTTCAGTCGTCGACGAGCGTCCGGAGGCCCGCTTCGAGGTCGATGGTGGGTTCGTAGCCGAGTGCCGACCGCGCACGGCCGATATCGGCACAGCTGTGTTGGATGTCGCCGGGCCGTGGGTCGGTGTGAACGATTTCGGAGTCGCTGCCGACGCCGTCGCGAATCAGTTCGGCGAGTTCGCGAATCGTGACCGATTCCCCAGTGCCGACGTTGTAGGCCCGGCCGACTGCGTCGGTTTCGGCGGCCAGCAGGTTCGCACGAACGACGTCGTCGATGTGGACGAAATCTCGGGTTTGCGTGCCGTCGCCGTGGACCGTGATCGGGTCGCCGTTGCGTGCCTGCCGAAGGAAGACGGTAATCACGCCGGCGTAGTCGCCGCCGGTCTGTCCCGGGCCGTAGACGTTGAAGTAGCGGAGTGCAACGGTATCGAGCCCGTAGAGGTCCTCGTACAGTCGGGCGTAATGGTCGGAAGCGACTTTGTCGAGGCCGTACGGAGAGGTCGGTTCGAGTCGCTGGCCTTCGTCGATTGGCGTCTCCTCGGGGTCGCCGTACACCGCGGCGCTGGAGGCGATGACGACCCGAGCGTCGTGCGTCCGTGCGGCCTCCAAGACGTTGAGCGTCCCCGTCGCGTTGATGGCGTGGCTCTCGGTCGGTCGTTCGACCGATTCGGCGACGCTGACGAGTGCGGCCTCGTGGAACACCACGTCGACGCCCTCGACGGCGGCGTCGACGGTCGCTTCGTCGCGGATGTCGCCCTGGATAGCTGTCACCCCGTTGGGATGGTCGCCCGCGACGGTGTCGAGAACCGCCACGTCGTTGTCTGTCGACAGCGCATCGGCGATGTGGCCGCCGATGAACCCCGACCCGCCAGTGACGAGAACCGATTTGTCTTCCATCGTCCCAGATAAACGCCGTCCGAGGTGTTATAACGACCGGTGGCGTCGACGACGGCATCGCGACGCCGCCCCACACTTTCACTTTCACTCCGGACTAGGCTGGCCCCTTTATTACTGTCGCCGGTACGAACAGGTATGTCCACGAACATCCAGTCGACGGCTGAAACGACTCACAACGGCGTCTTGGAGGTCAGCGACCTGCCGGCGACGCGGGTCCAGCGGTACGCCCGCGAGGCCGACGACGTGTACTTCGAGCGGAAGGGCGGTCGGACGTTCCTCGTCGCCGAGCGGTAGACGGCCTTTTTTCCGCGGGGACCCAACACCCAGTATGCAAGGCGTCGTCCCCGCCGCCGGCCACGGCACGCGGCTCCGTCCACACACCGACGACCGACCCAAGGCGCTCGTCGATGTGGACGGAAAACCCCTGCTCACACACGTTTTCGAGACGCTGGCTCCGCACGTCGAGGAGTACGTGGTCGTCGTCGGCTATCTCGGCACGCAAATTCGGGACCACTACGGCTCAGCGTATCGCGGGGCGCCGATAACGTACGTCGACCAACCAAAACGGGATGGACTCGCAGATGCAGTCCTGCAGGCCGAACCGGTGGTCGATGGCCCGTTTCTCCAGTTGAACGGCGACAACGTACTCCGTGGGAACGTCGGCGCTGTCGCCCGACGGCATCGTGAGACGGACGCCGACGCAACGTTGCTCGTCGACCGGGTTTCGCCGGAGCGAGCGCGACGCGGCGGCGTCCTCGAACTCGAAGACGACGAGGTGGTCGGCCTCGTCGAAAAACCGGACGACCCGCCGTCGCAGCTCGCGACGACCGGGTGTTTCGCGTTCTCCGAGCGCGTCTTCGAGGCCTGTCGCGCAATCGAGCCATCGGAGCGAGGCGAGTTCGAACTCGCCGATGCCATCGAGTGGCTCTTGGCCGACGGCGGCCGTGTCGAGACGGTTCGCCTCGATGGCTGGCGCATCAACATCAATACGCCAGCGGACGTCGAACGAGCGGAGGCATCTCTGTGACCGACACCACCGACCCCGCGGCGCTGTACGAACACCTCGCCGCAACGGCGGAACTTCCCATCGAGCGACGCGCCAGCCGACTCCTCGGCGAAGCGGAAGCGGTCGCCGACGACCTTCGGGACTGCAGTCCCGACGTACAGACACAGCGTGCGGCCATCGTTCTCGAACTGCTCGAAGAAATCGAGGAGACGGGCAATCCGGAAGCGGACGAACACCTGGAGTGCGCACGGACGCTCGCGGCCGATTTGGCCGACGACAGCGGCGGCAGCTGAAACGGCCGATTACGCCGACGGCGCCAACACATCGACGGTTCGGCGGCGTTCTTCGGGCGTCATCTCACCGAAGAACCCGACTCGAACCGCGTCGACGCCGTCGACGGCCTCGAAGCGCGCGACTGTCTCTCGGACTTCCTCGGTTGTTCCAGCCGCAACCAACTCCTCGACCATCTCGTCGGTGACCGCGGCGACGGCAGCCTCGCGGTCGCCGTCGGTCCACTTTTCGTGTATCGCGTCGGTTTCGACGTCGAACCCCTGCCGGGAAATCGATTTTCGGTAGTAGGGACCGTAGGCCCCAATCATGAACGCGAGTTGTCGGGCGGCGATGTCGCGGGCTCGGTCGCCGTCGTCGAGGGCACATGACCGGACGGTCACCGAGACGCGGATGTCCTCTGGGTCGCGGTCGCCGAGGTCGGCGCCGCGTCGGAGGTCGTCCATCCGTTCTTCGAGAGCGTCGGTCGTGAAGAGCTGTGGCACCCAGCCGTCGCCGAACCGACCTGCCGACTCGACGGCTTTCGGGCCGAGTGCCGCCACGTCGACGGGAACCTCGGCGGGTTCGACGCCGCGCAGTTTGAGGCCGCCGCCCTCGAAGAACTCGCCGTCGTAATCGACGCGTTCGCCGCGAGACACCTGCTTGACGATATCGATGGTCTCTCTGAGTCGGCGGAGCGGTCGTTCGTAGGTTTCGAGGTGCCACTTCTCGGTGAGGTCCGGCGATGAGGTGCTGAGGCCCATCCGGTAGCGGCCGTCGCTTGCTTCCTGTAGCGTGACGCCGGTTTGGCCGAGTAGGGCCGGCGAGCGACCGTACGGCGAGAACACGTCGTTCGAGAGGCCGATGTCGTCGGTGCGTTCGGCCAGCGTCGCCAGAAGCGTCACACCGTCGCGTCCGGTCACCTCCGGCAGCGAGATGCGGTCGTAGCCGCGCTGTTCGGCGTGGGTCGCTACCTCGACGATGTCGTCTATCGAGTCCAGTCCGCCCGGCAGGACGATGTCGCGTGTCATGTTGGTCGCTGCGTCGGCGGAGGGCTTGTAGCCTGCGGCGTGGTCGGGGTTTTTGGGTTCGCCCGTCGTCTCGGTTGTTATGACGCTGCTCATCTACGGCGCGTACGGCTACACGGGCGAACTCATCGCCGAGGAGGCCGTCGACCGCGGCATCGACACCATCGTCGCCGGTCGCAACGGGGTCAAGACCGACCACCTCGCGGTCCGGTTGGACTGTGAAGGACGGTCCTTCGGCGTCGACACCGCCGAGGCGTATCTCGACGACGTCGACGTACTGCTCAACTGCGCCGGCCCGTTCGTCGACACCTACGAACCGCTCGTGGAGGCGTGTCTGGAGACCGGAACTGACTACCTCGACATCACCGGCGAGTTGTCCGTCTTCGAAGCCATCGCCGAACGCGACCGGGAAGCCGAGAAGGCGGGCGTCTGTCTGCTTCCCGGCGTCGGCTTCGACGTGGTGCCGACGGACTGTCTGGCCGGCCACCTCCACGACCGCCTTCCCGAAGCGAACGAACTCCGACTCGGGTTCGACCCCTCCGGAACCATCTCCCGCGGGACGCTCGCGTCCGTCATCGAACACCTCGACGAGGGGGGAAAGGTGCGATGGGACGGCGACGTCGTCGACGTACCGCCGGCCCACGCCAGCAGACGAATCGACTTCGGACGGGGGTCGCGCAACGCCGTCACCATCCCGTGGGGCGACGTCTCGACCGCCTACTACACGACGGGCATCGAGAACATCGAGGTGTACACCGCGGTGCCGCCGATGGCAGGAACCGCGATGAAGGTCGGTCGCTTCGCCACGCCGGTTCTGGGGTTCCCACCTGTCAAGCGGTCGCTACAGACGCTCGTCCGAGCGACGATGACCGGCCCGAGCGAACGCCAACGTAAGGAGGGTGCCTGTTACGTGTGGGGCGAGGCGACCGACGGCGAGACGACGGTGACCTCGCGCCTGAAGACGCCCGAAACGTACGCGCTGACCGTCGATGCCGCGACGACGGCCGCCGAACGCGCGATGGAGGAGGACCTCTCGGGCTTCGAGACGCCGGCGGCGGCGTTCACTCCCGAGTTCGTCCTCGACCTCGACGGCGTCGAGGGCTTCTTCGACGAGTGATACGGACTGTTGTAACTGGTTACCGGTGAACGCTCGTACCGGGTCAGCGTTCACCAGTAACGGACTACAACAGTCCGTATACCCCTTCGACGCGCTCGCCAGAAGATATACACATCGGGCAGGCCGACTCCCGGTATGGTTCGTCGGATTCTCACGACGGTTCTTGTCGCCGCGCTGGTCGTCGGGTTAGTGGCGCCGGGGGCTGTTGGTGCGGCGACACCGGCGGCCGACGGTGCGACGCTTTCTGCCGGTGACGGTATCGACGCGCCGCTACTCGACCGCCTGCGACCGACAGCGAGTTCGAGTAGTCTTAGCCGCGCCGACACCGACGGCGTCCTCGAGCAACCGACGCGGTCGGCTGTCTACGGCGCCATCGAGGCCGCACCGGGGACCGACCTCGGAAGCATCGCCGCGAGCGTCGGCGTCACGAAGTCGACCGTCCGATATCACGTCGGCGTCCTTCGGGAGGCCGGCCTCGTCGATGCGGCCGAAGTCGCGGGGTCGTTGCGGTTCGCCCCTGCAGAGGTAGACGCCGAACTCGCTGGCGTCCTCGGTGCCGACGGAACGGGGACGGTCCTCGCCGCCGTCGCCGCGAACGAACCGGCATCGGTGACGGCCGTCGCCGAGGCGACCGACCGCGCGCCGTCGACGGTGTCGTATCACCTTTCGGCGCTCGAAGACCGCGGCTTCGTCGACCGCGAGCGGACCGGCGAAGCGGTCGTGACGACGCTGACGGAGTCGACGCGGTCGGCGATAGCCGACGGCGTTCCGGCGGCATCGAGCGACTGAGACGAACTCCAACGGTCGTCTGACTACTCGGTGGCCCAGTCCAGCGACCGTTCGACGGCCTCGCCCCACCGGTCGTACCGCGCCTCGACATCCGTGTCGGCGTCCGGTTCGAACTCGCGGTCGATACGCCAGTTCTCGCGGAGTTCCGAAAGCGAGTCCCAGTAGCCAACGGCGAGTCCAGCGGCATAGGCGGCACCGAGTGCGGTCGTCTCGTCGACCTCCGGACGGACGATTTCGGTGCCGAGGATGTCTGCCTGCAGGCCACAGAGGAAGTTGTTCTTGACCGCGCCGCCGTCGACGCGGAGGCTCTGTAACTCGAGGCCGCTGTCCTCGACCATCGCCTCGACGACGTCCCGCGTCTGGAAGGCGATGGCCTCCAGCGTCGCCCGGACGACGTGTTCCTTGCGGGTGCCGCGGGTCACTCCGAGAAGGGTCCCGCGGGCGCGCTGGTCCCAGTGGGGTGCGCCCAATCCGGTGAAGGCGGGGACGAAGTAGACGCCGTCGGTCGAGTCGACGCCACGGGCGAGGCGCTCGGTGTCGGCGGCGTCGTCGATGAGGTCGACGTCCGAGAGCCACTCTATGGCGGCGCCGGTGGCGAAAATCGACCCCTCGAGTGCGTACTGCGGTGGTTCCCCGGAGCGCTGGAACCCCACTGTCGTCAACAGGCCGTGGTCGGAGTCGACCGCCTCCGGGCCGGTGTTGAGAAGCAGAAACGACCCGGTACCGTAGGTGTTCTTCGCGTCGCCCGCATCGAAGCAGGTCTGGCCGAACAGCGCCGCCTGCTGGTCGCCCAGCGCCCCGGCGACCGGTACTTCGGCGCCAAAGGTTTCGGCGTCGGTGTAGCCGTACACGTCGGCGTCGCTGGAGGGGCGAACCTCCGGGAGGATTGCCCGCGGAATCGAGAACTCCGCGAGCAGCTCGTCGTCCCACGCCAATTCGTGGATGTCGAACAGAAGCGTCCGGGAGGCGTTGGTCACGTCGGTGACGTGGGCACCGGTGAGGTTCCAGACGAGCCACGAGTCGACGGTGCCGAACCGCAACTCGCCCGCTTCTGCGCGTTCCCGTACGTCGCCGCCGCCCCCGCGGTCCGGCGCGATGGGGTCGGCGTTGTCGAGCAGCCACTCGAGTTTCGTCGCCGAGAAGTACGCGTCGGGCTGTAGTCCCGTCTTCCGGCGGATTTCGGCGGCCTTCCCCTCGGCTTCCAGCCGTTCGACTCGGTCCGTGGTTCGGCGGTCCTGCCAGACGATGGCGTTGTGGACTGGCTGGCCGGTTTCTGCGTCCCACAGTACCGTCGTCTCCCGTTGGTTCGTCACGCCCATGGCGGCGAGGTTACCCGCGTCGATATCGGCGCCGGAGAGCGCCTCCCGAAGCGTCCGTCTCGCGTTTCGCCATAGCTCCTCGGGGTCGTGTTCGACCCACCCGGGTTCGGGGTAGAACTGCTCGTGGGTCTCGTAGGCCGCGCCGTGGACCCGGCCCTCGCGGTCGAACACCATGCTCCGGGTACCCGTCGTTCCCTGGTCGATGGCCGCGACGTACTCCATGCGGACTCCCCGCCCGCTGGGGACAAATACTGACCGGCGGCGGAATGCTTATTACTAAGTTGTATTACTAGATTATACATGCCGACGCAGCTACAGCGCGCACGGGACGGCGAGGTCACGCCGGCGATGGAGCGGGTCGCAGAGCGGGAGAACCGAGACGCCGAGTTCGTCCGCCAGCAGGTCGCGGAGGGGCAGGCGGTCATCCCGAACAATCACGGCCACGAGGCGCTCGACCCGATGATAATCGGCCGGGAATTCGCCACGAAGGTCAACGCCAACATCGGCAACAGCGAGACGACGAGCGGCCTCGACGAAGAGCTGGAGAAACTTCACACGGCGGTCCACTACGGCGCCGACACCGTGATGGACCTCTCGACGGGCGCGAACCTCGACGAGATTCGAGAGGCGAACGTCGGCCACTCCCCGGTTCCCATCGGAACCGTTCCAATCTACGAGGCGGTCACGAAGGTCGACGACGTGACCGAGTTGACGCCCGAGTTGCTGCTCTCGGTCATCGAAAAGCAGGCCGAACAGGGCGTCGACTACATGACGATTCACGCTGGCGTTCTCGCCGAACACCTGCCACTGACCGACGGCCGGACGACGGGTATCGTCTCCCGCGGTGGGTCGATTCTCGCCCAGTGGATGGAGGAGAACGGCGCCCAGAACCCGCTTTTCACCCACTTCAAGGACATCTGTGAGATATTCGCCCAACACGACGTGACGTTCAGCCTCGGCGACGGGCTCCGACCCGGGTCGCTGGCGGACGCCTCCGACGACGCGCAGTTCGCCGAACTCGACACCCTCGGTGAGTTGACGCGGCTGGCGTGGGACCACGGTGTTCAGGTGATGGTGGAGGGGCCGGGACACGTCCCGCTGGACGAAATCCAGCACAACATGGAGCGCCAGCGAGAGGTCTGCGACGGCGCGCCGTTCTACGTGTTGGGGCCGCTCGTCACCGACATCGCACCGGGGTACGACCACATCACCAGCGCCATCGGTGCGACGGAGGCCGCCCGCCACGGCGCCGCGATGTTGTGTTACGTCACACCTAAGGAACATCTGGGGCTTCCGGAGGCCGAGGACGTACGTGATGGACTCGCGGCCTACCGCATCGCCGCCCACTCCGCGGACGTGGCCAACGGACTGCCGGGCGCCCGCGACTGGGACGACGCGCTCTCGGAGGCACGGTACGACTTCGATTGGCGCTGGCAGTTCGACCTCGCGTTGGACCCCGAACGCGCACAGTCGTATCACGACCAGACGCTGCCGGGAGACAACTACAAGGAAGCGCGATTCTGCTCGATGTGTGGCGTCGAGTTCTGTTCGATGCGCATCGACCAAGACGCCCGCGACGCCGACGGCGAGATGGACGACATCGACGGCAAGACCGACCTTGAATCCTCGCCGGCCGCCGAGGTGAACCTGCCGCCGACCGGCACCCACGACGCCGACGGTCTCGAGGACGTGCCCGCGCCCGATGAAGCGGCCGCGGACGACGACTGACGGGGGATAGTATAAGTTGCCGGCAGTCGCTGGAACTGCTATGACAGACCCCTCCCTCGCCGAGGGTGGCCTCTCGTCGTCCGAGATGAAGCGAGTACGGCAGGCCGTCCACGATTCGGCGGCCGCCGAAGTCGCGACCGCCAACGACGACCGCCCGCAGACGTTCCCGCTGAGTCCGTTCTACGACGACGACACCGAGTCGGTCGTCGTCACCTCTCCGCCAGCATTCTCCGGAAAGGTCGACGCGGTCCGGGAGAACCCGAAGCTCTCGCTGCTGTTCTACGACGCCGAGGAGCCGTTCGTCCTCTACGGTCGTGGGACGGTTCGCGACGACGACCTCGAAGCCAACGCCGAGTACGTCCGCGAACTCATCGAGGACGAACCGCCGTCACCGAAGCGGGAGGGGTTCTCGAAGACGACCGACGTGTTGGAGTCACGCGTCGGCCGGTTCTTACTCGGGTGGTACGCCCTCCGCATCGTCGTCGAAATCGAGCCGGTCCGCATCGAACCGGTCGAAACCGAGGTCGGCGAGTTCCCGCCGTGGCCCGCAACCGACCTCGACAGGAGCGAGGCGGAGTCCTACGACCGACTGGCGCTCACCGTCGTCGACGAGGACGGCTGGCCGACAACACGGTCGGTCGCGGTCGTCGAGATTCGAGACAAGGTGGCGCTGCTCGACGTGTCGCTGTCCGTCGACGACGGCACTCCGGCGTGCCTGCTGTGTCACTGGCATTCCTCGGGGTTGGACAAGCTCAGCCAGCGGCTGTACCGCGGGCAGTGTCGAGCCGAGGGTGACCGCGTGGTGTTCGACCCGGCGAGTTCGTTTTCCATGCGCAACGAGACGCTGTGGGACCGCCTGAAGTTCATCGTACAGGGGAAGTGGCGAACGCGACAGTACTTCCGGGATTAATCCAGAATTTCGGAGGACTCCATGTGCTCGCGGGAGAGTTCGACGTAGCGGTCGCCGGCGTAGGCCCACGGCGAGTCCTCGACCTCCTTGATTTTCTCGGCGGGCGTGCCGGCGTACAGCGTGTTCGGCTCGATGTCGGTGTCCTCGGTGACGAGGCTGTTGGCGCCAACCATCGCCCGTTCGCCGACCGTCGAGCGGTCGAGAACCGTCGCACTCATTCCGACGAGGGCGCGCTCTTCGACCGTCGAGTTGTGGACGATGGCGGTGTGGCCGACCGTCGCGTACGGCCCGATTTCGGCTCCCTCGTGGAGGACGGCGTTGTCCTGGACGTTTGCCCCCTCCCGGAGCGTGATGTTGCCGTGGTCGCCGCGCAACGTCACGTTCGGCCAGACGCTCGCTTCGGCCTCGATAGTCACGTCGCCGATGACGACCGCGGCGGGGTCGACGTAGGCGCTTTCGTGGATGTCGGGTTCGGTGCCGTCGAAACTGCGTATCATACCCGATGGTCCGCGGGCGGCGAGTTAAACGTACGCCTCCGGCGGGACAGGCTTTAGTCGTCGCCCGCCCTCTGTATTGTATCGGTTAGGGCGACCATACCCGCCGAGGACTAACTATCTATGTATAATTCAGGCCCGAACGGCGAGGAGAATGAGATACAATCCGAACACGGCCGACTCGGCGGCCTCACCCGCCGTCGACTGCTCGCCGCGACGGCGGCGAGTGCGACGATGGCCGGACTGGCCGGCTGTTCGTTCCAACGCGGCGGTGGAGAGCCGGGGAATACACCGGCCTCGACCCCGAACACGAACCCAACCCCGACATCTGATACCCCAGAGCCGGAGCCGTACTTCGAACCGGGGCCGACCGTCGGCGTCGAGACGGTCGCTGAGGGATTGGTGTTGCCGAACGTCCTCGCGGTCGCCCCGGACGACGACCGCCTGTTCATCGCCGACCAGACCGGCGTCGTCTACGTCCACGAGGACGGTAGCCTCCACGAGGAGCCGTTCTTGGACGTCCGCGACCGCGTCATCGAACTCGGGAGCGACCTCCCGAGTTGGGTCGCAACCGACGAGCGCGGCTTCCTCGGGTTCGCGTTCCACCCCGACTTCGCCGACAACGGCCTGTTCTACGTCCGGTACAGCGCCCCGACGGACGAGGACGGAATCGACCACCGTGAAATCCTCTCGGAGTTCAGCGCCACCGACGGCACCGCCGACCCCGATTCCGAGCGAATCCTCCTGGATTTACCGTGGCAGCGACCGATTCATCAGGCCGGGACGCTGGCGTTCGGGCCCGACGGCTATCTGTATGCGGCCTTCGGTGACGGACTCAATCCGTCTCACGGGCAAAACTTCCTGGACAACTTCAGAGGGAGTATCCTCCGGTTAGACGTAGACGAGCGAGATGGCGAGAAACCCTACGGGATTCCGTCGGACAACCCACTCGTCGGCCGCGAGGGGCGGGACGAGTACTTCGCGTGGGGCTTTCGAAACCCCTGGAAGATGGCCTTCGACGGCGAGACGCTCATCGTCGGCGACGTCGGACAGGAGTTGTTCGAGGAAATCAACGTCGTCGAGCGCGGCGGCAACTACGGCTGGCCGATAAAGGAGGGGAGCAGTTGTCACGACCCCGCACAGCCGGGTATCCCGCCGGCGGACTGTCCGGACACCTCCGAGCGCGGCGAACCGCTCGTCGACCCTGTCGTCGAGTTCCCACACTTCGACGGCGACCGGGCGGTCGGCTTCGCCGTCATCGGTGGACACGTCTACCGCGGCGACGCCGTCCCCCAACTCGACGGCGAGTACCTCTTCGGCATCTACACCCGTTCGTTCACCGCCCCCTCGGGGCGAATCGTAGCGGCGACACCCGAGGGCGACTCCTGGCCGACACGAGAACTCCAGTTCGCCGGCAGTGAGAACGGCGAAGTAAACCTCAACGTCATCTCCATCGGCCAGGACAACGACGGCGAGGTGTACGTCCTCGGGACGACCGCCGCCGTCAGCGAGGGCATGGAGAGCCAGCAGGGCGGCACCGTCTACCGCATCGTCGACGCCGAGTAATCGTCCGAGGACCCGACTATCCGGTGAAGTTCGCGACGTTCGCTCGCAGTTTCCCTCTGAGTGACGACGAGCTCAGGACGACGAGGAAGTACACCACTCCGCCGAGTAAGATGTGACCGACCAGCGCCGGTGCGGTCGTCGGCGGAACCACCGTCGCGAGACCGGCGAGGACGAGGACCATGACGGCGCCGGCACCGACACACCAGCCGATGTCACGAAGCGCGAAGGAGACCGGATGCAGTCTGCCGAGGGAGACCCCCAAGACGGCCGTGTTGAGCGCCATCGCGAGGCCGGTCGCCGCCGCCGCGCCGAGGAGTCCGTACCGAGGAACCAATGCGACGTTGAGGACGATGTTTACGGTCAACGAGACGACCGTCGCGTAAGCGCCGATGTCCGGTCGGTCGAAGGCGCGTATCGTCGCGTCGAAGACGACGTTCACCGCGGCGACGATTTTCTCACCCATCAGTACGACCAACGCGCCGGCTGCGAGGACGTACTCCGGGCCGAAGACGACGCCGAGGAGGTTCTCCGAGAGTAACAGCACGCCGAAGAACGCCGGCACGACGAGGAACAGCGAGGCGGTCAGCGACTCCCGAACGGTCCCCTCGATTCGCTCGAATTCACCCCTCGTGCGCCACGCACTCAGTTGGGC
Source organism: Natronomonas sp. CBA1123 (assembly GCF_009741925.1). Lineage (GTDB taxonomy): Archaea > Halobacteriota > Halobacteria > Halobacteriales > Haloarculaceae > Natronomonas. The sequence goes on from NZ_WPCC01000007.1 coordinate 95,038, forward strand.
GAAGACGGTGTTGCCGACGATGCCGCCGACGAGGCCGGCCATCAGGGTGAGTCGCCACGCGATTTCGTAGCCGGCGACGTGGGCCTGCGTCAGGAAGTAGCCGATGACGAGCAGGTCCATCGTGTTGTACACGTGGCCGCCGAGCGCCCAGACGCCGTTGTACTTCGCGTAGTCGACGAGCGACCGGAAGTGCCGACGGGACGGGCGGGCGAGGCGCGTCGAGACCCGGGTCGCGCCGCCGGCCAGCATGAGCAGATAGCTCGCGATGAGTCCGTAGATGAGCGCCGCTGCGCCGTATCCGAACTGAATCAGGACGACTGCGACGGCGACGTACGCCACCAGCCGAACGAAGTACAGAAGCGCCGTCTGCTCGGTCCGCAACTCCCCGCGGAGGACGTGAATCGACAGCACCGACAGTTCGTACAGCAGTGCGGCCACGACGAGCAACGCGGCCACCTCGGCGCCGACGTAGTCGTTTATCGCCTCGCGGAAGGCGGTGACGACGACGGCCAACACACCGAGCAGCGCCAGTTTCAACAGCAGCGTCGCCGCCAGCATCTCGCCGGCTTCGCCGCCCTCGCTGATTCGCTTCTCCACCGCCCCTCTGAGCCCGAAATCCGAGAACGTCGCAAGCGTCGCCAATGCCGCCTCGAAGAGGAAGAACACGCCGAGTCGGGTCGCACCCAGCGCCGACGCGAAGTACACCGTGGCGGCGAAACCGATGACCGCCCCGAGGACCTCGATACCCAACAGCAGTCCGCCGGCGCGGGCGAAGTTCAACTGCCGGGGGACCGTCGGCCGAGCGACGGGGCGAACCGAGTCGACACTGCGGGTTTTCTCGTCCATCTGGCGGCTACAGGAGGCCGACCTCCCGGTACCACGCGGCGGTGTCCTCGATTGCTGCCCGCCAACCGCGCTGTTCGACCGGGGCGCGCTCGGTGAGTCCCGTCCGAAGGGTGCCGAAGTCGCCGCGTTCGGCGAAGCCCGACCCGCCGACCGGCGAGACGCCGAGTCGGTGGAGGAAATCGATTGTCGGGACGATGCCGTACTTCGTCAGCGGGTACGGGACGTTCACGACTCGGCAGTCGCCGCCGACCGAATCGGCGACGGTTCGCATGACTTCGACGCTGTCGACGTTCGGTCCCGAGACGAGATAGCGGCGCTGGCCGCCGACCGTCAGGGCGTGTTCGACGGTTCCGACCACGTCGTCGACGTGGACGATGTTGTAGTCGTCGTAGGTGTACAGCGGCGGGACGAGCACGCGGTTGGCGGCGACGGGGCGAAACATGTCGTAGCGTGCGAGTCGATAGTCCCGCTGGCCGAGGATGTAGGTCGGATAGACGATACTGTACTCGAAGCCGAACTCGCCGTCGACGAACAGCTCCTCGGCACTGGCTTTCGAGGTCTGATACGTCGAGTCGGGGTTGATGGGTACCTCTGGGTGGGCGCCGATGGTGCTGGCGAAGACGACGTTTTCGACGCCGGCACCGTCGGCGGCCTCGAGGAGGTTCGCCGTCCCCTCGACGTTGATACCGGTCATGTCCTGTCCCGGGTACACCGCGGCGGCGAGGTGGACGACCGAATCGACGCCCGCCAGAGCAGACGGCAGACTGTCGGGGTCGCGGATGTCGCCGGCGACCGTCTCGACGCCGTCGGGCAATCGCCGCTCCGAGGTGCCCGGTCGAAGCAGTGCGACGGGGTCGTACTCGCCGTCGACGAGCGAGTGGACGACGTTGAGGCCGACATACCCGGTCGCACCGGTGACGAGGACTCTCATCGCTTCCCCTCCGCGAGTTCGTAGGCGCTGTCGATTACTTCGGCGACGGCGACGCCGCGTTCGACCGGTGCCGACGTGTTTCGGTCGCCGGCAACGACGTGGTCGACGAAGTCCGTCAGGCGTTCGGTGTTGGCGTCGTCGGTCGTCGCACCGTACAACTGCGTCAATCCGATGTCGACGATGGGCGTTTCGCCGTGGCGAAACTCGAAGGGCCGGCCGTGAATCGCCCCCGACAGCGTGTCGCCGTCGAACTCCAACCACCCCTCGGTGCCGACAGCGACGTGACGCATGAACACATCGGGTTGCGTCCATCCCACCGTGAAATCGACGGTGAGGTCACGCGCTGGGAAAGCAAGAGAGAGTTCGGCCACGTCCTCGACGCCCCGGTTTCGGGTGTCGCGAAGCCGACAGTCCTCGACGGTGGCATCACCGAAGAGGTCGAGGTACATATCGAGGCTGTGCGGCAGCAAATCCCGCATCACCCCGCCGCCGGAGACCGAGCGGTCGTAGTACCACCCCTGTGTCGGCGGTGTCGAGTGATGGGTCGTCCGTACCTCGATGAGTTCGCCGAGCAGGTCGTTCCGAAGTATCGACATCGCCTTCTTGGCGTTCTCGTAGTAGCGGGTGAGGTAGCCGACCTGCGTGATGACGCCGGCGGATTCGGCCGCCCGCTGCATCTCGCGGGCGCTGTCGGCGTCGATAGTCAGGGGTTTCTCACAGAAGACGTGACAACCGGCCTCGACGGCCGTCAGAAAGACGTCCCGGTGGGTCGACGGCGGCGTACAGATACTCACCACGTCGAGCGACTCGGCGTCGAGCATCGCTTCCGCCGAGTCGTAGCCCTGCAAGCCGAACCGCGATGCCGTCTCGTCGCGCCGGGATTCGTTCAGTTCGGCGACGGCGACCACGCGGGTCGACCCGTGGTCCCGATACGCCGGGATGTGGTAGTCGGTCGCCATCCACCCCGCCCCGACGACGCCGACACTGTAACCGCTCATTACGGGGTGGTCGTCGGTCGACAGTATAAATCCCTGCCAGGCGACGCCCTCCGCTGGCGGCGGTCTGTCCCGACGCGCGATTTCGCCGAGGGGCGACGGCCCATATTGTTAAATATAAACGCCTTAATATTAGTGACGAACGTGATTACATTCCTCGTATACGTAGTTGCCTTCGGCACGGCGGCAACGGCCTGTTTCGCCGCCGTGTACCGTGCCGGGTGGCTCGCGACCGACGAAGCCTGCGTCGGTCTCCGCGCCCTTCTGGTAACCGTGGGGCTCTGGTCTGTCATTCAGACCCTCGTTTTCCTCGCTCCGTCGGAGCCGTTGATGCTTTCGCTGTATCTCGTCGGCCAAGCGGTCGGGTTCGCGAGCGTCGGCGCGTGGCTGTACTTTTGTTCGGCGTACACGGGTCGGAGCCTCCATCGACAATCGCGCTACTGGTGGGCCGGGTTGTCGACGTACGCCGTCGTCTCGACGGTAAAGCTCACCCAACCGATTCACGGGGCGTTCGTCGACACGCGGCTGGCGACGGAGCCGCTCCGATACCTCGTCGTCGAACCGGGTGTGTTGTACTGGTCTTTCCTCGCGTTGGCGTACGGCCTCGCTGGGGTCGGATTCTACTGGCTGTACGAACTGTTCGCCCGAACCGAGCGCTCGACGAAGGGATTCGCGCTCCTCGTCGCGAGTACCGCTCTGCCCGCCGTGCCGACGGTTTGGTCGTTGTTTCGGCCACGGCAACTGATTCCGATGCACTACGAACCGCTCGGTGTGGCCCTGTTCGCCTTCGGCGCGCTGTATCTGGTCCATCCGACGTTCTTCGAACTCCACGCCCACAGCCGATACGACACGGTCGATACGGAGTGACTGACCGGCCAATTATGACGGATTAAGAACATATTTCCGATATGCTTTTATCAGTATGAACCTAATACTCGGTAATACGGCATACGAGTGGGTGAGACTCAGGCGGGACCGTCTCGGGATAGTGTGGTTATGAAGACAATAATAGATGAGCAAGACACGTTCGTCCGTCGAATATTCGGACTTCGAACACGGTGAATACCAGTGAGCGGCGTTTCGGAGTATGGCGCCGTTACCGCCGACGGCGTGCGAGTCGAGAAAACCCATTCGAAGCGTGAAAACGAGCTAGCGGTGACACTCGAGTTCCGCTCGGAGCGCGAGGAACCAGTCGCCGTCCGATTCGAGGACGAGCTCCCGGCCGACGGACGCCCGGCCGGAGTCGGCGAGCGCAGCGAACACAACGGTAACGATTCGGCGCCCCGCGGCGGCCACATCGACGGCGTGCTCGCTCTCTCCGACGACGGTGTGGTAGCAGTGACGTACCTCGTTTCGGTTCCGGATGAGACGGTATCGTCTCCCAGCGACGACGAACAGTCACTGCCGCGAATCGTCGAGGTTGAACCAATCGAACCGGAGTCATCGACTACGGTCGAGACGCGTGCCGGATGGCGAACGCCCTCGGGGGAACGCATGCCGTTTTCGGTCACGGTGTCGGATAATCACTCGCCCCCATCGCAGGCCTCCGTAGACGGCGTCCGGGTGGTCGATATCTCCTCGTCGGTAGGGTCGGACCGTCTCGATGGTGTCGCTGATACCGACCGTCCGGCCATCGGTATCATCGCCCGCGCCGAGGACGACGACGGCGTCTACCGGACGATACTGGAGGCACGAAAGCGTGGGTTCGGGGTCTTTCTCACTCCGTTCGGCTACGGGACCGAGGAACTGATCGAAATCGCCGACACCCTCGGCGTCCGAGTCGTCGAACCGACCGAGGACGACAGCAGTTGGCGGACGCTCCAGTCGGCGTTATCGGCGGCGGCCCGGGAGGCAGGCCATCCCGGAATCGTCTTCCAACCCGAGGGCTGTCCGCGTATCGATTACGACCGGACGCTTGCCGCGTTTGCCGAAGACGGCTTCGAGATTCATGCGGTGCCGGAACGCCCCGATATCAAACCGGGGAGCCCCCACGTCCTCGTCGCCATCCCGGCGTACAACGCGGCCGGAAGCATCGAGTCGGTGGTGAGTGAGGCGAGACGGTTCGCCGACGAGGTGGTCGTCGTCGACGACGGCAGTACCGACGGGACGGCCGACCGCGCCCGCGAGGCCGGTGCGTCCGTCGTCATCCACCCCCGGAACCGCGGCTACGGCGGGGCTCTCAAGACGATATTCCGGGAGGCCCACCGCAGGGGCGCGGCCCACCTCGTCACCATCGACGCCGACGGACAACACGACCCCGGCGACATCCCACGGCTGGTCGCCACCCAGGACGACAGCGGTGCGGGCGTCGTCATCGCGAGTCGCTACGCCACCGACAGCGACACCGACATCCCGTTCGTGCGGTCAGTCGGCCTCGCCGTCGTCAACCTGCTGACGAACGTGACGATGGGACGATGGCGCCGCTCGCGACGGGTCCGGGACACACAGAGCGGGTTCCGTTCCTACACCGCCAACGCGGTCGAAACGGTCGTCGATTCGACCGACATCGGCAACGGAATGTGGGCGAGTACAGATATCCTGTATTCGGTCAACGAGGCGGGCTTCGATTTCCACGAAATCGGGACGAAGATTCGCTACGACGTCGAACACGGCAGCACCGAGAGTGCGGCGAGCCACGGTATCGGATTGGTCCACAACATCGTCGACTTCGTTCAGCGGTCCCATCCCATCCTGCTGGTCGGCGCCCCCGGGGTGATGGTGGTCCTCCTCGGAGCGTTGCTGGCGGCGTGGTCGTTGCAACTCCAGCTCTCCGGAGAGCTCTCGATTCCCCTCGTGGTCGTGGCGAGCATCTCGATTGCGGTCGGTGCCGTCATGTTGACGCTGTCGGTGCTACTGCACGTGTTGAACACACACCCCTTCTTCGACGACGAGCGATGGCAGGACCGCCGCGAATAGCTCAGCCCTCGCTGACCTGCACCTGCAGGTGTACCTGTCTGTCCGCGTTGTCCGGCCCCGGGTCCGTGGGTGCTGGACCGAAGTACACCAGATAGGTGAGTCGCAACTCCCCGGCGACGGTCGGAACGACCTCGTGTTCGGTAACCGTCGTATCGCCATCGAGCGAAACTGTGAATCGGTCGAGTTCCGTCGAGGATTCGACTGTCGCTCCGCCGTCGGTCGTGTCGACATCGTGTAACGCGACGACGGCGGTTGCCTCCGAGGTCCCGTCGGGACCGGAGACGGCGAGGTGAAGGGTCGTCGGTTCGCCGACGGTCAACTCCTGGGGGTAGTCGTCGGCGACGAGGTCCCCACTGGATTCGGTCAACAGATACGCCTCGCTTCCCCCGTCGACGGAACCGGGGGCGGCGTACACCGCCCCGGCGGCCGTGAAGATACACAGCACCACGACGACCGACAGTACGGCGTCGACCCGACTACTGCCGACGAGAGTCGAGCGCGTTCGACTGAACGCTGCCGGGGCGGCGACGCCGAACTGTCGACCGCCGGTGGCTCGTCGTCGGCGCCACGCGGCGCCGAGGGCGAGTACCGTCACCGCGTTGATGCCGACGAGGATAGGAACTGCTCGAAAGCCGTACACCGTAAATTCGAGGGCGACACCGACCGCCACGACGACGCCGACGCTCGCGCCGACGGCGAGGACGAGTCGCCCGAGAAGCCCGAGGCGACGGCGGCCATCGACGTGGCCGCCGTCTTCGGGGAACAGTGCCGCGACGACGGCGTAACCGGGAGCGAACAGAAGCACCGAAATTGCGACGACCGCTCGAACTTCCTCGGGAGCGGCCGGAAGCACGACGAGCAGGTCGAGAACGACGACTGCGACGACGACCGCGGCGAGGTCGGCGTTCCCTCCCGTCCCGTCGCTATGAGCCCCCTTTGGACGTGACACGGTGTCGGGTTCTCCGCCGCAGTACAAAAACACGCTGGTGGGACCGACGGGACTGTGACCCGACGGCCAAGGTTAAGACGCCGGCCGGTGTCGGTTGCCCTGATAGATGCGCCACACAGACCGCGTTCGTGCCCGGTGTTCCGCCATGCGCCGAGTAGCGTCGTCGGAGCGGGTCACCCTATGAGCGGCGATGGCTCGTCTCCCCGGCGCCGTCGGGCGGAGGCGTCGAGTCACGCCCTCGGCACGCCCGGCGTCGTCCGCCGACCGTCGGTGCCGACGGCGCTGCTCGTTAGCCTCGGCGCGGTCGGCGTCGCCGCGTCGTTCACCGCCCCAGTCGCCGCGGCCGGGTTCACGGCGA
>NZ_WPCC01000032.1 GCF_009741925.1 Natronomonas sp. CBA1123
GGTGGTCGGGTTGGGTGCCACACTCGCCGGCTGTTCGGGGTCCGGGGACGGCGAGGAAGCGGTCGGTGAGGTGACGCCCGCCCCGGTCCCGAAGTCAGCGGGCGGGGCCGCCTACCCGGACGCCTACCCCGGCGTCGACAGCGCACGGCGGACGCCGCGGCCGGTAGGGACGCTCGAACTGGAACCGACGCGCGGCGAGAGCGTCTTCGACGGCACGGACGCGACGCTGACGCCGATAGCGAATCGGGCGATTCCGGAACTCGCCGTCTCGGCGCGGGCCTTCGACGCGCCGCCGACTGCAGAGCGCCTCGACGTCGACTTCCTCTCGTCGCGCAACGTCGTGGCCGGCAACGAAGCGACGACGTACGACGACCCGGCGGCGTTCGTGAGAGAGACGGATTTCGAGCACTCGGCGCTGGTCGTGGTGGTCGTCGGCGTCGCGGCGGTTCCAGCCCGCCTGTCGGTGACTGCCGGCGGCCGAACTGCCGCGGGACGGCTCTACATCGAGACGACGCTCCGAACCGGGAGTTGGGAGGAACTCGCCACGACCATCGCACTGGCCCGCGTCCGGACGGCGGGCGTCGAAGAACTGCTCTTGGACTGTACGTACGAGCGCTTCGGTGAGAACCCTGTTCGTGGCGTGTACGTCGACCGTGATTGAGTCGATTTCGTATATCGAATAGTAGTTTATTACAGCGAGAGCGGGAGTTCCGCTCGAGACACGAAATCGCGCCAAAGAAAGCCGAAGGGCGTTTCAACCGCCGCGACCCACCTTCGAGTATGACTGAGACGATTCGGCTGGCGACACGGGGGTCTGACCTCGCGTTGCGACAGGCCCAAGCGGTGGCCCAGCGCCTGCAGAACCGCAGACGCGACGTGGAGCTAGTCGAGGTATCGACGACCGGCGACGAGGTGCGCGACGAGTTGATTCACCGACTCGGCAAAACGGGGGCGTTCGTCCGCAGCCTCGACGAGAAGGTCATCGACGGCGAGGTGGACGCTGCCGTACACTCGATGAAGGACATGCCGACGGAGTTCCCCGAGGAGTTGGTCGTCGCGGGCGTCCCAGAGCGGGCCTCACCTCTCGACCTCCTGTTGACGCCCGATGGGGCCACCCTCGAGGACCTGCCGAGCGGGGCGACGGTCGGCACCTCGAGCTTGCGGCGAAAAGCCCAGCTGTTGGCCGAGCGTCCGGACCTCGACGTACAGCCCCTTCGCGGTAATGTCGACACCCGAGTTCAGAAGCTACTCGCACCGGGGTTACAGGCCGAACACGAACGGCGGATGGACGCCGAAACCGAGGAATCGGACACCTCCTACGACCGCACCGCAGAGGAGTGGTTCGACGACCTCACGGAGTTCGAACGGCAGGCGCTCGGCCGGGAGGTCGAGACGCGATTCGACGCCATCGTCCTCGCGGAGGCCGGCCTCGAACGCAGCGACTTGCTCGATTCCGTCGACCACGAACGCCTCGGGTCGTCGTTCGTTCCGGCGCCGGGACAGGGCGCCCTCGCGGTCACCGCCCGCGACGGCGAGATTGCGCAGACGATTAACCACGAACTCGACCACCCACGAACGCGCGTCGAGACCACCGTCGAGCGGACGATTCTGGGGACGCTGGGTGGTGGCTGTGTCGCTCCGGTCGGCATCCACGCAGTCATCCAAGGGGAGTACGTCCACGCGAAGGTCCGGGTACTCTCACAGGACGGCACCGAGGAGATATCGGCCACGCGCGATTTGCCGGTCGAAACCCATCCCGAAGCAGCCCGGGAGTTCGCCGAGGGGTTAGCCGAGGAGGGTGCGGCCGAACTCATCGAACGCGCCCGGAGGGAGACGTGACCGGGAAAGTGTACCTCGTCGGGAGCGGCCCCGGAGACCCCGAACTCCTGACGGTGAAAGCCCGACGGCTCATCGACGAGGCGGACGTGGTGCTTCACGACAAGCTCCCGGGTCCCGAGATACTGTCGTCTATTCCGGCGGAGAAACGCGAGGACGTGGGGAAACGCGCCGGCGGCGAGTGGACGCCACAGGAGTACACGAACAAGCGGTTGGTCGAACTCGCCGAGGAGGGAAAGACCGTCGTCCGACTCAAGGGCGGCGACCCCTTCGTCTTCGGCCGTGGCGGCGAGGAAGCCGAACATCTGGCCGAAAACGAGATTCCCTTCGAGTACGTTCCCGGCGTGACGAGCGCCATCGCCGGGGCCGGCGTCGCCGGCATCCCCGTGACCCACCGCGAACACACGTCATCGGTGTCGTTCGTCACCGGCCACGAGGACCCCACGAAAGACGAGTCCGCAATCGACTGGACCGCGCTGGCAGAGACCGGCGGCACGCTCGTCGTTCTGATGGGCGTCGGGAAACTCCCGCTGTACACCGACGAACTGCTGGCGGCCGGTATGGACCCGGAAACGCCGGTCGCACTGGTCGAGCGGGCGACCTGGCCCGACCAGCGAGTCGCCGTCGGCACGCTGGAAACGATTGTCGACGTTCGCGACGACGCCGATATCGAACCGCCGGCGATTACCGTCATCGGCGGCGTCGCGGCGACGAGAGAGCGCGTACTGGCGTTTCTGGAGAACGAACCAGATTCGGGAAAGAACACTCAATAAACCACATGCTACGATATCAAATCCGAGCTAACGGAACTGCTGGAGGCCGAGTGAGCCATGTCTGAGACGGTCGCGTTCTTCCGCCCGGACGACGAGCGAGCGGCCGAGGCGGCCGAAATCGTCCGCTCACTCGGCGGAGAGCCGCTTTCGGACCCGATGTTGACCGTCGAACCGGCCGGCGAGACACCGCGGAGGGACGCGGAGCTTACCGTACTGACGAGCAAGACCGGCGTCGAGCTGGCCGCCGACGCCGGGTGGGAACCGGGTGGCGAAATCGTCGCCATCGGCTCCGGGACCGCTGAGGCGCTGGAACGGGCAGGATACAGCGTCGACCGTATTCCCGAACAGTACTCCTCGTCGGGCCTCGTCGAGGAGCTCCGGGCCGACGCTCCCGGCGCCCGAATCGAGGTCGCCCGCTCGGACCACGGGTCGCCGGTGCTCACCGACGGCCTCGAAGCCGCGGGTGCGTACGTCCACGAGACGGTGTTGTACCGTCTCCGTCGGCCACCGGAAGCCGGTGTCTCGGCGGTCGCCGCAGCGGAGGGCCGACTCGGCGGCGCCTGTTTCACCTCCTCGCTCACGGTGGAGCACTTCCTCGAAGCCGCCTCCGACCGGGGCATCCGGGCCGACGCCATCGAGGGACTGAACGACGCCGTCGTCGGCGCCATCGGCGAACCGACCCGCGAAACGGCCGAGAACGCGGGGATTTCCGTCGATATCGTCCCGACCGTCGCCGAGTTCGAGGCGCTGGCGGAGGCGGTCCTCACCCGGGTCGGTCCGGAGGTTTAAATCCGAGAGCGCAGTACGAACCCGTAGATGGCTGCCGACGCTCCCGTCCCGGAGTTAGCGACCACCGCCACGGCGTGTGCAGAACGCCTGCTCGCCGCCGACCGCGTGCTGTTGGCCTCCCACATCGACGCCGACGGACTGACCAGTGCCGGCGTCGCGTCGACGGCACTCGAACGCGCGTCGATTCCCTTCGAGACGGTGTTCGAAAAGCAACTGGACGCCGAGTCGATAGCCGGCATCGCCGAACGCGACTACGACACCGTGTTGTTCACCGACTTCGGCAGCGGCCAACTCGACATCATCGCCGAACACGAGTCCGCGGGCGATTTTACACCGGTCATCGCCGACCACCACCAGCCCGCCGACGCCGACACCGAGTACCACCTCAACCCCCTGTTGGAGGGCATCAACGGCGCTTCGGAGATGTCCGGGGCCGGCGCGGCGTACGTCCTCGCGCGCGCACTCGCGACCGAGAGCGACGGCACCGCTGATAACCGCGACCTCGCGGCACTGGCGGTCGTCGGCGCCGTCGGCGACATGCAGGCCAAAAGCGGTGCACTCCACGGCGCCAACGCCACCATCGTCGCCGACGGTGTCGAGGCGGGCGTTCTCGAGGAGACGAAAGACCTCGCTGTCTACGGGAAACAGACCCGTCCGCTGCCGAAACTGCTCGAATACGCTTCCGACGTTCGGATTCCGGGCATCACGAACGACGAACGCGGCGCCGTCTCGTTTCTCGACGACCTCGGCGTGGCGTGCCGCGAGGAAGGGAACTGGAAGCGGTGGGTCGACCTCACCGACGACGAACGCCAGTCGGTCGCCAGCGCACTCGTCCAACACGCCGTCAAGCGCGGCGTTCCCGCCTTCAAAATCGACCGCCTCGTCGGAACGACTTACATCCTTCGTGAGGAGGAGGTCGGAACGGAACTCCGAGATGCGAGCGAGTTCTCGACGCTGCTCAACGCCACCGCGCGGTACGAACGCGCCGACGTTGGGTTGGCGGTGTGTCTCGGCGACCGCGGTGAGGCGCTCGAACGCGCCCGAGAACTCCTGCGAAACCACCGCCGGAACCTCTCGGAGGGCATCGAGTGGGTCGAACAGCAGGGTGTCGAACAGGAAGACCACCTCCAGTGGTTCGACGCCGGCGACGAGATTCGCGAGACCATCGTGGGCATCATCGCCGGGATGTCGATGGGCGCCGACGGCGTCTCCCGGAACCGACCCATCGTCGCCTTCGCTCGCAAGAACGACGAGGAGACGAAGGTCTCCGGCCGGGGAACCGGGGGCCTCGTGAGCGAGGGGCTGGACCTCTCGGTCGTGATGAAAGAGGCGAGTCAGAAAGCGGGCGGCGACGGCGGGGGCCACGACGTGGCCGCTGGGGCGACGATTCCAGCCGGCACCGAGGAGACCTTCATCGAACACGCCGACCGCATCGTCGGCGAGCAGTTGGGGTGACCGACTCGGCGAGAGCCAGAGGATACTTCAGTTTCCTGGGAATAGCCGCCCCTGAATGACCCCACTGGAGATATCGCTCCGATTAGTCGCTGGCGTGTTGCTCATTCTCGCCAACGGCTTCTTCGTCGCCATCGAGTTCGCGCTCACACGAGCACGACAATTTACCAGAGAGGAGTTCATCGGCGAAACAGCCGCACTCGAGCGCGCCTGGGAGATGACCCAGAGCCTCGAGATATACCTGACGACCTGTCAGGTCGGCATCACCGCCTCCAGCATCGCGGTGGGTATCGTCGCCGAACCGGCGCTGGCGGCGCTGTTCGAACCGTACTTCGAGAACACGGCGCTGGCCTCCGTCGGCGCTGGCGCCATCATCGCCTTCGGTATCATCAATCTCGTCCATCTCACCCACGGCGAACAGACGCCGACGTATCTCGGCGTCGAGCGCTCGCGGTTCGTGTGTCGATACGGCGCGACGCCGCTGTATTGGTTCAACGCACTGATTTCGCCGATAATCACCCTCGGAGACTGGGTGGCGAAGGCGACGCTGAAACTGTTCGGCATCGAGATGACCGGCGCGTGGCTGGAGACCGAAGAGGATGTCCTCGAGAGCCGTGCGGACCTCCGGAACCGCATCGACACCCTACTGGACGAGGGCGACCTCAACGACGAGCGCCGCGAGGAGGTCCTCAACGCCTTGGCGGTGGATGAACTCCCGGTTAGCGACATCATGGTCGACCCGGAAGACATCATCGCGCTGTCGACGACTGATTCGATAGAGGAGAATCTCGAACGCATCCGGGAGACGCCACACACCCGATTCCCGCTCCTTGGCGAGGACCCCACCGACTTCCGCGGCATCGTCTACGCGCCATCGATTCTGAACAACATCGAGCGCCTACAGGCCGAGGAGGTCGCCTTCGAGGACATCGCCGCACCGCCGATGACCCTCGCCGCCGACACGAGCATCAGCGACGCCTTCGACCAGTTTCAGGCCGAAGGGCAGGAACTCGCCTTGGTGTTACGGGACGGCGAAGTCGTCGGCTTGATGACCGCCACCGACGCCCTCGAAGCCGTCATGGGCGAACTCGAGGACCCACTGGACGAAGCCCACGGGTAGCGTTTTCGGCCGGTCGGCGACCGAGCGTCACGACTCCTCGTCGTCTTCCTCGTCTTTCGGTGGGCGTTTCGAGAGCCTGTCGAATCGACTCTGTGTCGTCTCTTTTCGCCGTTCCGTTTCCTCGGCGTCGTACGTCGCTTCGCTGAGTTCACCGTCGGCGACCACGATGTCGAGGACGGCATCGGCGTGGCGGGCCGGTTGCGGTAACGCCTCGGGGTCGACGAGGAGTTCCTCGAGCGCTTCGTCGTCGGATTCCGGAATCACCGCCGCGAGTCCGTCCTCGATGCGGTCGACCACCGCGACGTAGCGTCCGTCTGGAATCATCAGTACTCCTCCGTGAGGACGCGTTCGCCCGCCGCGTTCGTGACGATTACGGTGTCGCCAGCGTTGTTCCAGACCGGGCCGTCGGCCCCCCAGTACAGTTCGGTGTCGGTGTCGGTGCCGCTGCCGGTGTAGACGGTGACCGTCCCGCCGGCCGGAAGCGTCAGTTCGGGGAACGTGTACGTTTTGTCGGCTTCGTCCCGGAGCGTCCAGCCGCCCACATCGAGCGGGCCGTCGCCGGCGTTGCGGAAGGTCACGTACTCGTCGTTGAGGTTCTCTCGGTCGTCGCCTTGGGCGTCGGCGTGAATCGTCTCGACGACCAGTTCACCCTCGGTCTCGGTGCCTCCGTCGGCCCGCGCCGTCTCTGTCGGGGTCGACGTTGTCGACGGTGCAGCCCCGATTCGGGCGCGCTCTTCGACCGGCATCGTCGCGCCGAGGTCAACCGGTGACGCGTCGCGAATCGACAGCGGGTCCGTCGGGGCGTCCGCCTGTGTTCGAACGGAGACGCCCTCGCCGTTGGTAACGAAAACAACGTTGCCGTGCGTCGCCGTCCAGTAGGTCGGTATCGCCCGCTCGGAGAACGCCTCCAGCACCTCGTCGTGTGGGTGGCCGTACTGGGAGTCGTACGCACTCGAAACGACGGCGGCCTTCGGGTCGACGGCGTCGAGCAGCGCGTCGCTGGTCGAACTACTGCTCCCGTGGTGGCCGGCCTTGTACACCGTCGAGTCCAGCCCCGAGCCGTACTCCTCGACGAGTCGTCGCTCGGCGTCCGCTTCGGCGTCACCGGTGTAGAGGAAACTCGTCGAGCCGTACGTGAGTCGGAGGACGATACTGTTCTCGTTTCGGTCCTCGCCGTCGACGTAGGGGTCGGGCGGCCCGAGCACTTCGGTTTCGACGCCGTCGAACGGAATCGAATCGCCCGCCCGTGTCTCGTACAGCGTCACGTCGTGGCGTTCGATGGCGTCGAGATACTCACCGTAGGTGGCGGTGCTGGCAGCGATACCTGGGTCGTACACCGCGCCGATACCGTCGGCTTCGGTCTCGAAGTACTCGATGACGGCCGCGTTGCCGCCGATGTGGTCGGCGTCGTTGTGCGACGTGACGAGATAGTCGATGCGGTCGATGTCCTGTCGCTGGAGGTAGTCGATGACGTACTCGCCGTCGTCGTTGTAGTGGCCGGTGTCGATGAGCATCGTCTCCCCCGTCGGGCCGACGACGAGCGTACTCACCGACTGGCCGACGTTGATGTTGTGGACGGCGACGGTTCCGTTGGTCGAGATGCTACCGGGCTCCGGCGTCGGTGTCGAATCGTCCTCGACGGAGACGGGTGCGGCCGAACACCCGGCGAGGACGACCGCACAGACGAGGAAAACGGCTGCGAGCGGACGAACGGTTGACACGGCGATTCGTTCGAGCGGGAGGTGTATAGATGCGTGGGTCGAACCGACGAGTGTCAATTCGATATCCCGATATACGGTTTATCGCGTTCGATTGGCGCCACTCTTTTTATACTGCCATCGGTCGGTTCGTGGGCTATGGCAGTCCATTACCGACGCGAGGGGCCGGTCACCGTCGTCACGGTCGACCGTCCCGGACGGCGCAACGCCATCGACAACGAAACTGCTGAAGCCCTCGGTGACGCGTGGGAGCGCTTCGAGGAGGACGACGACGCCCTCGTCGGCGTGTTGACCGGCAGCGAAGGGACGTTCTCCGCGGGGGCGGACCTCAAGGCGATGGACTTGGAGGACCGACCGGAGGGCTGGCTCGGGTTCACGCGGACGCGCGTCTCGAAGCCGACCATCGCGGCCATCGAGGGCCACTGCGTCGCCGGCGGACTGGAGATGGCGCTGTGGTGTGACCTCCGTATTGCGAGCGAATCCGCCGTTTTCGGCTGTTTCGAGCGTCGTTTCGGCGTCCCGTTGGTCGACGGCGGCACCCAACGACTTCCCCACGTCGTCGGATTGGGCCGGGCCCTGGACATGATACTCACCGGTCGGGAGGTCGACCCCGAGACCGCTATGGAGTGGGGACTGGTCAATCGACTCGTCGACGAGGGCGAGGCGCTCGACGCCGCGGTCCGGTTGGGCGAAACCGTCGCGGAATTTCCACAGGAAACGCTTCGGACGGACCGGGAAGCGGTTTACGACGGTCTCGGGTCGACGCTGGAACAAGGGCTGGCGGCCGAAGGCTGGCACGGGTCGCGCGCGCTCGACGTAGCCGAAGCCGGAGCCGACCGGTTTGCCGGCGGAGCGGGCCGCAGCGGCGAAGGCATCCCCGACGAGGAGTGACGCCCGGAATCGAATGATAAACCGCTATTCGAGATATAGAATCGCGAATTCCGTTCGGCACCCTTTTGCCATCCGGGACGAATCTCCGTCCATGTCTCAGGGAGCCCTCGACCGCGTGCGTCGCCCGGAGTACACCGGCGAGAATCGCTGTGTGCCGTGTACGGCGACGAACCTCCTCATCGCTGCGGTGGTGACGGCGGCGCTCGCGGTGCTGGTGCCGCCCGCAGCCCTCGTCTTCGCCGTCTTCGCCGTCGGGAGTATCTGGCTCCGCGGGTATCTCGTTCCCGGAACGCCCGAACTGACCAAGCGGTACTTTCCGGAGTGGCTGCTGGCGAAGTTCGACAAGGCGCCGACGGCCGACCGCGAGCCGATTTCGGCCGAGGATTTCGACCCCGAGACGGTGCTGCTCGAGTCGGGCGTCGTCGAGCCCTGCGAGGGAGACGACCTCTGTTTGACGGAGGACTTCGAGCGGGCGTGGCGACGCCACATCGACGCGATAGCCGACGACGACGCGCTCCGAGCCGAACTCGCCGAACAACTGGGACTCGATGCGGACGAAGTCACCTTCGAATCACACGGCAACGCCTACCTCGCTCGCAACGAGACGACTCGAATCGGCCAGTGGGAGTCCCGTTCGGCGCTGCTGGCCGACCTCGCCGCGGCGACGGAACTCCCCGAGTGGGTCGAGTGGGACCGGCTCGATTCCCGGGCACGGAGCCAGTTGCTCAGCGGGCTGCGGGTGTTCGTCGAAACCTGTCCGAGTTGCGGCGGCCTCGTCACCGCCGACACCGAAACCGTCGAATCCTGCTGTCGCTCCCACACCGTCGTCGCAGTCGGCTGTGAGGATTGTGGCGACAGGCTGTTGGAAGTGCCGTACAACGAAGCCGCCGCCTGACCGCCTACTCCTCTTCGCGGAGCAGTCGGTCGACGATGACGTCCGGGTCGAACCGTTCGAGGTCCCCGTAGCCCTGTCCCGTCCCGAGGAAGAGAATCGGTTTCCCGGTGACGTGTGCGATAGAGATTGCGGCACCACCCTGTGAGTCCGCGTCGGCTTTCGTGAGCACCGCACCGTCGATTTCGGCGGCGTCGTTGAACTCCCGGGCGCGGTTGGTCGCGTCCTGACCGGCGACCGCCTCGTCGACGAACAGCGTCATGTCGGGGTCGACGACGCGGTCGATTTTCTCCAGTTGCGCCATCAGGTCGTTGGAGGTGTGCAGTCGGCCGGCCGTATCGCCCAACACCACGTCGATGTCGTGGGCTTCGGCGTACTCGACGGCGTCGTAGATGACCGCCGCCGGGTCCCCGCCCTGTTCGTGGGCGATGAGCTTCCGGTCGAGGTTCTCGGCGTGTTCGCGAATCTGCTCGTTGGCCCCGGCGCGGTAGGTGTCGCCGTTGGCCATCACCGACGAGAGGCCGCGCGCTTCGAGCCACTCCGAGAGTTTGGCGATAGTCGTCGTCTTGCCGACGCCGTTGACGCCGGTGAAGACGATGACGACCGGTTTCTCGGCTTCGGCGAGACGGGCCTCGAAGTCGAACTGACCGACGCCGATGACATCGCGTAGGGCGTCGGCGATAGCTCGCTCGACGACCTGCTCGCCGGATTCGACCTGTTTGCGGGTTTCGCCGACCAACTGCTCGCGGATGCGGTCGGTGATTTCGCTGGCGACGCTCATCTCGACGTCGCCTTGCAGGAGTTCCAGTTCCAGCTGTTCGAGGGGTTCTTCGAGTTCCTCCTCGGTGATGATGGTCTTGCCGGTGGCCGCCAGCGCCGCCTTCTTGGCCAGTCCGGGGCCGTCGTCGTCGGCCTCCGTCGAGTCGCTCTCGGCGTCGGAATTACCCACGACGCCCGGCGTTTCGGATTCGGCGCCAGAATCGGCCTCAGCAGCCGCTTCTTCGGCGGCGTCGGCCTCTCCGTCTTCGGCCTCCTCTTCGACGTCGTCTTTGAAGCGGCCGAGTTTGTCCTTCAGTCCGTCGAACATGTGGCCTTACTCGTCGTCCTGCTGGGACATCTGCTGCTGCATCTGCTGCATCTGCTGTTGCTGCATCTGCTGGGCGCGCTCTTCGAGGTCTTCGGATTCGGACTCGACCTCCTCGATTTCCGCTTCGAGTTCCTCGATGCGCTCGTCGAGGGTGTCTTTCTTCCGTTCGAGGGACTCGACTGCGCCCTCGCTGTCGCGTTCGGCCGCGTAGCCGCCGCCGAGGCTGACGACGATTTCGTCGATGTCGGCGATTTCGGCACGGACGTAGGCACCGCCGCCGAGCGGGACCTGCACCGTCGAGTCGCTGTCGAGCGTCTCGATGGCCTCGATGGCTTCGTCGATTTCGGACTGCTCGTCGCGGACGTCCTGAATTTCGGCCTCGATTGCCTCTTTCTCCTCTTCGAGCGCCTGTAGCTGCTGTTGGAGCTGCTGCATCGCGCCGCCGCCACCGCCACCACCGAGGCTCATGCCGACACCTCGTCGATGGAAATCTGGGTGCGCTTCAGACCGTGCTGGGAGCCGAACTGGGTGTACACGTGCTCGACCGCGACGTTTTCGTTCGGCGCATCCAGCGTCTTCTCGAAGGCCTGCTCGCCGAATCGAGCAGGGAACGTTCCCGTGACAGTAAACTCACTCATACTACTGGATACGACGCGCGAGCGGGAAGTATCTTCCTCATCTTCCCTCCGAGTGTTCGATGGCGAAAACCGACAAAACGGTTCGCCGTCCTGCGGTCGGCCACTCGAAACCACCCGAACGGTTAACATCGTCGTCCGACAGTGTCACCCATGCCATACTGCCAACAGTGCGACAAAACCGTCGACGACGGGCGGTACTGCCCCGATTGTGGGTCGGAACTCGTCCAGCCGTCGGCGGACCGCAACCAGTGGGGAACGGAGCGAGAGACGGGTAGCGGCGCCGACGCCTCCGGGTGGGGCGAACCGGCCGAAACACCCGACAGTCATTCGGAATCGCAAACTGCACGGCCGACCGGAGACACCGACGAGGGGGAGGATTACTTCCAGAAGGGTCCGTTAGGGTTCTCGCTCACGTACCCCATCGCCGACGGTTGGGAACAGATGCTGATAAGCGCCGGACTGCTGTTCCTTGCGGGGTTGGTCATCTTTCCGTTCGTGTTCGTCTACGGCTACGCCTACCGACTCGGGCGGGCGGCCATCCGGGGCGACCATCGGCCACCTGAGTACGGCGACTGGGGCGGACTGTTCGTCGACGGCTTACTGATTTCGGTCGTCGGGATACCGGTGTTCATCGCGATGCTCATCGCAATCGCGGTTCCCGTCGGTCTGTCGACCGCCCTCGATGCGCCGTCGGTGATGCTGCTGGCGATACCGCTGTATCTGGCGACGCTGTACGTCGGCGGCGGCGTCCTGCCGACGTTCATGGCGACCGGAAGCGTCACCCGAACCTACAGCGGCCTCCGGTTTCTGGAGTTCGTCAAGACGACGAACTACCTGAAGGCACTCCTCTTCGGCTTCCTCGCGACGTTCGGAATCACCCTCGCGATGATGTTGGTGTTCCTCGTCCTGCTCATCACCGTCGTCGGGATTCTGCTCGCGTTCCCGCTTCTCATCATTGTCCAGCCGTTCGTCGTCTTCATCCCGTTTTTGCTGTTCGCGTATTTCTACCGGGAGTCGATGCTGGAAGGCGTCGTGCCGGAACTGGAAAACGAGTCGACGCTCGGGTCGGAGTTCTGAATCCCGGCGTCAGTCGATAAAGCCGAGGGCGTCGTCGATGCGGCCCAACTCCGGTCCGGTCGTGTCCTCGCCGACGATGTAGCCGGAGGAGTTGGCGATGAGGCCCGACCCGACCAGCGGTCCGCCGTAGTTGACCGTCCCGATGTCGGCGTAGACGCCGAAGACGTCCTCTAGAGCATCGAGTTCCTCGTCGGTGGTCTTCGGGTGACACAGCACGCCCTCGTTGGTGACGACGGCGGCGGTACCGACCGTTCGCACGTCCGCGAGCATCCCGCGTTCGACCGGCACGTCGAGGGCGTCCTCGACGGCCCGTATGGCCTTCCGCGAGAGGTCCGGATGGACGTAGGCGCCCGTATCGTTCGCCAACACGACGTTGCCGGCGGCGTTGATGCGGCCCGGGAGTTCGACGACAGGGAGGTCCGTCGCCTCCTCGATGCGGTCGCACTCGCGGTCGGTGGCCCGCTGGCTGACGAGCAGGCCGTTCTCGTTGCCGACGGCGAGGGCGCCGACCGTCGAGGAGCCGGCGACG
Organism: Natronomonas sp. CBA1123; assembly: GCF_009741925.1. Lineage (GTDB taxonomy): Archaea > Halobacteriota > Halobacteria > Halobacteriales > Haloarculaceae > Natronomonas. The sequence goes on from NZ_WPCC01000032.1 coordinate 12,803, forward strand.
GTCGTCGGGACGGCGGGAACGTCGAGTTCGTCCTCGAAGTCCTCGCGTAGCGACTCCTCGAGGTCTGGACGAACGAGCAGACAGTCGTCCGTGGCCCGCGCGAAGACGCCGACGTAGGAAGAGCCGGAGAGGGCCGCGCGGAGCACGTTATGCGGTTTCGGCTTCCACGACGGCCTCGCCCTCTTCCTCGAAGCGGGCGGCCCGGACGCGGACTTTCTTCGGCGGTTTCGAGCGGCCGCGCGACCAGATTTCCTCGTTGATGGAGGGGTCCAGACGGACGGCGTCTTCCTCGACGTTGAAGTGCTGTGCGAGATGCGAGCGAACGAGGCTCATCGCCTTATCTGCGCGCTGGCCCTTCGACTCCGCGAGGATGTCTCGGAGCGGGACCGTCATGACGCGCTCGTCGAATTCGGCGCTCATTCGTCCGTGTCACTCCGACGCCAGTTGCGGCGCTTGTGGTTGCGCAGCGTGTCGCGGTCGGTCTTCATGATGACCCACGCGGGGACGCGGCTGTTCTGGTTCTCCAGTTTGGCCAGCCGCTTCTTTTTCGCCTTCGACTTCTTGCTCATAGTGTCGCTGTGTTCCCTCGCGGTGTTTAAATTCTTGTTCCTTTGAGTGCGAGGCCTCGAACGTCGTGAGAGGCCTCGGAAAGACGAACGGCGAACGTAGTGAGCCGTGAGTTGGGCGCGAGGCGCCGAGCGAAGCGAGGGGCCTCGTACCGGAACGGTGAGCGAAGCGAACCGTGGAGGCTGCGAGGACGACCGAAAGGGGTTCGCGTGTCGTCACTCGCGTCGCTCGTTCCTCCCGCTCACCTTTTGGAGACCCCTCCCTTCGGTCGGTGCCTCCCAAACGGTCACAGCGGAAACCGTTCGAGGGTCTCGTATTCGGGTCCCTCCGGCGTCAGCGTACTCTCGGTGAGCCGCAGCTCCTCGACGTGGAGCGTCCCGGCCTCGGGGTAGGTTTCCTCGACGGCCTTCTGGACAGTCTCCTTTGCGGCGGCGTGGTCCATCCGTGCCAGCGTGACGTGTGGAGTGAACTCGTGGGATTCGGCGTCGTAGCCGAGTGCGGTCGTTTCGGCCTCCAAGGCCTCGTGGAGCGCCGTGAGTTCGGCGCGTCCGTTTTCGACGCCGAGCCAGACGACGCTGATGTACTCCAGTGACGGGAAGACGCCCAACCCCTCGAATCGAGCGTCGAACGGACCCACGTCGGCCGTTTCGACGGCCGTCTCGATGGCAGCCGACAGCGCATCGAGGTCGTGACCGGCGTCGGGACCGTCTCCGAGGAACTTCATCGTGACGTGGGCGCTCTCGGGGTCGGTTGGGTTCAACCCCGGGAGGTCGGCGAACGGTGCCTGAGCCTCGGCGACCCCCTCGCCGAGACCGTCGAGGTCGACACTCACGAACAGGCGCATACTGAAACTAGGGACCGAACGGGCAAAAACCGAGGGGTGAGCGTCGGGAAAATCGACCGCCGATGGCCGGTCGTATGGGCGGTTCAGGCGCTGCCCGCTATGTTTCGAACAGTATCACTGACATAAAGAAAGGCATTGATTTCGTTTATCGAAACCGAATTTACATTAAATAAAATCCGACCTGAAAGCGTGTTCACAGATGACGAACCACTACCGAACAGCCAGCGGAACCATGCAGTCGACGTCGAGGGGGGGTATAGCGACATGAAACTCGCAGTAATCGGGTTCGGACAGGCGGGAGGGAAGGTGCTCGACCGGCTGCTCGAGTACGACCTCGAACGGGGGACAGGGGTCGTCAGCCACGCCATCGCGGTGAATTCGGCGAAGACCGACCTCATGAGTCTCGAGTGTGTCCCGGAGGAAAACCGCGTGCTCATCGGGCAGACCGTCGTCGACGGCCACGGTGCAGGTACCGAACCGTCACTGGGCCGGCAGTGTGCGGAGGCGGACCTCCAGCGGATACAGACCGCCCTCGACGGTGCCACGAGCGAGGTCGATGCGTTCCTCGTCGTTGCGGGACTTGGTGGCGGAACCGGCAGCGGTGGCAGTCCGGTGTTGGCCGACCACCTCCGTGAGATTTACGCCAAGCCAGTGTACGGACTCGGCATCCTGCCGGCCGAAAGCGAGGGGGGTATCTACAACCGCAACGCTGCGGACTCCCTCGAGCGGTTCGTCGACAGCGTCGACAACCTCCTGTTGTTCGACAACGACGCGTTCAAAGCCACCGGCGAGAGCCTCGCGGAGGGGTACACCGCCATCAACGACGAAATCGTCACCCGCTTCGGGTCGCTGTTCTCGGCGGGAGAACTCGACGCCCTCGGCGACACCATCGCCGAATCGGTCGTCGACGCCTCCGAAATCATCAACACACTCGGGGACCGCGGCATCACGAGCGTCGCTACGCCGAGGAGGAATTGGCCGAAGAACCGGCGGGACTGCTCGACCGGCTGAAAGCCGACGACGAGGAAATCGCCTCCGAAGGCGACGCGGCGGGGCGAATCACCTCGCTGGTCCGTCGAGCGACGCTCGGGAAACTCACGGTTCCCTGCGGCCTCGAGAGCACCAAGCGGGCGTTGCTCGTGGTTTCGGGGCCGCCGGAACAGCTCAACCGAAACGGCATCGAGGAGGCCCGCAGCTGGCTCGAAGAGCGGACCGGCTGTCTGGAGGTTCGGACCGGCGACTACCCGCGTCCGGACGCCGACAGCGTGGCCGCAGTCGTCGTGTTCTCGGGCGTGACCGACATCCCCCGAATCGACGACGTCCAGGCCGAGGCGATACGGACCGAGGAGTTCATCTGGAACACGGAGCGAGAGGGAACCGAAGACGAACTCGAAGAGCTCGTCAGCTACGACAACGAGTCGAAGTCCTCGGCACTGCTGGATTGAGCGTTTGGCCGGCCGAGCACCGGCATCGCTGGCCCGTAGGCCTTAACCGCGCTCGCGGCCAACTCCCGGGCATGACTGACGAGGAACCCGACGACTCACACGAGTTCTCCGAGGGCCAAGGGTTCGGCGACCCCTACGAGGGGTTCGACCTCGACCCGCCGGAGTTGGACATCGACCCGGGGATGGTAGACCCGGTGGACTCCCGAGTCGTCGCCGACACGCTCGACCGCCGACAGATTCCGGCGGACCAAGTCGACGCCGAGAGCCTCCTCGACGTGGGACTGGAGTACATGCGCATCAACCGCCACGAGCAGGCGACCGAGGCGTTCGAACGCGTCGCGAACTTCGCGGACGACGACGGCATCGAACAGGAGGCGTGGGTGAACAAGGGCGCCGCCCACGCGGAGTTACAGGAGTTCCAGCGAGCCATCGAGTCCTACCGGGAGGCACTCGCCATCGACGACGAGTCCGAACACGCCGCCTCGGCGGAGACGAACCTCGCCTACGCGCTGTGGGAGTCCGGGCAGAGCGAACAGGCGCTCGAACACGCCGAACGCGCCGTCGAGTTAGACCAGCGGTTCCCGCAGGGATGGTACAACCGCGGGTTCTTCCTGCTCGAACGGGGGCTGGCCGAGGACGCCGTCTCCTGTTTCGACAACGCGCTCCGACTGGGTCACCGCAGTCCGGACGTACTCGAGGAGAAAGCCCGCGCACTCGAAGCGATGGGTGAAGACGACCGCGCCGAGGAGGTCGCCGAAGAGGCCGAGGAACTCAGACAGAACGCCGAGGAGAAACTCGTCGAGTCACGGGAGAAATGATGTTACTGCGGGAGCGGCCGACACAGGAGGGAACGCTCGTCTCCGTCTGTGACGCCGACGTACTCGGGGAAACGTTCGAGAACGGCGAGGTGTCGTTGACCGTCGAGCGGGACTTTTACGACGGCGAGGAGGCGACCGCCGAGGAGGTCGTCGCCAGCCTCTCGGGGGCGGCGGTGGCGAACCTCGTCGGCGACCAGGCGGTCCAAATCGCCGTCGAACACGGCTTCGTCGACAGCGAGAACGTCCTCGAGTTCGAGGAGACGGTCCACGCCCAGTACCTCCGGCTCTGAGTTCCGGGGCGAATATCTAAGAAATATAGAACAAACATCATGACGGCGGCGAGATGGCCCGGTAGAATTATTTGAGTCGGTAGTGAGTGTGCGAGTAAATGCCATTGGCCACACCCGTCTCACTGCCGTTTCTCGTCGGGTACGTGGCCGCCATGGTGGTCGCCGGCGGGCTGTCGGGGTACTGTTTGTACCGGCGCTCCGGCCGGGTTTCGGGGGCGTTCGGTCTCACGATGGTCGCGGTGTTTTCGTGGTCCGTCGGCGCGCTCGGTCGGACGGCGGTCTCGACGGAGGCCGTCTGGTACGCCCTGACGCTCGTGATGTACACCGGCGTCGTGGGGGCGACGGTCCTGTTTTTCGTTTTTACGGTCCGTTACACCGGTTCGAAGCCACGAGTGACGGGACGGCAACTCGCCGGCCTGTTCGTCGTTCCGGCTCTCTCGTTGCTCCTGTTGGCGACAAATCCGGTGCATGGCCTGTTCTTCGCCGGCGTCGAGCGGTCGACGATGGCCGGAACGGTCGTCTTCGAGACGACTGCCGGACCGTGGTTCTGGGTCCACTCGCTGTACAGTTACGCGCTGTTGGGTGGCGGAACCCTCCTCCTTGTCCGGTTCGCCGCGGGGAACCGCAGTCACTACCGGCGACAGGCGCTCCCGTTGCTCTTCGGCGTCGCCCTGCCGTGGGGAACGAACGTCGCCTACGTGTTCGGACCTGCCGGTGGCTTCCCCGTCGACCCGACGCCGGTCGGGTTCGCTCTCGGCGGCGTGTTCATCGCGTATGCGGTGTTCCGCGCCCGGTTGACGGACCTGACGCCGATTGCCCGGTCGTCGGTCGTCGACGCCATCGACGACGCGGTGTTCGTCCTCGACGACCGCCGGCGCCTCGTCGACTTCAACACCGCGGCGGCGTCGCTGCTGGACGCCGACGACCCGGTCGGCGAAGAGATATCCGACCTTCTTCCGGCGGCGCTCTCCGACGCCGACGGCGAGGCGACATCGCTCGACACCAGCGGCACGGAGCGGTGGTATCGCTCCCGGGAAGTCCCCATCGAAGGAATCGGTTCGGTTCTGCTGGTCAGCGACGTGACCGAACGGATGCGCCGGCGGCGACAGCTCCGCGAGCAAAACGAGCGCCTCGAGGAGTTCACCCGCGTCGCCGCCCACGACCTCCGGAACCCGCTGAACGCGATAACGGGGTACACCGAACTCGCCCGCGAGACGGGAGAGGTTTCGTATCTCGAGCAGGTCGACCCGGCGACCGACCGCATGGAGACGCTCGTCGACGACTTGCTGACCCTCGGCGAGGAGGGACAGGTCGTCGAGGAGACCGAACCGGTTCCTGTCGCGGAGGTCGCAGAGCGGGCCTGGGCGAACGTCGAGACGGACGACGCGACGCTCCAGGCGGTCGACGACGGGTGGATACTCGCCGACGAAACCCGGCTGATGAATCTGCTGGAGAAACTGTTCCGGAACTGCGTCGAACACGGGGCCGACGACGGCGACAGCGTCACCGTCCGCATCGGAATGTTCTCGGACGGGTTCTTCGTCGCCGACGACGGCATCGGCATCCCGACCGACGCCCGGGCAGACGTGTTCGACTACGGGTACTCGACACACGGCGGGACCGGACTCGGCCTTCCCGTCGTCCGGAGTATCGCCGTCGCCCACGGGTGGGAGGTGTCGGTGACCGACTCGGATACCGGCGGTGCCCGCTTCGAGTTCCGGAGCGTTCAACTGCACGCCGGCCCGCAACGGGAGCGACCGGACGTCGACACCCCGTGGGGCCGGACGAAATAAGTAACCGGCAACCCGTGGCCGAAGTTTGAAGCCGTTTCCCGATGGGTTGGGCCCATGCAGATAACAGGCGTCAATCAGTACCACCTCGACCACACCCTGGAGGAGCCGTTCTACCCGACGTGGATTCCCGGCTACCCGCAGTCGACCCACGAACTGGAGTTGTTCGAAATCGAGACCGACGAGGGCATCACCGGCTACGGCGCCTCGCCGTCGTTCGCGGGCGGCCTCGACTACGAGACGCCGCTGGAGCTGTTTCTGACCGGCGAGGACCCCCACAACGTCGAGGGGATTCTCGGCAAGTTGGAGACGGTCAACCTCGTCGGCCCGCGACCGTGGCACGTCGAGATGGCGCTGTGGGACATCATCGGGAAGGACGCCGACAAGCCAGTCTACGAACTGTTCGGGGCACAGGCTCGGGATATCCCGGTGTACGCCTCGACGGGCGAAGTGATGGACGCCGAGGAGCGAATCGACTACGTCGAAAAGCGCGTCGAAGAGGGCTTCGAGGCCGTCAAACTCCGGGTGACGGAAGTCGACCACATCGAGACGGTCCGGCGAGTGCGGGAGGCCTTCCCCGAGTTGACGCTGATGGTCGACGCGAACAAGGGGTGGGCCGTCCGCGTGATGGAAGACCCAATCGAGTGGTCCTTCGCCGACGCCCTGGAGTTCGCCCGCGGTCTCGACGACATCGGCGGCGTCGCGTGGCTCGAAGAGCCGCTGCACCGCCACGACTACGAGGGATATAGTCGGCTCCGAGACGCTGTGGATGTCAACATCGCCGGCGGCGAGTTCAACAACGGCACGCATCACTTCCGGGAGTTCGTCAGGCAGGGGTCCCTGGACATCCTTCAGCCCGACGCGGCGCTGGCGACGGGAATTCGGCAGGCCGTCGACGTCGCGCGGATGGGACAGGAACACGGCCTCCAGTTCGTGCCCCACACGTGGACGAACGCGGTGGGCTTCGCGGCGAACCTCCAGGTGATGACCGCCGTCGGCAGTCCGTGGTGTGAGTACCCGATGGAGCCGCCGTGGACGCCCGACGTGTGGTCGTTCATGCTCGAAGACGGGTTCGAACACGACGACGGGACGATTCGCGCACCCGAGAAACCCGGCCTCGGCATCGAGATTCCCGAGGGCGTGTTGGCCGACGCCGAGTAGCTCACTCCGCCGCGTCGCCGTCGAATCGGAACTCGAACCGTGCGCCGCCCGACTCGCTTTCCGCGACTTCGACCGACCAGCCGTGGGCGACGGCGATACGGCGGACGATGGGAAGGCCGAACCCGGTTCCCGATTCGTGGTCGGTGTAACCGACCTCGAACACCCGTTCGCGTTCCGAGGCAGGGATGCCGGGGCCGTCGTCGGCGACGACGAAGCCGGACTCGGTCGGTTCGACGCTGACCGACACCGTCTCGCCACCGTGGATGACGGCGTTGGTGAAGAGGTTCTCGAGGAGTTGTCGGAGACGCCCGGGGTCGGCGTCGATGGCCTCGTCCTCGGTCGAGAGCGTCGCCTCGGTGGTTTCGACGTTCTCCCACGCCGTCTCGGCGATATCGGCCAGCGAGACCGTCCGGACGTCACCGACCGTCCGGCCCTGTTTGGCGAGTGCGAGCAGGTCCTCGATGAGCGAGTCCATCCGGTCGAGTGCGTCGGCGGTCGCTTCGAGGTCCGCGTCGTCGTACTGTTCGCGGGCGAGGTCGAGCCGACCTTTGGCGACCGACAGCGGACTCCGGAGGTCGTGGCTGACGACGGAGGTGAACTCCTCTAACCGCTCGTTCTGTCGGCCGAGTTCGCGGCGCTGTCTGCGGAGGACCTCCTCGCGGTCGGCACGGCCCAGCGCGGCCCTCGTCGCCGTCGCGAGCAGTTTCGCCACCGTCACGTCGAGGTCGTCGAAGGCGTTCGGTTCCGTCGCACCGAGATTCATCACGCCGTACGCTCCCAACGGGATAACTATCTCCGAGCGAATCACGGTGTCGGGGTTGTGAACCCCGTCGACGGACCGAACGTCGTCGTAAACCGTCATCTCGCCGGATTCGAAGGCCTGCCACGAGAGGCTCTCTCCAGAAGCGTACGTCGGGGGGTTGTCGAACAGTTCCTGACCGGGGTTGGCGACGGCCGCCGGGACGAGCGCGTCGGCCTCGTCGTCGTAGAGCCACACGCCGGTGACGGGCAAATCGAGGACCTGATTGGCGATTTCGACGGCCCGTTCACACACCTCCTGCTGTGTCGTCGCCGCCGAGAGGTCCGTCGTCGCCTGCTGGAGCGATTCGACGAGGTCGGCACGTCGTCGGGTCTGTGCGTCGTACCACCCGGCGAGAGAGCCCAAGAGCCCGCCGCCCGTGGCCGCCGCCGCGACGACGAACAGCGCCTCCACGACGAGAACTCCCTCGACGAACTGGTGGGCGACGACGGCGGTCGAGACGACGCCGAGCGTGGCCGCACCGAGGAGGACCCACGCCGCGATAACCGGGACCACGTCGCGGTCGCCCCGATACAGCGCGATGGGGACGGCTGCAATCGCGACCGCGAGACCGAACGGGACGACGGCGCCGAGAACAGTTCCGGCGGCCAGCGTCTCGTGTGAGAGGGCGTGAGAGGCGTGAACGACGGCGAGGGAGGCCCCGAACCCGAAGACGAGGGCCGTCGATGTCCGGCCGGAGAGCGAGAGACGCATCCACCACAGTATTCGCCCCCTGTCTCTTCAATCCCCACATAGCGGCCCGTGGGACCGAAGGAGTAACCAGCCTCCAACCCCTTTACCCGGTAATGAGCCAACAGGTCGAGCCACTCGATGTCGAGGCCCTCCGCGAGGACTTCCCGATTCTGCAGCGGGAGGTCAACGGGACGGACCTCGTCTACCTCGACAACGCGGCGACGACGCAAACCCCCGAACAGGTCATCGGGGCCATCACCGACTACTACCGCAACTACAACGCCAACGTCCACCGGGGCATCCACCAACTGAGCCAGGAGGCGTCCATCGCCTACGAGGAGGCCCACGACCGCGTCGCGGAGTTCATCGGGGCCGCTGGCCGCGAGGAAATCGTGTTCACCAAGAACACCACCGAATCGATGAACCTCGTCGCCTACGCGTGGGGGTTGAACGAACTCGGCCCCGGCGACGAAGTGGTGCTCACGGAGATGGAACACCACGCCTCGCTGGTGACGTGGCAACAGATAGCCAAGCGAACGGGCGCCGACTGCAAGTACATCCCCATCACCGACGAGGGACGACTGGACATGGACGCGGCCCGCGAACTCATCACCGACGATACGGCGATGGTCTCTGCGGTCCACGTTTCCAACACTCTCGGCACCATCAACCCTGTCTCCGAGCTGGCCGACATCGCCCACGACCACGACGCCTACATGTTCGTCGATGCCGCCCAGTCGGTTCCGAACCGCCCCGTCGACGTCGAGGCCATCGACGCCGACTTCCTCGCCTTCTCCGGACACAAGATGGCCGGTCCCACCGGCATCGGCGTCCTCTACGGGAAAGAGCACATCCTCGAGGAGATGGAGCCGTACCTCTACGGCGGCGACATGATACTGAAGGTCACCTTCGAGGACGCGACGTGGAACGAACTTCCCTGGAAGTTCGAGGCCGGCACGCCGAACATCTGTGAGGGCATCGCGCTCGCGGCGGCCTGTGACTACCTTGACGACATCGGGATGGAGGCGATTCAGCGCCACGAAGCCGAACTCGCCGAGTACGCCTACGACCGCCTCACCGAATGGGACGACGTCGAGGTGTACGGCCCGCCGGCCGACGACCGCGGCGGCCTCGTCGCGTTCAACGTCGAGGGACTCCACGCTCACGACCTCTCCAGCATCCTCAACGACTACGGCGTCGCCATCCGCGCCGGCGACCACTGTACCCAGCCGCTGCACGACGTACTCGGGACGGCGGCGTCGGCGCGTGCCTCGTTTTACCTCTACAACACGAAGGAGGAAGTCGACGAACTGGTCGACGCCGTCGACGAGGCCCGGGAACTGTTCAGCTGACGGGTATCATCGCTGTACGACCGACGGACATCACTCCTCCTCACCACGTCGTATTTTCGTGACGGCGACCGCGTAGACGGCCCCACAGTCACACTCGATGCGCTCGTTCGAGGGCCGGAATCGGAGCTCTCGCGAACAGGCACACTCCATACACATCTCAGGATTCATCATCGGAAGCCCCGAACTCGCCTCGCCCACAGGTTCGTCTTACTCGAATGGTCCCACCCAATGGCCATACGCCGTGGTCACTACGAAACGATATAACAACAACCCTGTATTATCAAAGTAGTTTATTACTTCAGAGGCGAGGCGCCGAGGGCGGAGCGTCTCGGGAGCGAGCGTCTCCGAGGTGTCAGGAGTCTCCCGTTCCCCGCACTTCGACCTCAAACACCCGGCCGAGTCCCATCAGCGAGGCGACGCCGAGCGTGGCGACGTTGACGTAGTGTTCGCCGGGGACGGCGGCGACGGCCCCGACGAGGGCGGCGACGCCGAGGAGGAGATGCGCTCGGAGTCCCGGGGTGTAGTCGGTGAGGAGGTCCCCGCCGACCGCGACGACGGCCGGAATCCCAGCCAGTATCGCGAACACGACGACGGGGCTGGGTTGGTCCAGCGAGTAGGCCGTACCGGCGGCGAGCAGACACGCGGCGCCGGCCAGCGCGAGGATGACGCCGTCGTCGGAGAGGCGAGGGTCGGAGGCCGGTTCGTCGGGGGAGGCCTCGCTGTCGGCGGCGTCGACTGCCGACTCGGAGTCGTCGCTCATGTCGCGGTGTGGACGCCCGGGGGTATTCGGCCTTGCGCTCTCGGCATCGGCACGGACTCACACGACCGGTGGGCTTTTACTCGTCATTCCCCTCGTGTTCGACAACAATGGGACCCGGCACGGATATGTATCGGCAGCAAATCCTCGACCACTACAAGAACCCCCGCAACTACGGGGAACTCGAGGATGCGGACATCGAACACGTCGGCGAGAACCCGATGTGTGGCGACACCATCAAGATGTTCCTGAAGCTGGCCGACGACGGCGACACGATAGCGGGCGTTAGTTTCATCGGCGACGGCTGTGCCATCAGTCAGGCCTCCGCGAGCATGCTCTCGGGGGAACTCCGAGGCAAGAGCCTCGAGGAGGTCCGCGGGATGGAACGCGAGGACATCGAGGAGATGCTCGGTGTCGACCTCAGCCCGATGCGAGTGAAATGCGCCGTCCTCGCCGAGAAAGTCGCAAAGGATGGCATCGCCATCCACCAAGGCGACAAAGACCTCGAAGAGACGACCACGGAGTAGGCGGTGAACTGCCGGCGGTTTTTTGATGTGTGATGGCGTACCAATGTGTATGGCGACCGAGCAACGACAGCGACAGGTACAGTTCGGACAGACCGTCTACGACGCCGACGGCGAGGAGTTGGGCCGCGTCCGTGCGTTCGACGATTCGGGGTTCTACGTCTCCAGCGCCAAGGGCGTCTCGACGATGACACAGGCCGAGAGCAAGGCCGGCGAGAAGACGCTGATGTGGCGCTGCTGGGAGTGTGGCGAGATGGGTAGCATCGACGACATTCCCGAGACGTGTCCTTCCTGTGGCGCCGAAAGTGAGGAAATATACTACTGGCAGGAGGATTGAGCGGGAACCGACCGTTTTTCTACCGCAGCGCCCCGTTCCAGCGGTATGGATGTCGTCGTCTTCGGCGCGGGCAGCCTCGGCAGCCTGCTTGGCGGGTTGTTGGCCCGCAAACACGCCGTCACGCTCGTCGGCCGTGACCCACACGTCAGCCGAGTCCGCGAGACGGGCCTCCGTATCGAAGGTGCCATCGAGACGACGGTGTTCCCGGACGCCGACACCGAACCGCCAGCCGAAGCCGACCTCGCCGTCGTCTGCGTGAAATCCTTCGACACAGCGGAGGCGGCCGCGGCGCTGACAGAGACGGACCTCGAGTGGTGTCTGTCGCTACAGAACGGCATGGGAAACGAAGAACTGCTGGCCGACCGACTCGACGCGACGGTGTTGGCCGGCACCTGCACCTACGGCGCGATGCTGGATTCGCCGGGTGTCGTCCGCTGTACCGGCGTCGGCGAGACGGTGCTGGGGCCACGCGAAGGAGGACACTCGGAGGTGGCCGACCGCGTCGGGGGCGCCTTCGAAGACGCCGGTATCGTCACCACGGTCGCGGCGGACATGCCGCGTCGACTCTGGGAGAAACTGGCCGTCAACGCCGGTATCAACGCGACGACGGCGTTGGCCGACACGGACAACGGCGCGTTGCTGGGCGGCGACGCCAACGTCGTAGCGACGGCCGCCGCCCGTGAAGTCGCAGCCGTCGCACGCGCCGAGGGGGTCGACTTCTCACCCGAGGAAGCCGTCGCGGCCCTCGAAACGGTCGCCGAAGCCACCGCCGAAAACACCTCCTCGATGCGACAGGACGTCCTCGCCGGCCGGCGGACGGAGGTCGACGCCATCAACGGCTACGTCGTCGACCGCGGCGAGGAACTGGGCGTCGACGTCCCGGTCAACGCGACGCTCGCCGGATTGCTGTATGCGTGGGAGGCCGACCACGTCGAGGGACGTTGAGCCAGCGATAGCAGCCATCGGACGGCTGTCAGCACTGCTCACTACTGCTTTATTATCTCAGAGCGCGTATAGAGAGGCAGTCACCCGGTACACCCTACGATTCTCCCAACCGGGGCGAGTACGACGGTCGGAGTGACGACAGAGTTGATAGCAATGCCTACCTTCGAACACACAATCGACGTTGCAGCGCCCGTAGAGCACGTCTCCGAGTTCATGACCGACCCCGCGAACTGGCCGCGAACGCACGCGAGCATCTCCCAATTGGAGATTACCGAATCCAGCGACGACGAGACCCGCATGGACGCGACGTTCCGCGTCCTCGGCATCGGCAACGAGGGCGAGATGGTCCAGCGTATCCTCGAACCCGACGCCCACGTGGAGGTCTCCTTCGAGAGCGACGGCCTCAGTGGCACGGCCGACTACCGCTACTCCGAATCCGACGGCGTGACGACCATCGTCGAGTTCGTCGACTACGAGTTCGGCGACTCGCTGCTCGACCGTATCATGGAGCCGGTCGCCAAGCGGTACAACGAACGACAGTTCCGCCACAGCCTCGAGAGTTCCAAGGAACTCATCGAAGCGGAACTCGCCGAAAACGAGCGGATGGCCGCGGCCTGAGTGCCGTCGCACCCCTCCGACCGACTTTTTCGACCGTCACAGTTTACACCCAGCCAACGGCCTCACTCCACGTAGCCGAGGTCTTGCAGCCGCTGTTTGGCCTCCTCGTCCATCTCCTCGAGTGAGCCGTCGGCGTCGGCCGAGTCGTCCCACTCGCTTCCGGCCCGCGCCTCGAAGCGCTCCAGGGCCGCCAGCACCTCGCCGACCACTGGGTCGTCGGTATCGACCCGTTCCGTCTCGTCGGGGTCGGAATCGAGTCGGTAGGCCTCGTCGGCGATGCGCTCGTTGCGGATGTACTTCCCGTCGGGGCGGCGTGCGGCCCGCATCCGGGAGTAGAACCGCGACTCCTCTTCGAGTTCGATACCTGCCTCGGCGGCCTTCGTCTCCAGTTGGTTCAACTCGACCACCGGGCGGTGGTAGTCGACGAAGGCGAACTCGCCATCCGTGATGTCTCGGTCCTCTGAGAGCAGCGACCGGCCCGCCTCGAAGGAGCGCGCTCCGACGCGGTCGGCGGCTTCCGTGGCTCCGGCCGACTCCAAGACGGTGTCGTAGAGGTCCAGCAGTTCGACTTGCTCGTCGGTTCGGCCGGTCGAGAGGTCGGGGTGTTTCACCATCAGCGGGACGTTCACCAGCGGGTCGTAGATGCAGAACTCGTGGCCGTAGAGGCCGTGTTCGCCGTGGAGTTCCCCGTGGTCGGCACAGACGACGACGACGGTCTCCTCCCACTGGCCGGTGGCCTTCAGATGCGAGAACAGCCGGTCGAGTTCCGAATCGATGTGGCGGATTTCGGCGTCGTACAGGCCGCGGATGTCGTCGAACTCCGCATCAGTTATTTCGCGGGCGCCGGAGTTGTACTCCTTGGAGTTCTGGCACACCGAGTGGGGGTCGACGCCGGGGGCGAACTCCTCGCGGTACTGCTCGGGTGGGTAGTACGGCAGGTGTGCGTCCATCAGGTTGATGAACGCGAACCACTCGTCGTTGTCGTCGACGAAGTCGATTGTGTCGTCGATTATCTGTGGCGTCTTCGAGTCCTCGCCCTCGCCGCTTGCGAGGTATTCGTGGACCTCGTTGCCCAACTCGACGAGGCGGTCGGCGACGCCGCGGAGGCGGTCGCTGTCGTTGACGCGCTGCCAGAGGTTCGCGAGCGCGCCCGAGAACGTGTCGCCGGGAAGTGCCTTGAAGAAGTTGTCCTGTTGGTCGAAGCCACTCGTCAGACGGGTGTAGGGGGTAATCCAGGCGTTCGAGGAGTAACAGGCGGTGGCGTAGCCGGCGGCCGACATCGCTTCGGCGAGCGTCGCCGTTCCGTCGGCGAGATACGGGGCCTCTTGGGAGGCGCCGTGCTCGCCGGGGTACAGCCCCGTGAACATGGAGGCGTGGACGGGGAGCGTCCACGGCGCCTGTGCGACGGCCTCCTCGTAGACGAGTGCCTCCTCGGCGAACGCCGAAAGCGTCGGCGTCGTCTCGCGGTCGTAGCCGTACGGCGTCAGGTGGTCCTTTCGGACGGTGTCCATGACGACGAACAGCACGTTCCGACCGTCGGTGTCCATACCGGTGGTCAGGGGGTTTCGGGCTTAAAACGACTGGTGTGTCGTCGCGGTCGAAACGATTAGCCGTTAGAAGAGCTTAGAACGGGGCTTCGGGGCCTTCGTCGGCCTCGTCGTCGCCGCCCTCGTGGCCCGGGAAGGAGGGGGACATCTGGCCGCCAGCCATTCCCTCGCTGCCGCCATCCATGCCGGTGTCGGCGTGGACCGTGTCGATTTCGGGGATTTCCTGTGTCATGCGGGACTTGATGGCCTGAATCGTCATCGGGGAGATACCACAGCCCGAGCAGGCGCCGCCGAGCATGATGGTGACCTCGCCCGCCTCGCGGTCGAGGTTCTGGACGGCGGCACTGCCACCGTGCATCTGAATCTGCGGGAAGTTCCGGCGGAGGAAGTTGCTGATGCGCTCGCGAAGGTCCTCGTCGGCGTCGGCGGATTCGGTACTCATGTGCCAGCGTATGCAGCGCAGCCGTATGAAGATTTGGCTCCGGTCGGACCGCCCGCCGAGACCGACACCGCTACCGGATGGTGTGACACGCGGGAGACGGGCGTCTGACGGGAGTTTATGTCGATTCAGACCCGCTAGCAGGTATGCCAACTCGTCGCCATCTGCTCGCGGCTGCCGGCGTCGCAACCGCCAGTGCAGGCTGTCTGGGCGTCTTAGGAGACGATGGGGAACCGAACGCCGAAGGGAACATCGCCGACGCGGCCGATGACGACGACGACGACAATGACACCCAAACGGTCGAACTCGGCGAGCTCTCCGTCCAGAACAACCACGAGGAGAGCCACCAGGTGCAACTGGCTGTCGAGGCCGGAGACGGGATGCTCCACCTCGGCACCTACCAGCTCGAAGCCGGCGGGTCGAGCACCACCATCGAGGGAGAGTGGAACGACGAACCGGGCGCCTACCGCATCCACGCCCGTCTCGACGACGGTGAGATACGGACCGCGAGCGTGACCGACGGCGTCAACGAGGGCGCCGAGTGCGTCCGCGTGCTCGTCCGTGTCGACAACGAAGGAGCGCTCGCGGTGTGGAACGGCGCTGGCTGTGAGAGCTGATTCAGGCGTCGAAAACCCGCTCTAACTCCCGTTCGATTTCCTCGACGTACTCGTCCAGTACCGCCTCGAACTTCTCCTCGTCGACGAGGACGCCCGTCAGTCGGTCGTAGGGGTCCTCGGGCAACTCGAGATAGAACCCCTCCTCGTCGTCGTAGAACGGCTCGGATTCGTTGAGAATCTGCTGGTCGATGCCGTGGACCAGCGTGGAGTCGTACGTCTCGTTGACGCGGTTGAACGCGTTCTTGTAGGCCTGCTGGAGTTGCGGGAAGTAGTCGACGTACTTCTGTTCTTCGAAGGTGTCTGCGTCCATGGCGGGCCGTTCGTCGCGCGGCCCTAAAAGCCGGTCGGACCCTACGAGAGACGAGCGCAAGCGATTTGTCGACGGCCGGAGTGACCGGTCGTATGTACCGAAGCGGTGCCTTCGTCGCCGACCACGTCACGCCGACGACGGACGAGCAGGTCCAGCCGAACGGCGTCGATGTGACGCTCCAGGCGGTGTACGAACAGCGCGAACCGGGACGCATCGGCCGCGACGGCAAGGATATCGGGACGCGGCATCGCCGTCCCGCAGACCCCGTCGTGGAGGGCGAATCCATCGACGAGGTGACCGACGAAAACGAGACGTACTACCTCCCACCGGGCGGCTACATCGTCCAGTACGCCGAAATCGTCTCGATACCCGACGACCACATCGGCTTCATCTACCCGCGGTCGTCGCTGTTGCGGAACTCCTGTATGCTCGACACCGCCGTCTGGGACGCCGGCTACGAGGGGAAAGGCGAGGGGCTTCTCGAAGTCCACCACGATATCGAAATCGAGGCCGGCGCCCGAATCGCACAGTTCGTCCTCGCGGAGGCCGACCACGAGGGGACCTACGACGGGAGCTATCAGCGCGAGAACCTCTGACCGGACGCGGCGGAACGGGGTTGGATATTCACGAACAACGCCGGTGCAAATATTGTCACTTTTGGACGTTTTGGCTAGTGTATTTATATAGGTGTTTAGAAACAAAAGGCAATTCCAGGTCCGCGTTCGCGTTCGGCCCGCACTCTTGCGGTTCTGGGTCGACACCTCACTTATACACCCATACATCACCAGCACAATCGATTTAAATAGACAGTCGATACGTTCGCTAACTCGGTTTCGGGGCCCAACCATGTCAAACACCCACATGCGGCGACTCCTCGCTGTGCTGGCAGCGCTGCTCGTCGTTTGCTCGGCGGTGGGAGCGCCCGTCGCAGCTGCGAGTTCGTCGACCTTCGAAGATGGACTGAACGACACGTTCGGCTCCGGCGACAGCGAGGACGGGGACAGCACTTCGGACGACACGAACGACGATACGAACGACGGTGAAGCGGATACCGACGGCGACACGAGCGACGATACCGACGGCGATTCGGGCGACAGCACGAGCGATAGTACGGACGACGACGCGAGTGACGATTCCGACGACGCGTCGAGTTCGGACGAATCGACGGCTGACACGACGGACGACTCGACCGATGATACCACCTCTGGCGACCGAGAAGGGGACGACGACTCGAGTACAGGCGTGCGAAACCGTGTCAACGACACGGCCGGTGGAATCAACGACACGGTCGAGAACGCGACGGATGAGGCCGGCGACACGGCCGAAGACTCCACGGACGACATCGACTGGCGGACAGACGCACTCGATTACATCGGCGACCTCGAGAACGCCGAATCGCTCGACGAGCACCGCTTCGAGGGACTCTACGTCGAGACGAGAAGTGGTTCGGAGCTGGCCGTCGAGACGCTGGAGACCGACACCGGAGTCGAATCCGATGACGCGGTCGGGACGACGGTGACGACCACCACGGCCACGTTGACGACCGTCGGCGGGACACTGACTTCCGGGGGTGACGAGGTGCTGGTCGGCGCCGTCGGTACATCGGCGGCAACGGACTCCGATAGCGAGTTCGACGAAATCGTCCTCGACGACGGGAACGACGCCCCGGCCGGTGCAGCGATGAGTGCCGGCGGCGCCGGTGGTACCGGCGGACAACCTCTCCCCTCCGCCCCCACAGGCGGTGCCGCAGTCAGCCTCGGTGCCGTCGCAGCGGTCGCCGCCTTCCGTGGGAGCGCGTTCCTCTCCGGCAGCGCCGGCGTCGGCGCGTCGGCGATGGGCGCTTTCGCGGCGATGCCCCGGTTCACCCTCGCCTCGCTGGTCGAGAAACTCCGACCGTTCTTCTTCCCCCTCCGATACAGCCGCTACGACGATTCCGACCCGCTGGAACACGAGGCCCGCGAGCGCGTCTACGAAATCGTCAACGAGGCGCCGGGGTCGTACCTCTCGGAGGTCTCGGAGGAAGCCGACCTCCCGCTGTCGACAACGCGACACCACGTGCGAGTTCTCGAGCGCGAAGACCTCGTTTCCGGGGCGAAGCTCCGTGGGAAGCGTCGATTCTACCCGGCGTACGCCGAGGGAATCGAGTTGGCCGCCGCACTCAACGACGATTCGACGGCGAGTATCATCGACGCCATCGCGCGCCTCGGGTCGGCGTCGGTCAGCGACCTCGCGGGGGAACTCGGTCGGGACCCGAGTACGATTACCCACCACCTTCAGCGACTCGAAGAGGACGACATCATCACCCGCGAACGGGAGGGACGTGCGGTGATGAACAAACTCTCCGCGGAGGCCCGGACGGCGCTCGAACCCGAGGCGGTTCCCAAACCGGGCGAACCCGGCGGTGCCATCGCTGGCGGCGCGGACTGAATTCTGTGTTCCCGTTTCAGGACGACGAATCGGAGTCGCGTCCGTCAGCGGCCGCGTTCGGCGTCGCGTCCGAATCGAACTCGAACGCCCCGGCCGTCGAGTCGTCTGCTTCGGGGTCGGTCGGTTCCGTCGACTCTCGGTCGTCCTCCGCCGTCGGGTCGTTGGCGTCCGGTGACACCGCAGGGATGTCGACGTCTTCGAGCGCCGACCGGACGACGGCACGCTCGTCGACGCCCTCGACGGTGGCCTCGGTCGTCAACAGGAGGCGGTGAGCCATCGTCGCTTCCGCGAGGCTCTTCACGTCGCTCGGGGTGGCGTACTCGCGGCCGTCGATGACCGCACTGGCGCGTGCGATTTCGAAGATACGCTGGACGCCACGGGGAGAGACGCCGATTTCGGTCCGGTCGTCCCGTCGAGTGGTCCGCGCGAGGTCGATTATGTATCGGCGAATCTTCGGGTCGACGTGGACGTCCTCGGCCAGCGACTGCAAGGCTCGAACCGTCTCGGGAGAGACGACCGCCTCGACGGAAGGTGAGAGCTCCCGGCGGTCGTCCCGGCGGGCCAACAGCCCCATCTCGCCCTCGACATCGGGGTAACCGAAGGAGGTCTTGACGCTGAAGCGGTCGCGTTGGGCCTCGGGGAGACGGAACGTCCCCTCCTGTTCGACGGGGTTCTGGGTCGCGATGACGAGGAACGGCTCCGGGAGGGGGTAGGTCGTCCCGTCGACGCTGACCTGTCGTTCCTCCATCGCTTCGAGCAGGGCGGCCTGGGTCTTCGGCGGCGCGCGGTTGATTTCGTCGGCCAACACGACGTTCGTGAACACCGGCCCCTCGGCGAACTCGAAGGTGCCCTCGTGTTCGTCGTACACCGTCGAGCCAGTGATGTCGGCGGGCAGGAGGTCCGGCGTGAACTGGATGCGGTTGAAATCGAGGCCGAGCGACTCCGCCAGCACGCGGGCGGTGACGGTCTTGCCCGTTCCGGGAACGTCCTCGATGAGGACGTGGCCGCGGGCGACGACCGCCGAGAGGATGCTCCGGAGGACGCGGCGGTCGACGACGGCGGCAGACTCGATGCGTTCGACCACGGACTGCACCGTCGCCTCGGGGTCGTCGACGGTTGCGTCCGGTTCGTTCATGGCCGTCGTTCGACGGGCGGCTACAAGAATGTCCGGCCGCTATCCGCGGAGCGTCCCGAGCAGCGCGAGCGCGCCGAGACAGGCGACGACCGCTGGGACGGTTCCGCCGGTGCCGGCGAAGACGCCCGTCCGGAGCGTGTCGACGGCAACGAGAGCGACGACGACGGCCACCGTGACGCCGACACCGACGACGGCGTGGACCAGTTCGAGACGCCGTGTTTCGGGGATTCGACCGAGTTCGGCGGTGACGCCGAACCCGAACGACGAGAGGTCCCACACGAGCAGCGCGACGGCGACACAGGCGAACGTCACCGGCACCGAGATTCGAGCGAAGCCGACGGCCGAGACGACCAGCCCGAACGCCGCCGTCGCCGCACCGCTTGCTCGGTCCGGGAGGATTCCGATGTCGATACCGAGGACGAGTATCGCGAGACAGACGACGAGCGCCAGCGGAGCGGCGAGGACTCCGAGGAACACAACCGCGCCGACGAGGGGAGAGACGGCCACGAGGGCGGCCGCAACGACGGCGGCCACGGCGAGAACGAACCCGGCGATGACCGCGGCGAGGCGCTCGGCCGACGCCGGGTCGCTGTCGCGGGCCAGTCGACGGAGCGTGAGCGCGACGGCGCCGGCGAGGATGCCGACCGTCCCGACGGTGACGGCGGGCCAGATCACGAACGGCGACGACAGCGCGCTGAACCCGGTGGCAAGCGCCGTCCCCCCGAGGGGCTCGAAGCCGCCCGAGGCCCGAATCAGGGAGACAGCCAAAAGCGAGAGCACGGCGGCGGCAATCGTTCCGAGAGCATACCGCCGGAGAACAGCGACCCGTCTCTCGACGGCCGGGCGCCGCGAACGCGGCGTCAACTGTCGAATCGGGAGCCACCGAATCGCGACGGCGACGCCCGCCCCCGCGTAGGCGACGACGACGAACAGACTCGCCAGCCCCCCCGGCGGCGGTCGACTGGTCGACGAGAGCCTCGACCGACAGTTCCGCGAGCGCGAGGCCGCCGGCGACGGCAGCGAACCCGACGAGCCACAGTATCGCCGCCGCGAAGGCGAGCGTACTCGCCGAGAGACCGTCGCTGAGGTGTCTTCGAGTGCCGGCGTTGCCCCACGTCATCGCGAGGCCGAACAGCGCCAGCGCGAATCCGACGACGGCGACGCCGACCCGGCCGACGAGTGGTGCGAAGACGACGAGAAGCGAAAGCGGCGCCCCGAACCAGACGAACAGGCAGTGGCCGGCCAGCAGGTGGACGAACCGCTCGCGGTCCAGCAGCGCGAGGCCGGCCCCGGCCAGTCCAGTCACCGAACCGAGCGAAAGCAGGAGGTCGGGTTGGCCGATAACGAACCCACCCGCGGTGACGAGCACCGCGACGACGAAGGAGGCGACCGCGAGGCTGGCCGCGCGGGGGCGCCCCTCGTCGCCGACGGCCGACGAGCGGTCGAGGAGTGGAATCGGTATCGTCACTGGCCGTCACCCCCGGCAGCGCGGCCCCGTCGTCGGTTCGGAGCGAGGCGTGCGTCGGCGGCGAAGGCCTCGGCCAAGACGGCCGGAAGCGGCGTCCCGCGGCGCCAATCGACCGTTCGGGCACCGACTCGCTGACACCGGGCGAGTCGGGTCCGTCGCCGAACCTGGACGTACTGGCCGCTGACGGTGTTCTCCGGGACGATGTCGGGCGAGAGAACGACGACGGGAACGTCGGCCGCTCGCCACGTCTCGACCGACTCGACGGCCCGGTCGTCGAGGACCGGCGAGAAGGTGAGGAGTTGTCCACCCGGCGGGAGCAACTCGATGACGCGTCTGACCTGCGCCGATTCGTTCGCCGGACGGCCCGCGGCCTCGTTGGCCGTCCGGAACAACTCGAGGGCTTTCGCGCGCTGCTGTCTGCTCGCGGCCGGCGGCAGCCAGTAGAGCCCGGCCGGCCCGGGGCCGTCGAGACCCAAGACGACGACGCCAACGTCGTGGCCGCGTCTGAGGAGGTTCGTGAGCGCGTGTGTCGCCGCGTAAGTCCCCAACTCCACGGCCGTCGGGCGACCGGGGCCGGCGACGACCCGGTTCCGAATCCGGGCGTCGATGACGAGAATCGTCGTCGCGGCGACGGTGCGCTCGTAGTTGGTGGTCGCGAGGTCGCCCCGTTTCGCGTAGTGGCGCCAGTTGATTCGCTCGGCGGGGTCGCCGGCGTAGTACTCCCGCGTGGAGTGGAACGTGACGCCCGCGCCGGCAGCGTCGCTTTCGAGTCGGCCCGGCCGTGCGTCGCCGTGTTCCTCGATGGGTGGGGCGTCGGCATCGAGACGGCAGACCAGACGCCTGTCGCCGTCGGCGACGCGCCGTGCCGTCTCGACGGTGCCCGCGCCGAACCCGCGGGCCCGGAGTTGCGGTGGTTCGAATTCGTAGGTGCCGCGCCGTGCCGCGACGGCGTATTCGAGCGTGAGTTCCTCGCCGGGCGCCAACGAGGTCCCGCCTCGCGGCGTCCCGTCGACGACCGCGAGGTCTGCCGGAACCCCGTCGACTACCCTGAGGTCGGGAACCGTCCGCTCGGAGTCGTTCCAGACGGTGAGCGAGACGGTGACCGGGCGGCCGGGCGGGGCCGGCGTCGGGTCGATCTGTCTGGTTATCGAGATGGCGTCGGGAACGGTGACGTCCGAGATGGCGTCGGCCGCGACGTACGCAAGCGGGATGGCGGCGGCGAGGAGTAACGCGCCGTTGCCGTCGAACACGCCGACGGCCGCGAGGAAGACACTCGCCGCGAGGCCGCCACCCCAGCGTCGCTGTCGGCGGGTCATTCGCTGCCCTCCTCGTCGGTGGACGCCTCCGGCAGCGATGGGCCACGGGCAATCGCCATCGGGTCGCTCGCGCGCTGAAGTCGCCCGTCGACGCCGCGCTGGAGTTCCGACAGCGACGTGGTGACGGTGGGGACGGTCCGGGGTGCCGTCTGTCCGGGGACGGTCGGGAGCGCGGCTTCG
>NZ_WPCC01000028.1 GCF_009741925.1 Natronomonas sp. CBA1123
CCCCGACCTCCGCCCGCAACAGGTCGACGACCGCGGCTTCGCCGTCCGCGACGGCGACCTCGATTCCGTCGAGGTCACTCGCCGCCCCGACGACCGGGTCGCCGCCGGCTGCTTCGACGGCCGCCGCGAACGCCTCGTCACCGACGACACCGACGCGCTGACTCATCTGCCCGAAGGGACGGCCGGGGAGGGCAAAAAGGCCCCGTCCGCGACCGACGCACGGGAGGGTTTTTGTCCCGCCACTGCAACGGGGGAGATATGCGTAGCGTACTCGACGAGTGGCGGCCGATAGTCGACGAGACCATCGAGTCGCTGCTCCCCCGCGAGGTCGACGAGGCGTACCTCACGGAGTTCTTCGGCGAGGCGACGTTCGCCTACGACCCGACGGCGATACAGCACGCCCTCGCCGACCCCATCTGGGACCTGCTGGACCGCGGCGGCAAGCGCTGGCGGGCCGTCCTCTTTCTGTTGTTCGTCGATGCCTTCGGCGAGGACCCCGAGGAGTTCCTCGAGTACGCCACTATCCCCGAAGTGTTGCACAACGGGACCATCATCGTCGACGACGTCGAGGACGGTGCGACCCACCGCCGGGGCAGTCCCGCACTCCACCACACCCACGGGATGGACGTGGCGCTCAACGCCGGCAACGCGATGTACTTCCTCCCGCTGAAGGTCATCACGCGGAACCCGGCCGACCTTCCGGCCGAAACCCGACTGGCCGCCTACGAGATGCTCACCTTCGAACTCAACCGGACGCATCTCGGCCAGGGGATGGACATCTGCTGGCACAACGAGAAGGAGGTCCGCATCACCGAACCCGAGTACCTCGAGATGTGCGCCTGCAAGACCGGCTGTCTCGGGCGCATCGTCGCCCGATTGGCCGCCATCGTCACCGAGAACCCCGACGCCGAGGACGCCGTCGCGAACTACGCCGAGGACATGGCCGTCGCCTTCCAAATCGCCGACGACGTACTCGACGTCGAACACGCGATGGAGGAAGGCGGCTCCTTCGGAAAGGGCGTCGGAAACGACATCCGCGAAGGGAAGAAGACCCTGATGGTCATCCACGCCGCCGACAACGCGCCCGCGGAGGACGTGGCACGCCTCGAGGAACTGCTGTGGGCCGAAGAGAACACCGACGAGGAGGTCATGGAAGCC
The DNA here is from genome assembly GCF_009741925.1 of Natronomonas sp. CBA1123. Taxonomy (GTDB): domain Archaea; phylum Halobacteriota; class Halobacteria; order Halobacteriales; family Haloarculaceae; genus Natronomonas. The sequence continues at coordinate 1,159 of NZ_WPCC01000028.1, forward strand.
ATCGACATCCTCGAATCCGCCGGAAGCGTCGAGTATGCACGCGGCGTCGCCGAAGACCTCTCGGCGGAGTCGCAGTCTCACCTCGACGATGTCGACCTCGAAGACGGGGCAGAACGGAAGCTCCGGTCGTTCGCCGAGTTCGTCGTCGACCGGGAACGATAGCGCCCGGGATTTGGAAACACATTAATGGGCTCCGTGCCGACGCCAACGTATGGACCCATCGGTTACGCTGTTCGGCCCGGTCGATACGTATCTCGCGCCGGTCATCGGGTACGTGCTGCTGGCGCTCATCCTCCTCAACGTTCTCGGCCGAGGCATCGAGTACAGACGAATCGCAAAGCAAGCCAAAGACGGCGCCGACGCCGTCAGTCGAAACCCGCTCCGCGTCGCGACGAACTTCCTGCTCGTCGTCGGGGGGTTCTACTACCTCACGGTCAACCGCCACGCGGGCCTCGTCGTCTCGCTGTTCGTCGTCACGATGGTCGTCGCCGACGTCTTCGAGTTCGAATCCCGGAAGGTCGAAGCGCGGCAGGACTGGGACGTCGAACGGCCGTGGGGCTCCCTCGCTGCCTCCGGCTTCGCACTCGCGTACATCGCCTACCAGACGCTGTTCTTCCTCGTTCGGCCGTTCTGGAGCGCCATCGTCTGACCGGTCGGAGCACTCGTCTCTTTTTACGCTGGCTCGTATCCGACCGGTGGACCCACCGAACGCGGCTCCGATAGCTGTCCGTTGACGCCACGCGTCGCTTCGATAATCGTTCCTGACGGACGAGCAACTGCTGTGCGTGTCGAACTGCCGCCAGGAGAGTCACACCGCTTTCCGTGTTGCTGTCGACTGAGCGTCGACGTTACGCCTCGGCGCTTCGCTCGTCGAAGTAATCGCGAAGTTCGTAGAACGCCGGGATGAGGAACCAGAACGTGATGACCCCGATGATGACGAACCCGGCGGTCACGTCACGGAGGAGCAACACCAACTCGGCGTACGTGCCGGGGTCCTCCGGCGGCGGCGCGATGAGCTGTGTCCCTTCGAAGCTCTCGGTCGTCAGCCACGCGGAGATAGCCATCCAGACGAGACCCCCGCCCGTGAGGATGGCGAGTCCTTTCGCGAATTCGTCAGCCATTATCCGAATCTTCGGCGGTGTCGTCTTTAGACTTTCCCATTCCCGCCGTCCGGAAGCGAGTCGAGAACGCGTACACTGCGCTCCCACCGACGATGAGCGCGAGCCCGACGGCGACGAGAAGCAGGTTCACGTCCTCCGGACTCGCCGTCGCACGCTGGGTGCCGCGGTCCAGCAGGACGAACCCCCCGAGAATCGAGACGATGGCGATGAGCGTCGAGAAGACGGTGACCGTCTTGTACAGCCGCAGCGGTACCACGATGTCCCGACCCGAGGCGCCGACCGCCATCTCCGCATCGGAGACGCGAGGGTCGTCGTCGGAGGCAGTGCTGTCGCTGTCGTCGTCGTCGGGAGTGTCGTCTGAAACCATGAGAGAACGAAAAGACGGTGAGCCGCGTTACTTCGGCGGGCGGAGCCGGTAGTACCGGCGGTTGAGTTCGAACATGTACCCCTCGCGCATCGTCTTCAGCACCGAGTAGGCGACGAAGGCGAACGCGAACGGGAGCATGAACGTCAGGATGAACAGCTCACCGGACGTCATCGGGAGCAGGTCCGTGATGAGGTTCTGGACTGCGAGCACCGCGATGGTGAACGCGAAGACGACGCCGCCGACGCCGACGGCCGCCCAGAACGGCTCCTCGACGGGTCGCCGTGCGCTGCCCTTGTTCAGGAACGGGACGATGGCGATGACGCCGACGACGACGAGGTTCGCGAGCACGCCGTACGTTCGGTCCGACATCAGTTTCTGCCCGCCGAGCAGCGACAGCTCGGGGTTGATGGGCGTCAGCTTGAGCAGGCCGAACGACCAGTACAGATACCAGTCCGGCAGGATGACCGCCGGCGTGGAGTTGGGGTCGGCCGGGCCCGGAATGTGCGGCGGAATCGCCGCGGCGATGAAGAACATCGCTCCGAGGAAGAACGACGTAATCGCGAGATTGCGAATCATCTCGTGGGGCCACGTCGGGAACGCGAGCACGTCACGCTCGACGTAGTCCGATGCGCGACGGAGGTCTTCGTCTTCCCGTCGGGACCGCTCGAAGTACTCGTAGGTCAGCCGAGCCAGCCCTTGGGTGCGCTCCTTGCGCTCGCTCCACGTGGGAGCCTGGTCGTCCTGTGGGACGATACCGCCTCCGTCCGTCTTCGGTTCGCCGCCGTCGGTTTTGGGTTCGTCGTTGCTCATTGTATCAGTGCGGTTCCGCGATGCCCTGCATCCAAACGATGCCGATGTGGATGGCGATGACGAGCGTCACCACGAACGGCAACAGGAAGACGTGCAGGATGTACATTCGTTGCAGCGTCGCTTCACCCAGCGTGAAGCCGCCGAAGATGAGCTGTGCCACCCAGTCGCCGATGAGCGGAATCGACAGCGCCATCTCGACGCCAATCTGGCCGGCCCAGTACGACAGCTGGCTCCACGGCAGCAGGTAGCCGGTGTAGCCGAACACCATCGTCAGCGAGATGAGGACGATGCCGATAATCCAGTTCAGCTCACGCGGCTCCTTGTAAGCGCCCGTGAAGTACACACGGAGCATGTGCAGGAAGACCGCGGCGGTCATCACCTGCGCCGACCAGCGGTGGAGGCTCCGCAGGAACGTCCCGAAGTTCAAATCGCCCATGATGAACAGGACGTTCGAGTAAGCGACCGAGGTGGCCGCATCCGCCGACGGTGCAGCCGTCGAGGGGGCGTAGTAGAAGCCCAATAGTGCACCCGTAATGGAGGCTACCACGTATGCGATGGTACTGAACGACCCTAACGCGTACAGCGGGTACCAGTACCAGAACTTGTTGTCGAGGTTGTACTGCTCGGTGTGGCTCTTCGGCATCTGGAGGTTCGTCTTGTAGTACATGTCCTCCAGCAGCTCCAGGTAATCGACGATGCGGAGCCGTTTGTCGAGCCAGATGAGGGTGGTGAGGTAGACCTCCTCGATGGGAGAGAGGTCCTTCGTCTCCATCCACCCTTCGTGGTCGTGTTCGTCTTTTCGTTCTAGGCTCATGGTTATTAGTCAGGTCGCGGGAGCGCGATGAACGTCCCGAACTCGGGGGTGAAGGGGTCGTACGTCGACTGGTGGCACTGACAGTAGACGCCGTTTTCGGCGTCGTACTGGGCGGCACTCGGACTGTCCTTGTAGCCGGGGACACAGCAGAAGTGCGTACAGACGTTGAGGTACGCGATGACGCCGTTGGCCGAGGCGGCCTCGATCCAGTTGCCGGCGTCGCTGTCCTCCTGGGCCAACTCCTCGATACGCGTACTCCGGATGAGCGTCACGGGCAGTTGTCCCTCGACGCCTTCGGAACGCCACGTTGTCGAGGCGGGTTTGCCGGTTCCGTCGTCGCCGATGCCGTTGCCCCAGTCCTCGTAGCCTTCGAAGTCGTCGATGTGGATGCGGTCGCCCTCGCTGAGTTCTTCGGCTTGCCACTCGTACGTCGGGGAGGCAGTGGACCGGAAGTAGTTGTCGAACTCGGCGCTGGGTTCGACGCCACCGGCGTTCTGCCGGCCGCAGTACTGATACCACGCCGAGGAGTACGTCTGTCCGCCCAACTCCATCTCGGCGACATCGTAGGTGACGCCGCCTTCGGTCACCGTCTGGACGTCCGGCCAGATGCCGCGAAGGTAGCCCTCGCCGTCCAGTTCCAGCGGGATGTACGGCATCCCACGAGGTGCTGGACCGCCGAGTTGTTGGATGGCGGCGAACTGCGTCGGACCGCCACCACCGCCACCCGCCTGCGTCGCGATGTCGATGGTTGCGGCACCCCCGACGCCGACGCCGGAGAGGGCCGCGCTCCCGACGACGCCTTTGACGAAGCGACGACGACCGGATTCGCTCGGATATTTGTCACTCATTGTTATTTCTTGTAGTATGGGTAGATGGCACGCTTCAGTTTGTCCAGCGTGCCGTCGGTGATTTCCTCACCGTACATGTCCTCCTCGCGGATGTAGAGGTCCTCCCACTTGCGGCGGCGCTTCTTGACGACCATCACGTCCGGGAGGAACTCCTTGCGGTACAGCAGCAGGATGAACGCGAGATTGATGAAGATGGCCGCGAGCAGCAGACCGAGGAGGACGTTACCGGCTTCCGTACCGGTCGAGGTACCGACGCCCCACCCGGCGGTGAAGCCGTAGGTGAACACGCCGACGAAGACGATTTGGATGACCGACAGCAACACGATGGTAATCGCGGCGACGGTGCTCTCACGCGCCGGTTCGTACCGGTGTATCGCGCCGTAGCTGTTGTCGGACATGTCAGTTACCTCCGCTCGTGTGCGGCGACTCGCCGTACTTCAGCATGAAGAACGTGAACAGCAGCGACACCGTAATCATCAGGATGACGCTGACGCCGACCCAGTGCTCGTGGATGTCCACGCCGAAGTGTGAGGGGTCCTTCAGCGACGGCCCGCTGGTGTCGATGGTGGGCACGTCGTCGCCGACGGCGATACCGCCCTTCATACCTTGTCCTTCGTGCGGATTGCAGTAATACGTCGTGATGCCGGCGTGGTCTTCCGTGAACTCGAACTCGTAGGTCGTGCCGGCCTCGCCAACGGGCGACCCGCTGTTGAGTTCGGCCGGTCCCTCGTTTGCGACGACGTTGTGGGCGCCGCCCTCGCCGGTCCATTCCCACGTCACCGTCGTTCCCGGCGAAATCCAAATCGCTGGCGGGTCGAACGCCAGTCCGTCACCGGCACCGACGGAGATGGTCACTTCGTCCTGGTCACGGAGGTCCTCGGCCGACTCGTACAGATTGGCGTCGTCGAGATAGGCACCGAAGTCCGGCTCGAGATTGCCGCCGCCCGAGCCGCCTCCTTCCTCTGCGGCTGCGGCTGGCTGTGCCGCGCCCGCGGCCGCCGTCGCGGCCACCGACGCACCACCGGCAGCGCGCATGAAGTCCCGCCTTTTCATACACCTGTTGGTCAGGACTGTTTGTGCTTAAACCCACCGATGGCGCCTTCGTGAGAGGGCCCTGTAACGCCGTCTAAACGCCTGTCTCTGCGTTCTCCTTCCCTCGCGGGGCGATGGACCTCCTACCTGTCTCCCGACTGAAGCTCGCTTCCCTCGTCGGCCTCCTCGATGGCCTCCCGGTGGATTCGCTCCATCGCCTCCTCGAGTTCCCGGCCGCCGGCTTCGAAGGCCTCCTCCGGCAGAAACGACGGCCGCTCGTCGGAGCCGGCACCGACCGCACGGAGTCTGTCTCGGTACTGCTCCGAGCGCATCCGGTCGGAGAGTCGCGCGTTCGCCACCGTCAAGAAGAGGAAGAACCCGATGACGAGGAAGAACAGCCCCAGCGTCACGATGATGGCGCCGCCGAAGCCGAGTCCGATTAAGTCGACGACGCCGGCCACCCACACGAGCAGGAAAATCACGCCCGAAAGCGTCGTCGCTCCGGCCACGACCTGCAACATTCGGTTGCCGAAGTCGCCGCTCCCCTCCGGGACCGTATCGGGGTGGGGCAGGCCGGCGTCGTCGTCGACTTCGGGAACGTCGTACTCCTCCATCGCACACAGCGCAATCATCGGCTCGACGTCACGGAGAATCGTCCCGGTCCCCTGAATCGACCCGTCCGGGCGGACGATGACGTACCCCTCGTCGGAGTAAGCCACCACACGGTCGTCGTCACCCTCGCCGACACGCTCGACGACGGCGAACACCTCCCGACGCTCGACGTTCGACCGGAGTTCGTCTTCGACCCGGTCGAGCAGTTCCGACCCAGTTATCCACGAATCCGCGTCGAAGACGGCCTCCCACTCGTCGGCGGACATCTCCGCCATCTCCGCGGGGCCGAAGTCGTCGAAGTCGTACTGTTCTTCGACCTGCCGGCGCAGTTCCTCCGTCGAGAGCGTCTCCGTCTCGCCGGCGCCTGCATCCGGCTCTGTGCCGTCGGATTCGGCAGCCTCGGCATCGGTCGACGCCGAATCCGTGGCGTCCGCTGCCTCCTCGGTCGGGTCCCGCGAGTCGGCCATTGCCGGATGTTGGGCCGTCGAGGGCTTACGCTTTCCGACCGCGGACGACACGGCACACTCAAACCCTCGCCGCCCCTACCGCCGACAATGGCCACGGACGCCCAAATCGCGACACTCGTCGTCATCTCCGTCGCCGCCAGTTTCCCCTGTTTTCTGTACGGCGCGTGGATAATGATAGACAACGAGAAGATTACGTGGGGGGTTCTCACCTACCACCTGAAGTTCATCTTCACCGGCCTGACGCTGACGACGGTGCCGCTTCTGTTCTGGATGCTCCCCCGTCTACTCGAACAGTTCGGGGGCTTTGCCGCCGCACACGCCTTCTTCGGCCTGCAGGCGTACGCGTTCCTCGCCTTCGGCTTCACCGGCATCGTCCGCATCTTCCGGGCGAAGTACGAACACGACCTCTACACCGAGTACGACGAGGACGTACTGCTCGACGAAATCGGCGGCGACAACATGGAGTTCTGGCGCCGACGCCTCCGTATCGGCGTCTTCGGCTACGTCGGCTGTTGGCTCATCGCCTTCCTGACCGGCTTTACGCGCTATCTCTCAGCGTACGTGTTCTGACGGTCGCCGTCTCGATTTTCACCACTCGCTGCCGTCGGCGAGGTCGACGGCGCCGTCTCCCTTCTCGGAGGGACAGATGTCGGCCAACACGCAGTCGTCACAGTCCGGGTTCCGGGCGGTGCAAGTCTCCCGTCCGTGACTGATGAGCAGGTGGGTGTACTCCTTCCAATCGTCCTCGGGGACGATACTCATCAAATCCTCCTCGATGTTTTCCGGGGACCGCTCCTCCGTGAGGCCGAGACGCCGCGAGATACGCTGGACGTGGGTGTCGACGACGATTCCTTCTGTGAGGTCGTGGCCGTGCTGGAGGACGACGTTGGCCGTCTTCCGACCGACGCCCGCGAGGTCGGTCAACTCCGACATCGTGTCGGGAACTTCGCCGCCGTGTTTCTCGACGATGTCGTCACACGCCGAGCGGATGTACTTCGCCTTGTTGTTGTAGTAGGTAATCGAGTTGATGTCCTCGGCGAGTTCCTCTTGCTCGGCCGCGGCGTACGCTTCCGGCCCGTCGTACTTCTCGAAGAGCTCCGCAGTGACCTTGTTGACGCGTTCGTCGGTACATTGTGCGGACAGCATCACCGCGATGAGCAACTCAAGTCGGTTCGAAAAGTCCAGTGAGATTTCGGGGTCGGGATACTGCTCGTACAGTCGGTCGAGTACCTTGACGACCTGTTCCTCGCGTGACTCCAGCGGCGTTCCCATACTCGATGGGTGGGTGGCTCCCCCTTTTCGCTGTCGGGTTGGCGACGCCGTGTGCTATCTTGTGACGCCCCTCCGATAGTTTCAATTCACTCTCCGTCCACGGGAGAAATATGCCCGGTCCAGCCTTCCTCCGCGGCGATACGGTCGACCTCCACACGGTCGAAGAAGACGACCTGCCGTTCCTCCATCGGCTCGTCAACGACCCACGCGTCTGGCGGTCGCTGTTCAACGCCGACCCTCAGACGATGGCCGACGAGCAGGCGTTCTACGAGAACGTCGTCACCGCCGACGGCGAGGTCCACCTGCTCATCTGTGACGACGGCGACCCCGTCGGAATCATCGGCCTCAATAGCATCGACCCGAGTTGGGGCATCGCCGAGGTCGGCTACTACGTCGACCCCGACGCCCACGGCCAGGGGTATGCGACGGCTGCAGTCGCGTTGCTCGTCGAGTACGCCTTCGACCAGCGCCGCCTCGAGAAACTGAAAGCCGATGCCTTGGCGACCAACGAGGCGAGTCAGCGCGTCCTCGAGAAGAACGGCTTCGTCGAGGAGGGTCGCTTCCGAGAACACGGGTACGTCGACGGCGAGCGCGTCGACGTGGTCCGGTACGGGCTGCTGGCCTCGGACCGCTAGAACGCGGCCGACGACTCCGAGACGCTCTGTCGCCACGCCGCGCCCTCTGCGGGCGTCGTGGTTTCGGCGTCGCCGTCGGCGCTCGCCTCGAACAGCGCCGAGAGTTGCCACACTTCTCGCTCGGAGGCGTCACACTGCAGACAGACTAACGAGACCCGGTCGAGCGCCTCGATGCGGCAGTCGACGCCGGTCTGTCGCTCGACGAGTTCCCTCGCCGCCGCCGGCAGTGACCCACCCGCCTCGACGACGCCGCCGGGGGTCACCCACTCGTCGTCGCCGCTGACGGCCAAGACGCCGTCGGCACCTTCGACACGAACCCGAACCTCGGCGATGTCACCGCGACCCTCGACGGACTCGAACTCCTCGCTGTCGACTGACACCGTCGTCTGCTGTACGTCGAATCCCTCGTATCGCTCGTAGAGTGCGTCCAGATACGCGGAGACGCCGCCGGAGATATCGGGAGAACTCATTGACAGGTCGAAGTTCGGGAGCCCCATAAACCCGTCCAATCCGGAACCTTACAGGACGCCGGTGACTGTGGCCGCCTCGATTGCGGCGTCCTCCTCGATGCCGTCACCCAAGATGGTGTAGCGGTCCCGAATCTCGTGGGCCGTCGTCATCGCCTCGATGAACTGCTCGGGGTCGATGCCGAGGTCCTCGGCGGTCGTCGGCGCGTCGATGCCGGCCAGCGCATCGTGGACGCGGTGCCACTCCCCGCTTTCGCCGCTGTGGAGGTACTCCGTGACGATGGAGGCGACGCCGACCTGGTGGCCGTGCAACGCCGCACCGGGTGCGATTCGGTCCAACTGGTGGGAGATGAGGTGTTCGGCACCCGAGGCGGGACGAGAGGAACCCGCAATCGACATTGCCACGCCCGAGGACACGAGCGCCTTCACGACGACCCACGCCGACTCCTCTAAACCGCGTTTGATAGAGCTCGATTGCTCGACGAGCATCTCGGCGGTCATCTGTGAGAGCGCGCCGGCGTACTCGCTGTACTCGACGTTCTTCAGCCGGTGGGCTAACTGCCAGTCCTTCACCGCCGTGTAGTTTGAGATGATGTCGGCACAGCCGGCGGTCGTCAGCCGCCACGGCGCTTCGGCGATGAGTTCCGTGTCGGCGATGACCGCAAGCGGCGGGTCGGCGGCGACGGAGTGGCGGCTGTCGCCGTCCGGCACCGACCCCCGCCCGGAGACGATGCCGTCGTGGCTGGCCGCCGTCGGTACCGAGACGAACCCACAGCCGCGCTCGTCGGCCGCCATCTTCGCGATGTCGATGGGTTTGCCACCGCCCAAGCCGATGAGAAAGCCGGCATCGACCGCTTCGGCCGTCTCCAAGACATCCTCGACTGCGGAGAAGGTGGCTTCCTCGACGATAGCAATCGCGGGGTCGAAGCCGGCGGCCTCGAAGGCCTCGACGAGACGGTCAGCGGCCAACTCCTCCGGCGTCGGCGAGGTGACGATGAGCGGCCGCCCGGTGAGATACAACTCGTCGATGACCTCGACGGCGCTGTCGAGGACGCCGTGACCGACGACGACGCTTCGCGGCAGGCGAATCCACGACGACTTCTCGAACATAGCGGACGTGTGCGAGGACAGGTGAAAACCGTTCCCCCTACTGGACCGTCTCCAGTACGTCGAGTAAGCGCGCTTCGGTCTCGCGGTCCGGGCCGTTGTCCCGGCCCGTCCGCTCGGAGTTGCGGTAGTCCTCAACTGTCTCCGCCAACGCCGTCTCGTGGGGCGTCGACTCCCAGCCCAAAGACCGGAGTTTGCTCGTCTCCAGCAGATGGGGGTATCCCCGGTAGATGGGGAAGTCGTCCAGCGACAGTCCGACCGCGCCGAGTTCCCGCTCGCTCGCATGGACCGTCTCGACATCGGTGTCGCAGGCGTCGGCGAGTAACTCGACCCACTCGCCGAGGACGGGCGCGTGGCCGTCGCCGACGTTGTACGCCTCGCCGGCCGCACCCTCCTCGGCGACGGTTCGGAGTGCCGAGGCTACGTCCTGCACGTAGACGAGGTGCCAGAGGTTCGTCCCGTCGCCGGGGACGACGATGCGGTCGTGGTTCTCGACGCGGTCTATCCAGTAGTTGAACCGCTCGGTGTAGTCGTAGGGGCCGTAGACGACCGGCGGCCGGACGGCCATGGCGTTGACACCACGGTCGGCGGCGGCGAACACCGCGCGGTCGCCCTCTGCCTTCCGGGGGCCGTAGGAGTCCATCGAGTCGTCGACCGCCTGCTCGGTCGAGCAGTCACACAGCGCCGTTTCCCCCCCCCCCTCGCGTTTCGGAATCCGCTCGTCGCCGTAGGCCGCCCCCGAGGAGATGTAGACGTAGGCGTCGACGTCGCTGAAGATGTCGGTCGCCGTGTGGACGTCGCGTGGGTAGTAGGCGACGCAGTCGACGACCACGTCGGGGTCGATGTCGAGTCCCGCCCGGCGGAGTTCCGCCTCGTTGGTCCGGTCGCCGGAGACGTGAGCCACGCGGTCGTCGCCGGCGAAGGGGTTGTCGTGATTGCCGCGGTTGAAAATCGTCACGTCGTAGCCCGCATCGAGGAACTCCTCGACGGTGTGTCGGCCGATGAATCGCGTACCGCCGATGACGAGTGCGTGGTCGGACATACCTGTCGCTGGGGGCGCGACGCGAAAAAGGGTGTGGACAGCACGCCAAACGCCGACGTACCGCCTACAGCGAGACGCCAATCGCGACGACGTTCTCCGCCGGCGCGAACGTCGCAGAGAGGTCCTCCTCGTCGACCGTCGCCAGCACCTCGGCGGGGCCGACCTCGTAGGCGTTGGTTTCCTGTGGGCTGTCGGGCGATTCGATGAAGTAGGAGAACGTCTTCGAGTCGCCATCACCGGACGGCAGGTCGTCGGTGTTGAAGGTGCCAAAGGAGACGACGCCGTCGCCGTCTTTCTTGCCGTCACCGAGCGATTCGAGCAGTTCCCACTCCGGCGGGAACGAATCCCGAATCTCGACGGTATCGGCATCGGTGTCGACCGACTCGAGGGTCACCTCGACGCGATTGGCGCGTCCGCCGGGCGTCGCCGACGCATCCACGTTACGGCTCCCGGACGCGGCGAGAGCCGCACCGACGCCGCCAGGGTCGACGCTCCAGTCGTCGACGCGACCGTACTCGCGTTTCGTCTCGCCAGTCTACGAATCTGCTTGAACCCGAGCGCCGAGGTGAACACGACGTTCCCGAGGAAGGTCAGCGTGTAGTTCTGCAGGCCGAAGGGATGGAGGTTCGCCTGCGTCGCCGGCGGGAGCAGCGAGGAGATGTAGTGGATGCCGCGACCGCTGTCGGTGCTCTCGGTGACCGAGCCGGTCGCCACCAGCCCGTTAGTGCGCGCTGCCACCGAAGCGATACCCTCGTTGGCCGCCGAGAGGAACGCCGACTCGTCGACGAGGTCCATCGGTGCCGAGCCGCTGACCTGATAGCCGAGCGGCTGGACCTTCCAGAGTTGGTTCTGGATGGGTCGGACGCTGTCGTCGAACAGCGGATGGTCGAGGTTCTTGTCGGTGTACCGGGCCACGTCGAGGAACTGCCGCTGGACGTTCGACTCGCCGATGGCGGACCCATCGAACAGTTCGTTGTCGAGTTCCGGCAGGACGTAGGTGCCCGTGTCGGTGACGACGAGATTGCCACCCGAATCAACGAAGTCGTCGAGAGCATCGGTGTAGTCGTCGTCGGTTACGCCCTCCGTAATTTCGACGTTCGCGTTGACGTTCTTCGAGACGCCCTCGGAGATGCGCTCGGTCGGCGAGACGTAGTCGTGGATGAGGACCGCGTGCTCGTACTCATCGAGGGCACCCTGTTTTACGTCCTCGACGGTGACCGGGTCGACGGTACCATCGTCGATGAACGTCCGCAGGGTTCCGCGCTTCTCGGCGGACTGGTAGTCCTCGAAGAACTGGAACGGCGTCACGTCGTAGGCGGTCTGTTCGTACCCCTCGTTGCCCCAGCTGTCGACACTCGATGGGTCGGGGTTGCTCTGGGCAGCCAGCGTCCACCGCTGCATCTCGACGAGTTGGCCGGCTTCCTGGTAGTTGGCGATGCTGAGCGTCCACGTGCCAGGGTCGGGGTCGCTGACGGTGAACTCCGGTAAGCCACAGCACTTGCCGCCGACTCGCTCCTCGGTGACGCCCTCGAACTCGTACACCGTCTCGCCGGACGGCGAGCGGAGTTCGAGGTCCGCGATGACGTCCTGTCCGTGGAGGTGGACCCCCATGCTGTTGAGGTCGGTCTCCGTCACGTCGAAGGTCAACTCGGTGCGGTCGGCCGCGAGTTCGGTCTCCTCGGTCGTCTCGTAGAACTGGGTATCGGGGTCGAAACTGAGTTGGCTCTCCGTCCGTCGCAGGGCGTCGTCAGCGCTTCCGGGGTCGCCAGTCGTGATGTAGGCGACCGAATCGCCGCCGGTCTCGGTTTCGGTGCTGAACTGCTCGTCGGTCGTCGGCGTGTCGGTGTTGTTGACCGCGAACTGCGTGATGGTTCGGATGGCTGCTCGGTAGCCTGTGACCTCCATCTCGAACAGCTCGGGGTTGTAGACGTTACCGCCGAGCATATGGTTGAACGACATCTCGAAGTCCAGCGTCGTCATGTCCAGCCCGATGGGTTCGGGGTGGGCCATCCAGTCGAGGAACGCCCCCGAAACCGTGTAGCCGATGGTGTCGTAGATGGTGGCGTAGTCGAAGGCACTCTCCGGGACGACGCCGAACAACACCGGCGAGAACTGCTGGTCGCCGACGAGGTCGACGCGGGCCTGCCCGACGGTCTCCCAAGTGTCGAGGGCCTCAGCCAGCGTGTCGTTGATGTTGAGGCACATCTCGTAGACCTCGTGCAGTTCGCGGGTGTTGAACTGGTCTTGGCTGATGAGCCCCAACACGAAGTTGTTGAACACGGGGCCACCGTGGAGGTCCGCGCCGTAGTTGAGGTTCTGGTAGTCCTGGAAGTAGTCGACGAGCGCCTTCGCGTCGGGCACCTTCTCGTTGACGAACGACGGCTCCTCGCCGGTGTAGTTGGCCGGGGGTGCCGGGAAGTGTGCGGGGTTGATGTAACCGACTGCCGGGTACTGTCGATTCGTGTCGAACACCTCGGCGTTGCCGCGTTCGTACAGCGGTGCGGCCGGAGCCCGTGGAAGCCCCGTCCCGGGACCGCCGACCTGCCATCCGGAGTCGTACTGCGGGTTCCGGACCGCCCAGCCGTCCGGGTTGGTGAAGCCGATGATGACGACCACATCGTCGAGTAGCGGTTCGAGTTTCGCGTCGCTTCCGGGCACGTCCGGCTCGGAGCCGCGGGCGGCGTTCTCCAACACCCGAGCGCCGGTCTCGCGGCCGGCCATCTCCAGCCCGTGCAGCGAACACGAGAAGAACACCTTCTCTTTGTCCTCGAAGTCCGTCGTCGAATCGAAGTTCGTCAACTCGACGACGTACATCCCCTTCGGGTCCAGGCGGTCGGTGACGTTGTTGGTGTGGCCCGGCGACTGGCCGACGCGTTTCACGCGGATACGGTCGGGATAGCGCTCTTCGAGCACGTCGAGGCCGTCCTTCAGCTGCTCGAAACCGATGTAGTCGACCGACCGTCGCGGTTCCGGGAACACCCCCGCCGGATAGTAGCCGATTCGCCAGAAGGGATTCGACCCCGGCGCGAACTGGAACTCGGAGGCTGACGGCAACTCCGCGAGGGTCGAGGCCTGCGTCGTCGTCAACTGGGCGTAGCCAGCGGGTTCGGGCGACGTAATGGTCTCGGTTTCGACATCGGAATCGAGGAGTCCCTCCATCGCCGTCGGGCCGCTCGCATCCGAGAACCGAACCAGCGTCGGTACCTCGTAGTCTTCGGGAGTGTGATTCAGTACGTACTGATACTCCGTCGAGAACGCCGAGGCGCTTGCGTCGGCCGTCGCGTTCCCCGGAAGCGTCAGGGCGGCACCGGTCGCCGCCGACAGCTGCATGAATCGCCGGCGCGACACCGGCGAACCGTCGAATGGGTCGTCGTTGCTCATGTGTGACTCACACGACCAGACCCACTATCACTTACAAAACGTTGTGACAAACCTATCCAAACAAACCCACTTTTTGCACGAGAACGCGGGTCGCGCGCCGGACGGCGCGCGACACCGGTTCTCGGCAAAAACGTGGGGAAAAATAGCGCGTACTCCTTCTGCTCGCTTCGCTCGCGTCAGTCCGTGCGCGCTACCGATGCCTCACGCCTCCGGCGTTCGGCATCGGAGAAACGCCTCGCTTCGCTCGGCGTATACTACCATTAGCTGTACGTCCAGCATCCGCGAGCGCCGAAGGCGCGAGCGGTTCGCCGGACGCGACCGTAGGGAGCGTCCGGGTCGTTTTTCCCCACGTTTTTGCGAGGAGCGGTTCGCGCTCCGCGCGAACCCGACGAAGTAAAAAGTGGGTTTTAGTCGTCGCTCGCCACGTGACCCGTCTGGTCGGCAGCGGCGTCGGGCGTCGCCGAATCCGGCAGTTCGGTGCGCACGTCGGCCTCCTCGCGCTCTTCGATGATGTCGGCGTAGGCGTCGGGCAGCACCTTCACGAACTTCGGCAGTTCCTCCTCCCAGTTGTCGAGGATGTACTCGGCGCGGTCCGAATCGGTGTAGGCGACGTGGTTCTCCAGCAGGCGCCGGAGCATCTCGCGGTCCTTCGCGTCGAGTTCGTCCATCGTCGACACCATGCCGTAGTTGACCTTCTCCTCGAAGTCGCCCTCGCGGTCGAGGACGTAGGCGACGCCGCCGGACATCCCGGCGGCGAAGTTCTTGCCCGTCTGGCCGAGACAGGCGACGACACCGCCGGTCATGTACTCACAGCCGTGGTCGCCGACCGATTCGACGACGGCCTTGACGCCGGAGTTGCGGACGCCGAAGCGCTCGCCGGCCATCCCGTTGATGTAGGCCTCACCCTGCGTGGCGCCGTAGAGTGCGACGTTGCCGATGAGGATGTTCTTCTCGGGTTCGTAGGGGGCGTCGTTCGGCGTGTTGACGACGAGTTTGCCGCCGGAGAGTCCCTTGCCGACGTAGTCGTTCGCGGTGCCGGTCAACTGCATCGTCACGCCGTCCTGCAGGAACGCGCCGAAGCTCTGTCCGGCGGTGCCGCCGAAGTCGACGGTGATGGTGTCGTCCGGCAGGCCCTCGGTACCGTAGGCCTTCGAGATACGGTTCGACAGTGTCGCACCGACCGCACGGTTGACGTTCGAGATGTCGCTGTCGATGTGGACCGGTTCGCCGGTTTCGATTGCGTCCTCGGCTTCGTCGATGAGGTCCCAGTCGAGGGCCTCGTCGATTTCGTGAGCTTGGGGGTCCGTCTTCGTCCGCTGGTCGCCGGCGGGTTCGGCGAGAATCGCCGAGAGGTCGAGTTTCTTCGCCTTCTCCTGTTGGACGTCGTCGCGCTGTCGGAGGGTGTCGACTTGTCCGACCATCTCTTCGACGGTCTCGAAGCCGAGGTCGGCCATGATTTCCCGCAGTTCCTGGGCGATGAACGTCATGTAGTTGACGACGTGCTGTGGTTCGCCGGGGAACCGCTGGCGGAGTTCCTCACGCTGGGTCGCGACGCCGACCGGACAGGTGTTCTCGTGGCACTGACGGGCCATCACACAACCGGAGGTGACGAGCGGCGCGGTGCCGAAGACGTACTCCTCGGCGCCGAGCAAGGCGCCGACTGCCACGTCGTAGCCGGTCTTCATCCCGCCGTCGACGGTGACGCGGATGCGCGAACGCAGGTCCGTCGAACACAGCATCTGGTTGGCCTCGGCGAGGCCGAGTTCCCACGGCAGGCCGGCGTTCTTGATGGAGGTTTTCGGTGAAGCGCCGGTGCCGCCGGAGTGTCCGGAGATGTGTACTACGTCGGCGTTGGCCTTCGCGACCCCCGCCGCAATCGTGCCGATGCCGGCCTCCGAGACGAGTTTGACGTTGATGTCGGCGTCGGGGTTTGCGGCCTTCAGGTCGTGGATGAGCTGCTTGAGGTCCTCGATGGAGTAGATGTCGTGCAGCGGCGGCGGCGAGATGAGGCCGACGCCCGGCGTCGAGTACCGGACGTGGGCAATCATCTCGTTGACCTTCCGGCCGGGAAGGTGGCCGCCCTCACCGGGCTTGGAGCCCTGTGCCATCTTGATTTGAATCTCGTCGGCGTTGGTGAGGTAATCGCTCGTGACGCCGAAGCGGCCGGATGCGACCTGCTTGACGCTGCACTCCTTTTCGGTGTTGAACCGCTCGGGCGGTTCGCCGCCCTCACCGGTGTTGGACTTGCCGCCGAGGCGGTTCATCGCGATGGAGTTGTTCTCGTGGGCCTCCGGCGAGAGGCTGCCGAGACTCATCGCGGCCGTCGAGAAGCGCTGGACGATGTCCTCAACGGGTTCGACGTTATCGATATCGACGGGGTCGCGGTCGGAGTCGAACTCAAGCAGCCCGCGGAGCGTCTGGAGGTTCTCCGTCTGGTCGTTCATCAGCTCGGCGAACTCCCGGTACTGCTCGTAGTCGCCCTGTCGGACGGCCTTCTGGAGCGTCCCGACCGTCTCGGGGTTCCACTCGTGGAACATCCCCGAAGAGCGGTGTTCGTACTCGCCCTGGTGTTCGAGGTCGGGGTCCTCGCCGAAGGCAATCTCGTAGCGCTTCCGGAGGTCCGACTCGATGTCCCCGATGTCGACGCCTTCCGTCCGGGCCGTCGTTCCCTCGAAGTACTCCGCGACGAAATCGGAGTCGAGACCGACCGCTTCGAAAATCTGGGCGCCCTGATAGGACTCGACCGTCGAGATGCCCATCTTCGCCATCGTCTTCAGCAGGCCGTCCTCGACGGCCTTGATGTACGCCTCGATTGCTTTCTCCTCGTCGGCGCCGTCGGGGCCGGCGACGAGGTCCGTGATGGACTGGTAGGCGAGGTAGGGGTTCACCGCGCCGGCGCCGTAGCCGATGCAGGTCGCGACGTGGTGGACCGCACGCGGGTCGCCCGACTCGAGCACGATGCCGACGTGGTTCCGGAGGCCGTTGCGGACGAGGTGGTGGTGGACCCCACCAGTCGCCAACAGCGCGGGGATGGGGAGTGCCTCGGGACCGGCCTCGCGGTCCGACAGCACGATGATGTCGTGGTCCTGTGCGGCTTCGGTAGCCTCCTCGCGGAGCGCCTCGACGGCGGCTTCGAGGTCGCCGTCGGGGTCGTAGGTGATGTCGAGGACGTACGTCGAGAGTTCGCCGTCATCGCCGTCGAGGTCCTTGATGGATGCCGTTTTGGCGTCCGTCAGGACGGGAGAGTCGACGACGAGCTGTCGGGCGTGGGCCGGCGTCTCGTCCAGCAGGTTCCGCTGGTGGCCGAGACGCGACTCGAGTGAGGTAACGAGTTCCTCGCGGATGTAGTCCAGCGGCGGGTTCGTCACTTGTGCGAACAGCTGTTTGAAGTAGGTGAAAAGCGGCCGGTTGAACTGCGAGAGGACACTGAGCGGCGTGTCGTCACCCATCGAGCCGACGGGGTCCTTCCCGTCGCGGGCCATCGGCTCCAAGAGGTGGTTCATCTCGTCGTGGGTGTAACCGTACAACGCCTGATGGGCGCGAAGCCCCGACACGTCGTCTCGCGGTAGGGCGTCGTCGGAGTCGGCGATGTCGTCGATGGTGACCTGCTCGTCGTCGACCCACTCGGCGTACTTGTCGTCGACGAGGTCGTCGAAGATTTCTTCGTCGGGGATGACACGGCCCTCCTCGGGGTCGGCGAGGAACAACTGTCCGGGCTGAAGTCGGTCCCGTCGCACGATATCTCCGAAGTCGTGCTCGAGGGCGCCGGCCTCGCTGGCCATCACGAGCGTGTTGTCGCTGGTCACGTCGTAGCGGCACGGTCGGAGGCCGTTTCGGTCCAGCACGGCACCGACCCGTTCGCCGTCCGTGGCGGCGACGAGGGCGGGGCCGTCCCACGGTTCGACCAAGGAGGCGTGGTAGTCGTACCACTCGCGTCGCTCCTCGGGGACGCGGTTTGCCTCGCCGCGCCACGCCTCGGGGATGAGCATCCGGAGGGCGTGTGGCATGTCGCGGCCGCCCTGCATCAGCAGTTCCAGCGCGTTGTCGACGGAGGCGGTGTCCGACTGATTGGGGTCGTTGATGATGGGTCGCAGCGTCTCGATGTCGTCGCCGAAGGCCTCGTCTTCGAGGTCGTCCTCGCGGGCGCGCATCCAGTTGATGTTGCCCTGGATGGTGTTGAACTCGCCGTTGTGGATGATGTTGCGGTAGGGGTGGGCGAGGTGCCACGCGCCGAGGGTGTTCGTCGAGAACCGGGCGTGGACCATCGCGAAGACCGATTTCACGCGCTCGTCTTCGAGTTCGGGGTAGTAGGCCGGGAGTTGCTCGGCGGTCAGAAGTCCCTTGTAGACGACGGTGTCGCGGTCCAGAGAACAGACGTAGAAGCGGCCGGAGCCGTCGGGGCGGCGCTCCTCGATGGTGTTCTCGAGGTCGCGGCGGCCGACGTACAGCGCGCGGTCGAAGGCGTCGTCGTCGAGGTCCGAGCGGACGAAACACTGGACGACAGCGGGTTCGGATTCGGTCGCGGTCCGTCCCAACTCGCTGTTGTCCGTCGGCACCTCGCGCCAGGCGAACACGTCGAGTCCGTGCTCGGCGAGGACGGACTCGACGAGGTCCTGTAGATGTGCGGCCTCGTCGGCGTCCTGCGGCATGAATAGCGAGCCGACGGCGTACTCGCCGGGGTCTGGGAGGTCGTCGATTTCGTCGGCGAAGAACTCGTGCGGCGTCTGGAGCATGATACCAGCGCCGTCGCCGGTGCCTTCGTCGGCACCCGTCGTTCCGCGGTGTTCGAGGTTTTCGAGTAGTTCGATACCGTCCGCGACGGTTCCGTGGGAGACGCCGCCGTCGAGGTCCATGACGACGCCTACCCCACAGTTGGCGCGGTAGTCGTCTGAGTCTACGAGTCCGGCCGAACCCGTAGAGGAGTCGATTCGCTCAGGCATACCACACACTCACGAACACCTCAATAAGAGGCTTCCCCTCAAAGACTAAAGGTTAGTTTACCCCATATAAGGCAATATAATGTCGGGAAAGGATAACATTGCCATGTCAAAATAGCGCGCGGCTCAGTCGTCGGCGGCGACCGAATCGAACGTCTCATGCGACTCCAGTGGTGGGACGATTTCCTCGGCGGGTTGGTCGTCGCCGCCGAGTCGGGTACGGCGGTCGCGGACCGTGTGATACGCCGCGGTTCCGGACACCGCGAGCGCGATGCACAACGCGTAGCCGAACCCCGGAACCAAGTCGAACGGCCGAACCCCGAGCGCCGCGACGGTGACGAGGGCGGTGAACACGGCGCCGAGTCCGAGATAGAACTGACTCCACGGGAGGTCGTCGGTCGGGACGATGTCGAGGTAGATGTCGAGTTGGCTGACGTGGGGCGTCATCCCGACGACGCCGCGGTCGCTGTCGTACTCGATTACCTCGAGTTGCGACATCTTCGGGAGGTGGGTCTGGTACAGCGCCGTGTACACACGTTTGCGGAGTTTCGGCGTCACCGACTCGCGGTCGATGCCGTTCTCCCACGCGGCGACCTGTTCGGAGAGGTCCCGAACCGTCACCGGTTCCCCTCGCTGTTTGAGGTAATGGAGCGTGTACCGCCGGCGCTGACTGCTCAGCGTCTCGAACACCGCCTCCGTCGAAAGCGCCCCCGACTCGGAGTCGTCGGAACCGTTAGAATCTAGCCCCCCGCGGTTCCCCTCCTCTGCGGCTATGGCTACCATGTCTCTCTCCCCCTAATCGAACCAAACGCATCGAAACGACATATACACCACTTATAGATGGTTGCCATATCAGGTATGGATACCTTATTGCTCTCCGGGTTCGGTGAGTGAGCGCAGACTGCGTCGGTCCGCAATCAGATGGCACACGGAGGTTCCCGCGAGCAGCGCCAGCGCCGCGCTGGCCCACAGCAGCGGGTCGAGAAGCGACACCACCGGAAGCCCCGCCAACGCGCCGACGACGAGACAGAGCCCGAGGATGCCGATACCACGATACAGCTCCGTCCACGAAATACCGAACATCGCGACGGGCGTGGCGTAGTGTCGAACCGACCGAGCCGCGGCGAGCGCCCGAACTTCCCGGCTATCGGCGTCGTAGGACACCAACCCGAGGTCGGCCAACCGCGGGACGTGGGTCTGTCGCAGCGAGTTGTACACGCTCTCACGAAGCGGCGACGGGGGCTGGTCACAGCCCGCTTCGGCTGCCGCGACCGCGTCGGCGAGCCGCGAAACCGACATCGTCCCCTCGTGACTGAGCAGCCGAAGCGCCGTCGCCCGGCGCGGACTGCTCAGTACGCGGTGTACGGTCGTCTCCGAAATACGGTGCTCGGGGTAGCGCCCTGCTACCTGGTCCCCACTCGACATGCACCAACAGAGGTCCACGGGGTGATAACCATGGGGAGCATACCGGTTTCGACCGGTCGGTTTCGCCAGACGGAGAGCCGCCGGAACGGTGACCATACCGGGACGAAAACCGAGCGTTTAGCCGGGTAGGACTATCGTACCGACTCGACGAACGGGCCGTTCAGCCGGTCTCAACGCCGCGTTCTGTACATGGTCCGCTGTCTTTACCTATGACCCCTCCCCCCAGAGGGAAACCTATCCCGAGGCGTCAGGGGACGACCCACGACCCGCGGGGAGTGAACCAACATGACCGACGACAACAAACCCACGACGTACAGCCTCTCGCGCCGCAAGACACTCGCCGGACTCGGGGCCATCGGCCTCGCCTCCGCCGGCGCCGGGCTCGGGACCTCCGCGTTCTTCAGCGACCAAGAGTCCTTCACCGGAAACACCCTCACCGCGGGCACGCTCGACCTGCGTGTTCCCTACGAAGCCTCCTACGACAGCGGCGGCACGGTCGAGAACATGGCCGATGAAGCCATGGGAACCCAGGACGGCGACCCCGCGGGGATGTTCTACGACCTCCAAGACGTGAAACCCGGCGACTCCGGCCACGTCGAGTTCTGCTTCGAAATCGTCGACAACCCCTCCTACATGTGGGCCTGTGGTGACCTCACCCAAGCCGAAAACGGGATGACCGAACCCGAGATGGATGTCGACAACACGCCGGACATCGGCGAACTCGGCGACGCTATCGACGCACGGCTCTCCTACTGCGACGAAGTCGACGGCGAATTCGTTGAAGGCGAGGAAATCGTCTCCGGCTCGCTCGTCGACGTGTTCGCGGCCATCTCCGGCGGCGCCGCGCTCGACGGCGACGGCGTCGCTGGCCTCGCACCCGGCGAACAATCCCCGTACGACGAGGAAGCCGTCGAGGACGATGAGGAGTACATCACCGGCGCCTGCCTGTGCCTGTACTGGGAAATCCCCTACGAGGTGGGCAACGAGATTCAGTCCGACTCCCTGACGATGGCACTGGAGTTCCACGCGCTGCAGTCCCGCCACAACGACGGGACGACCAACCCCTGTGAACCCACCATCACCACCCGAACCGGTGAGGGCTTCGCCAAACAAGAGGAGTTCGCCACCGAACAGGAGACCTCCTTCGCACGCGGCCGCTTCGGTAACAACGGCCCCTCCGGCTCGTGGGAAGTCGCCGTCGGCCCCGACGTCATCAGCGCCGACACGGCTAACTACGTCTGGACGCCCGGCGAAACCGTCGCGTTCAGCTACAACTACGACGGCAGCGGCAACGCCTCGTTCGCTCTCGATGTCGATGACGCTAACGTGAACGTCGCAAGCGGCATCCCTGCCCCGAGCGGCAAACTCGCCATCACGACGAAGGCCGACGAGGCCACCGTCAGCGTCGAGAACCTCACACTCGACCTCGACGGCGTTCCGACGGCCCTCAGCGGCCCCGACGCGATTTCGGCATCCAACGACGGCCCCGACCGCGACCTCACCTACCTCGTCTTCGACACCGACGCGGCAGACGTCGCGAACGCGTTCACCATCAGCGGTGACGTGACCGTCGACGTCCAGGGCGACTACCCGGGCACCGAGGAAGGCGTCGCCTTCGACATCAGCGTCGAGTAATCGCGGACACTCACCCGGGGGTCCCGGGCCGAACCAAACTACACAACACGAAATCATGAACGACGAAACACAACCACACGGCCTCTCCCGCCGGAAGATGCTCGCCGGTATCAGCGCCGTCGGCGTCGCGAGCGCAGGCGCGGGACTCGGTACCTCCGCGTTCTTCAGCGACACCGAATCCTTCGACGACAACACCCTCACCGCCGGCACCCTCGATTTGAAACTCGATTACAAATCGACGTACCTCGGCGGCCCCGGCCGCCTCGACGACGTCGTGGCGATGGGCTACCCCGACGCCGAGGACCTCGGCGACGGCCGGTACCTCCTCGACCAGGCCCCCAGCCCCGCCGACATGCAGGCCTGGGAGGACCTCGTCCAGGGCGATGAGTTCGACTTCTGTTCGCCCGAAGCCGACGAGTACCTCGTCAACGGCGACGGAATTCCGGTGTTCACGCTCGAAGACGTGAAACCCGGCGACTCCGGCGAGGTGACAATCAGTCTCCACATCTGTGACAACCCCGCGTACCTCCAGCTGTTCGGCGCCCTCACGGAGAACTTGGAGAACGGTCAGACCGAATCCGAGCTGGACGCCGAAGGCGAGGATTCCGACGGACTCGGTGAACTCGCCGACGCCATCGAGGTCTGCGTCTGGTACGACGAGGACTGCGACAACGTCTACGAGCCGACCGGCACCGGTCAACAGAACGAACTGGAAGTCGCACTCGTCAGCGACGTCTCGGGTTCGATGGGTGGGTCGGCGCTGTCCTCGCTGAAGACCGCGGCCACGACGTTCGTCGACAACCTCTCCTCGCCGGACGAAGCCGCCGCAATCTCGTTCAACTCCAGCGCGGCGACCGACCAGGAGCTGACGACGGACTACCAACTCGTCAAGGACGCCATCAACGCCTACACGGCAGGTGGTGGCACGTCCATCGCCGCCGGCATCATCGAAGGCGAGGACGAACTGCTCAACGGGACCAACGCCACGCCCGGCGCGTCGAAGGTGATGATTCTGTTGAGCGACGGCAATTCCGACGCCAGCGACGCGATTTCGGCAGCCAACGACGCGAAGAACGTGGGCATCCGCATCTTCACCGTCGCACTCGGCAGCGCGAACACGAGCCTCCTCCAGAGCCTCGCGAGTTCGCCCGACGACGCCTTCGTCGCACCCGACCCAGCCGACCTCGACACCGTCTACGCCGAAATCGCACAAATCGTCCTCGAGGGCGAACAGAAGATCCTCTCCGGAACGATGGCCGAAGTCTTCGGCCAGCTCTCCGAGGGGTTGCTCCTCGACGGCAACCGCCAAGAAGAGGGCGTCCAGCCCTACCCGGGTGCGACGACCCAGTGTATCGGCTTCGAGTGGGAACTGCCCTTCGAGGTCGGCAACGAGGTCCAGAGCGATTCGGTCGCCTTCGACATCGGCGTCAACGCCGAACAGAGCCGCCACAACGACAGTCCGTTCGCGGAGGCCGACAACTGATTCGGCCGATTGAGCTGGGGTATCTCCCCCAGCCGAGCTACGGTCCCCCACTTGGAGCATGACGTCTTTGGGCCGTTCGAGGACGCATGGCACGGGCACCACCCGTGAAACGGCGGTTCGACTCCGCCGGTGGGCTTTCCCCGACCGGGGAGACACAATCATGACAGACAACAACAGCAACAACCCGATGGCTCTCTCGCGCCGTCGCATGCTCGCCGGCCTCGGAGCCGTCGGCGTCGCAAGCGCGGGCGCCGGCTTCGGCACCACCGCGTTCTTCTCCGACGAGGAGAGCTTCGTGGACAACAGCCTCGTTGCCGGCGAACTCGACCTGCTCATCGACTGGCAACAGACCTACGACTTCGGCGAAGGCCACACCTTCGTCAGCGCCCACCCCGACCACGACGGCGACGGGGAACAGTCCATCGCGGCCGACAACGACGCCGGCCAACTCAAATACAGCGACTTCCCGGACGTGGAAGACCCGGACAGCAACGGGGCGAACATCCCGGAACTGAACTGTGAGAACATCCCGCCGCTGTCGGAAGCCGACTTCGGCACCGACCCCGTGACGGGCGAGGAGATGGAGACGTTGGTGCAACTTACCGACGTCAAACCCGGCGACTCCGGCGAGATTACGTTCTCGCTGCACCTCTGTGACAACCCCGGCTACGTCTGGATGCAGGCCGGCAACGTCAGCGACGAGGGCGGTATTGCCGCCGAACCCGAGCTGTTGGTCGACCCCGACAACCTCGGGAATCTCGGCGAGGCAATCCAGGCGACGTTGTGGTACGACGAGGACTGCGACAACGTCTACGACGGCGCCGAGCCGGTCGACATCATGCTCACGCTGGATTTCTCCGGCTCGATGCTGTACGACCAGTACGGTGGCGTCGTCTCCGAGGACGACATCAGTATCAACGAAACTACGTACGGCGAGACGACGAAAATCGACCTCGTCGAACTCGGTGCCCGACAGTTCGTCGACTACCTGCAGTCGCAGGGCTCCGACGTGAACATCGGCGTCGCGTACTTCGACGGCGAGGGCAGCGACGACACCGAGCCCCGGACCGGCATCCTCCAGACGATGACGACCGACCTGTCGGTCGTCGACGGTGCGCTGTCCGGACTCCGACAGAAGCTCGCGAACGTCGTCAGCGGTGGCCCCGGCTCGACGCCGTCCGACGGTGACGGTGACCCCGACCCGTTCTCGAACGCGGACGGTATCGCGACTGGCACCTACATCGGTGAGGGCGTCGACGATGCACAGGACGAACTGGCCGCCAACGGACGGAGCGGCGCCGAAAAGCGGAACATCGTCCTCTCGGACGGCGAGTCGTTCAACGGCACTGGCAGTACCCAGTTCTCGTCGCCGACCGGCGCTGCGAGCGACGCGCGGGCAGCGTCTCCGGCGCCGGAAACGGACGTCTACACGATTAACGTCAACGGCAGCGCCAGCACGCTACAGGCGATGGCGGGACCGGCCGGCGGCTCCGGCGGTGACCCGGCGTTCTTCAACGACGTCGACGACCCCCTCGACATCCCCAGCGTGTTCGGCAGCCTCGCGGCCCAGACCGTCGCGGAGAAGGTCATCATGCAGGATTCGTTGGGCAACATCCTCACCAAACTGGCCGACGGCAACGGCATCCCGCTGGACGGTAACCGCGCGACGTTGTACGACGAGCTGGAGGACTCTTCGGACGACCCGGACCGCGAGCCGTTCCGCGGTGACGGCGTGATGCACTGCGTCGCGCTGTCGTGGGAACTGCCCTTCGAGGTCGGCAACGAGGTGCAGGGCGACACGCTCGGATTCGACCTCGGCTTCTACACCGAGCAGGCACGGCACAACGACGGCAGCGGGCCGGCGCTGTCCTAAGCCCTAAACGACTGGACACGCCCTGTCACCGTCCCACGCTGGCGTACGGGGGTTCGACTCCGCACACGTCGAGTCGCCGTAGCCGCTGTATCGACGGCGGTACGAACACCCTACCGCTCAACGACGAGGCGACACTCGACCCATACCTATGCGATATCCTCCCCAGTGGGAGAGCAACACGAGCGGCCGAACGCGGCCGGAGACTGATGAAATGCAATTCACACGACGACAACTGCTGGCAGGAATCGGAGGGGGGACGCTCGCAGCCGGCGGCATCGCCGCGGCTCGGCCAGCCGACCCTACGTTCACGAGATACACCTACGCGGCGCCGGACACCGACGACCGCCGGCTCCGCGTCGCGTGGTACGAGCGATACAACGGCGCGTTTCTCGAACACCAAAACGGGACCGAAGCGGTGACGCTCACCGACGCGCTCGATCCGGCGACTGACCCCGAATACGTCGTCGAAGCCAACGGCCCGGTCGTCTCGCTTTCGAACGTCGTCCCCGGGGATAGCGGTACCTTGGTCGTGGGCCTCGAAGTCGTCGACGATGAGGGCGCAGAACCACTCGATGTCTACGTGCGCGCGTCGCTGACGGAGGACGAGGAAAACCGCGTCAACGGACCCGAACTCGCGGCCGGGGATGACCCGGACAGCGACGAGGGAGAACTCGGTGCCGCGACCGAAGTCGCCCTCTGGCGTGACGGCGTGCCGGGTGGCAGTTGTGACGGCCAGTTCCAGCCGATGGCCGGCTTCGGCGAAACCGCTATCGCCGAAGGGTCGATGAAGTCGGCGTTCGCGGGGGAGTTGGCAAACGATGGCGAACTCGCAATCGACTGTCTGTCCGTCGGTTCGATTCGGTGTATCTCGCTGTCGTGGCGAGTCCCGATGGGTGTGGGCAACGTTGTCCAGACCGACAGCGTCGGGTTCGACATCGCCTTCGGCGGCGTCCCCTGTGGCGGCGAGAACCCCTTCACGATGGAGGCGGCCGAATGACGCTCAGCAGGCGCCGCGTGTTGGCGGCACTCGCCACGGCCGGCGGAGCGGGCGTGGTCACCGGCGGCGGGACGGCCGCCCTGTTGGACGACGACGAACGCCTCACGGGCGCCATCGGCGCCGGCGCCGTCGACCTCGCAGTCGGCTACGAAGTGCTGGCCGGACCGAACGCGGGCGAAACGGGACGCAACAACGGACGGACGCTCGGACTCCCCGTTGCCGACCTCACGGAAAGCGACGACAGCGGGACGGCACTCGTCAGCGTCTCTCTTCCAGACCTCCCGGAGAGCGTCAACAATCCGGCGGCCGTCTGGCTTCGGTTGGACTGCCCGCCGGCGTCGGCGCTGTCGGAACACCTCTCAGTTCGGCTCTCGTATGCCGATTGTACGACCGGTGCTCGCGGCGACACCATCGCCGATGGCTCGCTTCTTTCCGTCGCCGACGGACTGCGGAACGGCGAACTGCTCGATGCCGACGCCTCGACCGCTCCGGTCGACTGTCTGACCGACGAACTGTGTCTCCTCGTCGAGTACTGGCTCGACGAAGGGTACGTCGGAACCGACGCCACCGAGCTGTCGTTCGATGTCTACGGCGTCCAGTGTCGCAACGACGAGACGAGAGCGAACCCGTTCCCACCGCGGCCGCGCTGTGACACCTACGATCCCTGTGTGTGCTGTGACCGGCTCGGAAAGCTGGAGTTCGAGGACGGAGCGGCTCCCGGAATCGGTGATAGCTACATCGAACCGGGTGTCTACGCGTTCAGCGAAGGCGGCGACGGCTACGAAATCGAGATATACGACACAGTGGAGAAAGACGGCGGCGACGAAACCACGGCGGTCGCGTTCCGCCTCCACCGAACCGACGGGGGAACGCCCCCAACCCTGTGTGAGGTGGGCATCAAGGCGGGCCCCGGTGACCCACAGCCCTACACCGCGGGAGAGCAGCCGACCAACGACACGGCGTCGCTGGAAGACGGCGGCCTGCTGTACGCCGACGACGACAGGGGAATCAGCCACGTCACCGTCGCCGTCTGCTCGACCGACTGTGAGGAGGAGAACCAATGACAGACGAAACCACTACAACCGAGGAGACGGCGACGAGCGACACCCAACCGGAACGGGAATCGGCACCGGAGAAGTCGTCCGAAACCACCACCAGCGGTCGGGCACGCCGTATCGCGGCCGTTCTCGGGTTCGTCCTCCTCGTGGCGCTCGTCGTCCCCTTCGTGGTGTTCGCGGTGCCCCAGACCATCGGCGCCGACCACGGGTTCGTCGTCCTTTCGGGGAGCATGGAACCGGCCATCTCGCCCGGTGACGTCGTCATCGTCGCCAGCGGCCCGGTCACAGTCGGTGACGTCATCACCTACCGGACGGGCAACGAGGTGCCGACGACCCACCGAATCGTCGAGGAAGTCGACGGCGCCTACCGGACGAAAGGCGACGCCAACGAGAACGCCGACGCCGGACTCGTCGCCCCCGAACAGGTGCTCGGCAGCGTCATCGTCATCATCCCGCTCATCGGCTACGTCATCCTGTGGGCGAACACGACCCTCGGGTTCGTGCTGTTGGTCGTGGTGCCGCTGGTCCTTCTCGGTGGCATGGAGGTGTACCGTTTCCTCCGTGACCCGGAGGAAGAATACGCCACCGCGACCGCGGCGACGGACGGTGGAGCGAGCGTCTCCGACGGGAGTTCGCCTGCCGAAGGGGCTACCGATGCCGAGACCAACTCCTCTGAAACGTCACCACAAAAGACCGTCGAGGTCGCTGGATTCGACCTGACACTAACGTTCTGGGTGCTGTTGGCCTTCGCCGCGTACGCCGGCTACGTGCTCTTCACGGAAGTGAGCCGAACCGGCGTCCCGAGTGCCGTCGGCGTCGGCGTGTTCACCGGCGCACTCGTCGGGTTCCTGCTGGTCGCCGCGTTGGTGGGCCGAGAGCGTCTCCGCACTCGCCGGCAGGACGCCGAACCGGTTGCCGTGACGGACCCGGACGCCGACGGAACCCCCGGAGGTGACTGAGATGGCAAACGACATCGCCGTCGCCATCGCCGTCGTGGCGGTGTTCGTCGCCGCGACGGTCGGTTCCGCGGGCGGAACGGCTGCGCTGCTGTCCGACCAGGAATCGGTGACCGTCCCCCGTCAGCGCCGACGTGGCGCCGCCAGTCCAGCCAGTCGAGGACGACAATGACACAGGCCCTTCGGCCGAAGGGTTCTCGCCGCCGTCAGCCGGTCCACCCGGAGGACCGACCGCGTTCGCACGCGGAGGTGGCCCCGGTGGCGACAGCCTCGATAGCGATACCAGTGCCCCGACGACGGTATCGACCGACGACGAACAGCCGGACGGCGAACAGCCACCCACCGAACAGACTGACGACTCACCGACGGTCGAAAACGGCTCCAGCGACGGAACGGACCCGGACGGAGAACCCGCCGAGGAACCGGGCGAAAACACGCCCGAGTCGAACGACGAGGGAGACGGTTCGACGACCGAGGACGAATCGGACGCCGGTTCACAATCCACTGACGGGTCCGGTGATGCCGAACCCGAGGGCGAGACGTCGGAAGATGCCGGCGAGGCGGACGCTGACGGTGCCGACGCCGACAGTGCTGACGATACCGCGGACGACGAGGACGCCGGTACCGACGCCGAGGCCGAAGAGCAGACCGACGACGGTGTCGACTCGACCGACGGTGCCACCGAGACGCCAGAAGCCGACGAACAGTCCACCGACGATGGCGAGCAGGCTCCCGACGATGGACAAGCCACCGACGAGCAAGCGGACGACTCGACGGAGGACGGTGTCGAAACCGAGTCGACCGACTCCGACGACGAATCCGCGAACGACTCCTCATCGACCGACGGTAGCGACACTGACGGGGCAGTCACCGACGATGAGACGACAGATGAGGACACGACAGACGCCGGGACGGCAGACGACGGAACGACTGACGGCGACACTTCGACCGACGGCGACACTTCGACCGACGGCGACACTTCGACCGACGGCGACACTTCGACCGACGGAACGACCGCCGACGAAACGGACGCCTCAACGAGCGACGCCGAAAGCGAGTCCACGGGCGGAGACACCGACGAATCAGACGAGACCGCCGACACGACCGTGTCCGGCGAGTCCTGATGCGTATCCGAGGGGTCCCGACCATCGGCTTAATCGTGACGCTCCCGGGGATGCGCCCCGGGGCGAATCGCCGCAACGCGCTGGTGGCGCTGACGTATCTGTTCGGGCTGCTGCTCGTGATTTCACGGCTGTTGTAGGTACCGGCCGAAAATCGAACCGCGCGCTCAGTAACTCTTCGCGAAGTACGCCGTCTCGACGGCCTCTTCCTCACAGATGCCGCAGGTGTCGTGGACGGGCTCTTCGTCCTCGTCGAGGGGGAGCATCACGATTTCGGCGGCGATTTCGTCCTTGATGGCCGTCTCACAGGCTTCGTCACCACACCAGCCGGTCTTGACGTAGCCGCCGTGTTGGCCGATGGTGCCGAGGATTTCGCCGCGGCCGTGGGCCTCGCGGATGTTCTCTTCGAGGTTCTCCTCGGCGGCGGCGTACAGTTTGGCGTACACCGTCTCCAGTGCTTCGTCGACCGACTCGACGATGCTGTCCGCGTCGGCCACCTCGCTTTCGCCGTCGGGGCGGTGGACGAGCGTTGCTTCGCCGTCTTCGACCTCGTTGGGACCGATTTCGATGCGGAGCGGGATGCCGTTGAGTTCGTGTTCGTTGAACTTGAAGCCGGGGTTGCGCTCGTCGCGGTCGTCCAACTCCACGCGGAACTCTTCGTCGAGGTCGGCAGCGAGGCCGGCGGCGTACTCCTTGACCTCGTCTTCGGTATCGGCCTGCCAGATGGGGACGACGACGACCTGCGTGGGCGCCAGTGCGGGGGGGATGACGAGTCCCTGGTCGTCGGAGTGGGTCATGATGAGCGCGCCGAGTGCGCGCCACGACAGCCCCCACGAGGTGGTGTGGGCGATGCGTTCCTCCTCGTCCTCGTCGGTGTAGGTGATGTCGAAGGCCTCCGCGAAGGAGGTGCCGAGGTGGTGGGAGGTACCAGCCTGTACCGACTTGCCGTCGGGCATCAGCGCCTCTATCGTGGTGGTCGTGTTGGCGCCGGGGAACTTGTCGTGTTCGGGCTTGCGGCCGGTCATCCCGGGGATGGCCATGACTTCCTCGTACAGTCGCTCGTACTGGCCGAGGCGGGTCATCGTCTCCTCCCAGGCGTCCTCGCTCGTGGCGTGGGCGGTGTGGCCCTCCTGCCAGAGGAACTCCTTGGTCCGGAAGAACGGCTTCGTCTCGGTTGCCTCCCACCGAACGACGCTACACCACTGATTCAGCCGGAGGGGCAAATCGCGGTAGCTGCGAACCCACTCGGCCATGAACGGCGCGATGATGGATTCACTGGTGGGTCTGACGGCGAGTCGCTCTTCGAGTTCGTCGTGGCCGCCGTGGGTCACCCACGCGACTTCGGGGTCGAATCCCTCGACGATGTCCTTCTCCCGTTCGAGATACGACTCGGGGATGAAAAGCGGGAAGTAGGCGTTGTCGACGCCCGTCTCCTTGAACCAGCCGTCGAGGTGGTCCTGTAGTCGCTCCCACAGCGCGTAGCCGCGGGGTCGGGTGACGATGAACCCGCCCATCGGCGCGTAGTCCGCGAGGCCGGCCTTCTGGACGACCTCGGCGTACCACTCGCCGGGACTGTGCTCCTTGCTCTCGGTGATGCCGAGTTCCTGCTCGCCGCTCATACCCAAACGTCCTGTAGGCGAGTATTAAACCCGGCGTATCCACGGGAACGGTTCAGATGCCCCACTCGATTCGGTCCCACGCCCGCTCGTAAGCGAAGTACGTCCCCGTCTTGAGGACGTTCGCGACGAGGCCGATGCTGAGCGCCTCGCCGACGTTGCCGACGACGAAGAAGGCGACCGTCACGGTGATGACGACCATGAACAACCGGTAGCCGACCGTCTTGACGACTGCCCGCGAGAGCCGCTGGTGTGGTCGCCGCCGGAACGCGTCCATGTGAGGGCTCGGGCCGCCACTCACGTAACTCTAGGGGATTGATTTTCTGAAATTTGTAACTACATTCAGTTACTTCTACGGCACCATCTGCAATCCAACGAGCACCACCATCCCGACGACGATGGTCGCGAAGATGCTCTCGGTCCGCCAGGCGACGACCGCAGCGACGATGGCGGCCAGCAGGCGCTCGTTGCCGAGCGACACCGCGGGAGACCCTTCGACGAGAACGACTGCTGGGACGACCAGCGCCGCCAACACCGCTGCCGGGACGAACCGAAGCGCCCGTTCGACGCCCTCGGGAACCTCCGAGAGGTACTCGAAGAGGAAGATGAAGGAGAACCGAATCAGGAAGGTCCCGACGCCGGCCACGGCGATGGCGAGCCACACCGTCGCGGAGTCGGTCACCGGAACCACCCCGTTTCGACGACCAATCCGGCAACGACGCCGGTGACGGCGCCGGTGATGAGCCCGAGATTGAGGGGGAGTCCCGAACCGACGACGGCGATGGAACCGCCGACGCCGGCGGCGACCGCACTCGGCGAGTCGGTAATCGTCGGGACTAAAATCGCGAGGAACGTCAACGGCACGGCGAACTGAAGCGGCAGCGAGTCGGGGACGCGGGCGCCGACGACGACGCCGACGACTGTACATATTTGCCAGACGACCCACAGCGGCACCGCCGTCCCGAGGTAGTACCACTTCCGATTGACCGACTCGTCGGCTCGGAACTCGGCCACCGAGAGGGCGTACGCCTGGTCGGTCAGAATATAGGCCATCGCGGCGCGCCACCGCGTCGAGAACTCCTGGAGGTACGGCGCCAGCGACGCGCTGTACATCGTCATTCGGAGGTTGATGACGAGGACCGTCACGACGACGACCGCGGCAGGTGTGTTATCACCGAGCAACTCGATTGCGGCCAGCTGGGAGGCACCGGCGAAGACGAGAACGGACAGTCCGACCGCGTGCAACCCGGAGAGACCGACCCGGACGGCCGCCGCACCGGCGACGAGACCGAAGGGAACGATGCCGACCATGACCGGCGCGACGGTCCGGGCGCCATCGAGGAACGACCCACGACGCGAAGACATTACGCCACGCTACCGGTGGCGGGGATACATGTGTTGTCTTTCGGGGAAGGACAGTCAGTCGGCTTACTCTTCGTAGGAGACTTCGGTACCGTCGGCGACTGGTTGGAGCACGTAGCCACCAGATTGGCCCTGCTTGACCGGCGTGAAGTCCGCGGTGAACACCGTTCGGGTATCCTCTCGAATCTCGAACGATTGGTTGAACTTCAGCGGCGCGTTACCGGGCGTGCTCACGTCGGCGTCGCTGCCGTCGTCCAACGTGGCGTCGACGTTCGAGACCTGAATTTTCAGGTATTCGTAATCGCCTGCATCGATTTCCTGTTCGTCGACGAGTTGCGTGTTGCCGTCCTGCAGTTCGACGAGGTCGGCCTCGGCGTCGTCGACCTCGTAGGTCTCCTCGGCGGATTCCTCATCCCCGTCGCCATCGGTTTCGTTCTCGGAATCGCCTCCATCGTCGGAGGCCGGCTTGATTCGTAGTTCGGTGATGGTGACGACACACGACTCGAAATCCGAAATGTCGCCGGGTTGGTCGGTGACCTGGGTGGCGAGCGTGCCTGTAGCACCGCCGATACAACCGGCCAGCGAGGCGCCCGCGGCGACGCTTCCAGTCGCGATGAGGTACTCTCGTCGTTGCATACACGTCAGAAATAATCCGTATCGGTTGATAGGTCTGCTGGCCGATTCGCGAGATGGACAGCAGCGGTCAGGCCAACCGCATCTCGTTGCCGCACTCCTTACAGAAGATGGTGAAGCCGTCAACCGGTTCCTCGACGCCGTGCGGCGTCACCTCGCCGCATTCACCGCAGGGCGCGAACGATTCGAGATCTTCCCAGTTGTGCTGGCTGCCGGGGGCGGCCAACGCGAGGCCGACGACGGTGTCGTCGCTTTTGTTTCGTCCGCACTGGAACTCGCCGGGGTCGAAGTAGATTATTTCGCCCGCTTCGACCTTGGTTTCCTCGCCATCGGTGCCGTGTTCGAACGTGGCGACGCCTTCCATGATGTAGAAACACTCCTCTTGGTCGTGGTGGGTGTGGAGGCCGCCCGAAAAGGACTCGCCGGGTTCGAGTTCGTAGTGAACGGCGCTCATCTCTTCGGCGCCGAGAGCGTCGCTGACGTTGCGGCGCTCGCGGTTGACGCCCATCGGGTGCGGTTCCGGGTCGATGTCGTCGATGGTGACACGTTCCATACCGCCACCAGCGAGGGGCCGACCAAAAGCCTACTCCACGGCGAAGGGACTGTCGGATTCCGTCCACTCCCAGCCCGGCAGACGCGTCTGAAAGCCGGCGGCGAGGGCCGCATCGAGGTCGTCGGCGCCCGCGGCGTCGTCCGCTTCGCCGTGGGTGTGTACGTCCGCGAAGTGAAACGTCGCCTCCGCGAGGGTGGCGTGCGGTTCGCCGCCGGCGATGGTCGCCGCGAGTTTGCGGCCGAGGAACTCGTCGACGACGAACCCGGGGTAATCGCCATCACAGTCGAGGTCACGGAGGATGCCACAGAGGGCGGCGACGTTGACCGCGCGGTCGCCGTCCGAGAACACCGCGTCGACCTCCCGACGATACTGCTCGGCCGTCACGCGGTCGACCTCGACGCCGAACAGCGGACCGAGACGGGACCGAACGTCGTTCATCAGCGCCGGAATCGTCTCGTTTTCGCGGACGCGGGCGCGTTCGGCCGCGACAGTTTCGGGTGTAAGCTCCATGTCTTCCGTTTGCGAAGGATTTTATATGAGTGGTGGGTTACGTCCGGGTACGAGCGGGTTTTCCGGTCGTTCCCGCGGTCGAGAGACCACAGTTACCCGTAGATACGACATCCATGACCTGTTGTCACACCGCACGCCGGTCGGGCCATCGGCCCACACGAGAAGCGGTGCACCGCGGCGCCGGAACCCCACAACCGAGGCTTTCTACATCATGAGTGCAGTAGAGCGGAAACTCGAAGACATCAAGGAAACGATAGTGAGCGAAGTCCCGAACGACATCTCCATCTCCGACGTGAAGTACGAGGGGCCGGAGCTCGTCGTCTACACGCGGGACCCCAAGAAGTTCGCCGGCGACGGTGATTTGATTCGGCGGCTGGCGTCGAAACTCCGGAAACGCATCACGGTGCGACCGGACCCCGACGTGCTCTCCCGCCCCGAAGAGGCCCGAAAGAAGATTCGGGAGGTCGTTCCCGACGAGGCCGGCATCACGGACCTCGATTTCCACGCCGACACCGGCGAAGTCGTCATCGAGGCCCAGAAACCCGGGATGGTCATCGGCCGCCACGGGTCGACGCTTCGGGAAATCACCCAACAGGTCGGCTGGACCCCGGAAGTCGTCCGCACGCCGCCCATCGAATCCGCGACGGTGTCGAACGTCCGGAACTTCCTGAAACAGGAACGCGACGACCGCCGGGACATCCTCGAACGGGTCGGCCGGCAGATTCACCGCGAGGAGATGTCCGACGACGAGTGGGTCCGCATCACCACGCTGGGTTGCTGTCGGGAGGTCGGCCGCGCGTCGTTCATCCTCAACACCCCTGAGACGCGCGTCCTCATCGACTGTGGCGACAAACCCGGTGCGAAGGCGAGGTGCCGTACCTCCAAGTGCCGGAGGCGCTCGGCGCCGGCGCACAGAACATCGACGCCGTCGTCCTCACTCACGCCCACCTCGACCACTCGGCGCTCATCCCGCTTCTGTTCAAGTACGGCTACGATGGCCCCATCTACTGTACGGAACCCACCCGCGATTTGATGGGCCTGCTGACGCTGGACTACCTCGACGTGGCCGCAAAGGAGGGTCGGGCCCCGCCGTACGAATCCGAGCAGGTTCGTGAGGCAATCAAACACTGTATTCCGCTGGAATACGGCGACGTAACGGACATCGCGCCGGACCTCAAACTCACCTTCCACAACGCCGGCCACATCCTCGGGTCGGCCGTCTCCCACTTCCACGTCGGCGACGGCCTCTACAACGTCGCCTTCTCCGGTGACATCCACTACGACGATACGCGGCTGTTCAACGGCGCGGTAAACGAGTTCCCACGCGTCGAGACGCTCGTCATGGAGTCGACCTATGGCGGCCGCAACGACTTCCAGACCGACCAAGAAGACTCCGAAGAGGAACTGAAACGCGTCATCCGCGAGACGACCGAGGAGGGCGGGAAGATACTCATTCCCGCCTTCGCGGTCGGCCGCTCCCAGGAAATCATGCTCGTCCTCGAAGAGGCGATGCGTAACGGCGAGATTCCGGAGGTCCCGGTCCATCTCGACGGGATGATTTGGGAGGCCACGGCCATCCACACGACCTACCCCGAGTACCTGCGTGACGACCTCCGAGACCGCATCTTCCACGACGACGAGAACCCGTTCCTCTCCGAGCAGTTCAACCACATCGACGGCGGCGAGGACGAACGACAGGAGGTCGCCGACGGCGGCCCCTGTATCGTGCTGTCGACCTCCGGGATGGTCGAGGGCGGTCCCATCATGTCGTGGCTCAACCACGTCGGTAGCGAGGAGGATTCGACGCTCGTCTTCGTGGGCTACCAGGCCCAAGGGACGCTGGGCCGACGCATCCAGAACGGTTGGGACGAGATTCCGATGGACGACCGCTCGAACGGCCGCGGCACGCTGTCTTTGAACATGAACGTCGAGACCGTCGACGGCTTCTCCGGCCATGCCGACCGGCAGGGACTGATGAACTTCGTCCGCACGATGAACCCACGGCCCGAGAAGGTGTTGTGTGTCCACGGCGACGAGTCCTCCGTTCAGGACCTCTCCTCGGCGCTGTACCACGAGTTCAACATGCGGACGTTCGCGCCGAAGAACCTCGAAACGTTCCGGTTCAAATAACCACCCGAAGCCGCTACTCGTGTCGACTCTCGCCCTCCCACTCGAACTGTTCGAAGTCACCGCAGTAGTCATCGAAGCGGCGTCACCGCTGGTGTCGGACCTCTCGAAGGAAGTCGCGTCGTTTTTCGCGGCGGTTCTCGACGTGATGGTTCACGCCGTCGAAACCGCGACCGGATGGACGGGCCTCGGCATCGTCTTCGTCTACTCGTTTCTCATCGCGTTCATCCTTCCGGGGCCGAGCGAAATCGTCCTTGTCGCGCCGCTGGAACTGGGGCTCTCGGGGGCGGCGACGCTCGCGCTCATCGTGTTGGTGAGTGCGGTCGGCAAGACCGTCGGCAGCATCGTCGCCTTCCGGGTCGGACAGGGAGTGAAACACTCCGACCCGGTGGTACAGCGACTCCGGCGTTCGCGGTTCAACGTCATCGAGTGGTCGGAGAAACAGACGGTCAGAATCGCCCGCAAGTGGGGGTACGCCGGCCTCGCACTCGCCCTCTCGGTTCCCTTCTTCCCGGATACGGTTTCGATATACGCCTTCGCCGTTCTAGAGGAGGACGACCTGAAGTTCGCGCTGGCGACGTTCGCTGGTAGCCTCGGCCGATTCCTCGTCGTCCTCGCGCTTATCGGCGGCCCGGCGACCCTGCTGTGAGCGGTGGCGAGGAACCGAGGCGGGTCGGAACTGACTCCGTCAGCAGACAGGCCAGTGGACGTTCGGACCGACCGAAGGCGTCCTCTGTGTCGTGTTGTACCTCCCGTCGTTTTTCATCGGCTAGGTGCGGTCGTCGAGCCACAGGATGCCGGCGCCCACCACCCCGAGTGAGATAACGACCGTGCCGCCGGCAACCGCGAACAACCCTAATTGCTGTTCGAAGAGGTACAGCACACCACCGAACAGGACGAGAACACCCCCGGAAAGCCCCGTACCGAGAACCAACTGCACCGTACCGTTGTCGGTAGTCCGGTCGGTCCGGGACAACAAGTCCGGCATGAAAAACATGACAACGCCACCGACGGCGACGGCCACGAACTCGGCCGTCGGAAGCAGTGGTTGGTCCAAGGCGTCGAACAGCACCTGAACCCACAGGAGTTGGAGGAGGTACGCACCCGGGAGCGCGTAGGTCTCCGTCCACGGCGGTTGGGGGTCCGCTCGAAGCGTCCAGCGAACGGCCCACACCGTGAGACCGAGTGCGAGCGGCCACGCGACCGCGAACGCCGCATTCGGCAGGAACGGCACCGTCTCTTGGCGGCCTATCCAGAAGAAAACCGGAAACAGCGCGACGAACGCTGTCGGTACGAGCAACACGCCCGGCGGTCTGGTCGCTGGAGCGGGAAGCGATTCCGCCGCCACGCTCGCGGTTCCGGGCCGGCGCCGCTCCCAGTCCTGGAGGAACTGCGGGACGCGTTCGGTCTCTCGGACCCAAAACCAGAGGCTGAACAGACCGGGAACGGTGGCACACAGCAGGTACCCAGCAATGTTCCACCGGGTGAGAACCGAGATGCGCGCAGAGAGGAACACGTCGGGACGGTAGATAGCGATGAACACGAACAGTGCAATCGCCACGAAGGACAGTAGCGTAAGAAGCATCGAAAGCAGCGTTCCCACGATGAAAAACGGCGCTACCATCAGCCCCTTTCGACTGGTGGAGACGTACTTCAGCACTCGGTAGAACCGCATCTCGATGTCGACGGCCCGGTCTCGAATCCCGGTTCCGCTGGGGCCGACGCCGCCGGGTAGTCGCTTCCCAACCGCGGGCGCCGCCACGCCGACCAACACGACGACCTGCGGGAGCGGAAACAGGATACCGACGAACCCGACGGCCATCGAGAGGAACAGACAGACGGCGACCAAAACGAGGGTACAGGAGACGACCCCGAGGCCGTTGCTGACGGGGCCAACCCAGTCCTCACGCGTAAGGTCATCGTGTATCTCCGCCTGCTTTTCGTCGGTGGGAGAGCCAGGGCGAATCTGGTCCATGAACTCGACCCGGTCGTCGATAGCAGCGTCTCGCCACCACGTCCAGTGGAGGTAGGCGGCGATGAGCGTGCTGCTGGCAAGAATCCAGCCGACAAAGACGAAAACGAACACCTCCGGTCGTGTCATCACCGACGCGACCACAGCAGGGAGCACCGACCGACTGAACACGCCCGGCATCTGGTCGGCGAGTGGAACGGCGAACACACAGACGAGGACGGTAGCCAGCAGACGGAATCGCCGGCGACCGATGACCGAGGCCGCCGGGTCGGCATCCGAGAACAGCCGCGGGAGGAGTTGGTAGACGAGGTACCCCAACAACAGCCAGTCGAACCCCGCACCGACGAGACGGAGTTCTTCTCCGCTGACCGCCAATGCGGCGAGGACAAAGGGAACGACGGTAGCATCGGCCAGTAGGTCGCCGAATCGGCCAGCAACCGACGTGAGTCCATCGGGGAGGGCCCGAAAGAGGAGACTGTTGCCCGCCAGCGTCGCGAGGACGCGTCGCGGCGTCGCGACAGCCGCGGTGAGGGCGCTCCTAACCGCCGTCGTCGAGGCGTTCAGCCGTCCCATCCCGGGGGAAACTCACAGGCACCAACAGCAAAAGCCTACGGGACCGTTCGGCGCACGAGCGCCCGTCAGCGGCGCCGTCTCGACACCCGCTCTTCGGCGGTTTCGCTCGTGACGACCTCGTACAGCAAAGCGCGTCCCCCGTCGTCTTTCGGTCGGAGGATTCGGCCGAGACGCTGGGTGAACTCGCGTTCGGAGCCGCTTCCGGACAGCACGACGGCGACGTTGGCGTCGGGCACGTCGACGCCCTCGTCTAAGACGTTCGCGGCGACGACACGGGAGTACTCGCCCCGGCGAAAGCGCTCCAGAATTTCGCGTCGTTCCTCCGCGCCGGTTTCGTTGGTTATCGGCGGGATGAGAAAGCGCTCGGCGAGGTCGTAGACGAGGTCGGTAAAGGCGGTGAAGACGATGACGCGGTCCTCGCGGTGGCGCTCGAGGATGTCGGCCAATCTCTCGACCTTGCGGTCGGCGTTCATCATCACCTCGCGAGCGCGCTGTTTGGCGAGCAGCGCCTCGCGGGCCCGGGGGTCGGTCCCCGACCGCTTGACGAGTTCCTGGTAGTCGCTGCCGCTCCGGAGCTGGATGTTCGATTCCTTGAGGTAGTCGGTGAAGATGCCCTGGTGTTCCTCGTATCGTTCGCGCTCCGCGGCTGTGAGTTCGACCTCGATGCGGCGGATGTCGTAATCGGCGAGGTGTTCGCCGGCGAGGTCATCCGCCGACCGGCGATAGACCACCGACCCGACCAGTTCCTCGATTGCCTCGTGGGCACCGTCGGGGCGTTCGAACGTCGCGGTGAGGCCGAGTCGGGCCGGAGCCGCCATCAGACGCGCGATATCCCGATACCCCTCGCCGCCGAGGTGATGGACCTCGTCGAAGACGAGCAGTCCGAAGCGGTCGCCCAACTCGTCGGCCCGGAGGTACGCCGAGTCGTAGGTGCCGACGGTGATGGCCTCGACGCGCTGTTCGCCGCCGCCCAACTGACCGATTGGGCAGTCGAACTCCGCTCGGAGTTCGCCACGCCACTGTTCGAGCAAGTCGATGGTCGGCACGACGACCAGCGTCGCGGTGTCGAGGGCAGCCATCGCGGCGATGGCGACGACCGTTTTGCCGCTGCCGGTCGGGAGTTCGAGGGTGCCGCGGTCGTTGGCCTCGCGCCAGGCATCGAGGGCTTCCTGCTGGTAGGACCGGAGTTCGTACGTCGTCGAGAGGTCGCCGACATCGGGCGTATCGAGAACGCGGTCCTCGACGGCGAGGCCGCGATTGTGACACGTCGACAGCAGAAACGGGTACCGGAAGGCGGGGGCGCGACGGCTCTTCGAGCGCTCGTCGACCTCGACGAACGACAGGCCATCGAGTGCCTCGCCGTCGGCCCCGTCGACGCGTATCGTCCCCTCGTCGTAACGCAGCGTGACCACACCGGCGTTCGGCGACCGGTCGGCTTAATTCCACGGTTCACCGACTGCGGTGCGACCGCTTTCTCAACCCTTATTGCCGGCCGAGGACACGCTTCGGGTATGAGCGATACGGAGCGAGAGGAGGCCGCCAACGGTGAGGCACTCGACGCCGAGGAGCCAACCGAGGCCGAGGACCCCGAGTCCGTCGACGAGGAGACGGCCGATGTCGACGCCATCGCCGAGCGCGTCGCGGATGCCGACCCTGAGGAAATCGCCGAGGAAATCGCCGCGCTGCGGGAGCGAAACGACGACCTCGAACTCGAACGCGACGACCTCGAATCACGGCTGAAGCGCAAGCAGGCGGAGTTCCAGAACTACAAGAAGCGACAGGAGAAGCGCCGCGAGCAGGAGCGCGCTCGCGCGACCGAGGACCTCGTGACCCGGCTGTTGGAGGTGCGGGACAACCTCAAGCGCGCGCTCGAACAGGACGACGACGCCGACATCCGCGAGGGCGTCGAGGCCACCTTCCGGCAACTCGACGAGACGCTCGCGGCCGAGAACGTCGAACCCATCGAACCCGAACCCAGTTCGGAGGTAGACCCCCAGCGCCACGAGGTGCTGTTGAAGGTCGAAAGCGACCAACCGGCCGGCACCGTCGACTCGGTCCAGCGACCCGGCTACGAGATGGCCGGAAAGGTGCTCCGGGCCGCACAGGTCACCGTCGCCGAGGAAGGCGAATAGCGCTTCTGTTTATATTTCTCGGTCACCAATACCGGATGTTCAGAAAACCGCCGGAAGGAGCCGTGACGGCGACAAGCGTGAGTCACCGTATCTAGCAACTTTTAACCGATTCAGACCGATAGGTACGGCCAACATGGCGAGCAACAAGATTCTCGGTATCGACCTCGGTACCACCAACTCGGCCTTTGCGGTGATGGAAGGTGGGGACCCCGAAATCATCGTCAACGGCGAGGGCGAGCGGACGACGCCGTCGGTCGTCGCCTTCACCGACGACGGCGAGCGACTGGTCGGCAAGCCCGCGAAGAACCAGGCCGTCCAGAACCCCGAGCGGACGATTCAGTCCATCAAGCGGCACATGGGTGAGGACGACTACACAGTCGAAATCGAAGGCGACGACTACTCGCCGGAGCAGATTTCGGCGATGATTCTACAGAAAATCAAACGCGACGCCGAGGAGTACCTCGGCGACGACATCGAGAAGGCCGTCATCACGGTGCCGGCGTACTTCAACGACAAACAGCGGCAGGCCACGAAGGACGCCGGCGAAATCGCCGGCTTCGAGGTCGACCGCATCGTCAACGAGCCGACCGCGGCCGCGATGGCCTACGGACTCGACGACGAGTCCGACCAGACCGTCCTCGTGTACGACCTCGGGGGCGGCACCTTCGACGTGTCCATCCTCGATTTGGGCGGCGGCGTCTACGAGGTCGTCGCCACGAACGGCGACAACGACCTCGGTGGCGACGACTGGGACGAGGCCATCATCGACTACCTCGCCGACTCCTTCGAGGAGGAGAACGGCATCGACCTCCGGGAGGACCGACAGGCGCTGCAGCGACTGAAGGACGCCGCCGAGGAGGCCAAAATCGAACTCTCCTCGCGGAAGGAGACCACCATCAACCTCCCGTTCATCGCCGCGACCGACGAGGGGCCGCTCAACCTCGAAGAGAAGATGACTCGCGCGAAGTTCGAGTCGCTGACGAGCGACCTCGTCGAGCGCACCGTCGGTCCGACCGAGCAGGCGCTCTCGGACGCCGGCTACTCGAAGGGCGACATCGACGAGGTCATCCTCGTCGGCGGCTCCACCCGGATGCCGCAGGTCCAAGAGAAGGTCGAGGAGATGACCGGCCAAGAGCCGAAGAAGAACGTCAACCCCGACGAGGCCGTCGCACTGGGCGCGGCGATTCAGGGCGGCGTCCTCTCCGGCGACGTCGACGACATCGTCCTGCTCGACGTGACGCCGCTGTCGCTCGGTATCGAGGTCAAGGGCGGCCTCTTCGAGCGCCTCATCGACAAGAACACGACCATCCCGACCGAGGAGTCGAAAATCTTCACGACCGCGGCGGACAACCAGACCTCCGTCAACGTCCGTGTCTTCCAGGGCGAGCGTGAAATCGCCGACGAAAACGAACTGCTCGGCGCCTTCCAGTTGACCGGCATCCCGCCGGCCCCCGCCGGAACGCCGCAAATCGAGGTGTCGTTCAACATCGACGAGAACGGCATCGTCAACGTCTCCGCGGAGGACCAGGGCTCCGGCAACTCCGAGGAAATCACCATCGAGGGCGGCGTCGGCCTCTCCGACGAGGAAATCGAGGAGATGCAGGAGGAAGCCGAGGCCCACGCCGAGGAAGACCAGCAGCGACGAGCGTTCGTCGAGGCCCGCAACGAGGCCGAATCGTCCATCCAGCGCGCCGAAACGCTGCTGGAGGAGAACGACGAGGAACTCGACGACGACCTCCAGTCCGATATCGAAGCCGAAATCGAGCGCGTCGAGGAAGCCCTCGAGGAGTACGCCGAAGTCGACAGCGACGAACTCGACGAGGCCTCCGAGGCGCTGGAATCCGCAACCGAGAGCCTCTCGGAGCAACTCCAAGAAATCGGCAAGCAGATGTACGAACAACAGGCCGCAGGCGGTGCTGCGGGCGCCGGCGGTCCCGGCGGCGCAGCGGGTGCCGGCGGCATGGGCGGTAGTGGGCGGCATGGGGCGGTGCCGGCCCCGGGTGCAGGCGCTGGTCCCGGCGGCGCCGACGGCGACGGCGAGGAGTTCGTCGACGCCGACTCGAAGACGTCGACGACGAGGACGACGAGAGTAACGCGACTCGAGTCGTCGGCA
>NZ_WPCC01000018.1 GCF_009741925.1 Natronomonas sp. CBA1123
AAGACGCCGGCCGGTCGTCGGTTGCCCTGATAGATGCGCCACACAGACCGCGTTCGTGCCCGGTGTTCCGCCATGCGCCGAGTAGCGTCGTCGGAGCGGGTCACCCTATGAGCGGCGATGGCTCGTCTCCCCGGCGCCGTCGGGCGGAGGCGTCGAGTCACGCCCTCGGCACGCCCGGCGTCGTCCGCCGACCGTCGGTGCCGACGGCGCTGCTCGTTAGCCTCGGCGCGGTCGGCGTCGCCGCGTCGTTCACCGCCCCAGTCGCCGCGGCCGGGTTCACGGCGACCGTCGCGACACTGGCCGGAACTGCCCTCGTCGCCGGCCTGTTGAATCACCTGCTCGTCTCCGGCCGGGAACTCCCGCCGGCCGTGACCGAGAGCGTCTACACGGCCTTCGCATCGGCCGCAGAGAACGTCGTCGCCGAACGCGGACTTTCGGAACACCGGGTGTACGTGCCTGCGAGCGGTCGCTCGTCGGCCCGTCTCGTCGTGCCAGCCACCAGCGCCGACCCGTTACAGCGAGACTGGGGAGCAGACGACGCGGTCGGCCCCGACGACGCCGTGTTCACGCCGACCGGCGAACCCCTCTACCGTAGCTTCCGGCGAACGCGACCCCCTGCCGACGCCACCGACCCCGAGCGGACGCTGTCACGCCTCGGTGACGCTCTCGACAACGGGTTCGAACTCGTCGACGGCGTGGCGGTCACTGCCGAGGATGGCGAGGCGGCAGTGTCCTTCGAGGCGTGTGTGCTCCCGGACGCCGACCGCATCGACCACCCGGTTCCGTCTTTTTTGGCCGTCGGTTTCGCACGGGAGTTCGGTCGTCCGGTCGTCGTCGATTCGGTCCGTTCCGACACCGATGGCTCGGGAACCGTCGTATTGCGGTGGTGATGGGGACGGACCGAACTACAGCGCGCCGACCTGTACGGAGAGGTCGTAGACGACCGCCGCGAGGAACGCGAGAATCGAGAGCGCAAGCGGCAACCGAAGCCGGCGGCGCCACACCGGAAGCACCGAGAGCGGTGCCGTCCACTGGACGACCACGAGTGCCCCGAGCACCGAGACGACGACCCAGTGTGACACCGTGAGGGCGTCTACGGCCGCGAGTCCGGCGACCGACACCAGCAGCCAGCCGACGAGCAATCGGAGCGTCCGGCGCTGTGCGTGGGTTGCCACGCACCGACGTTCGTCGTCAACCTTTTTAAACTCTCCCG
Organism: Natronomonas sp. CBA1123; assembly: GCF_009741925.1. Classification (GTDB taxonomy): domain Archaea; phylum Halobacteriota; class Halobacteria; order Halobacteriales; family Haloarculaceae; genus Natronomonas. The sequence continues at coordinate 1,214 of NZ_WPCC01000018.1, forward strand.
CGGCCGAGACGCCGTCGCCGACGGGGTTTTATCGACACCCGGTGTACGGACGGTAATGTGGCCGTGGGGACATCTCGCGTTCGGGTACGTCGGATACTTGCTCGTCCGGCCGTGGGCGATACGGCGTGCCGACCGGGTGGCGGTTCTCGCGGCGCTTTTCGGCTCGCTGTTTCCCGACCTGGTCGACAAACCGCTCGCGTGGGGGTTGGCCGTCCTCCCCTCCGGCCGGTCGCTCGCGCATTCGGTGTTCGCGCTCATCATCGTCTCGGCGGTCGTCTGGGTAGTCGCCGTCGAATACGACCGACGAGAAGCCGGCATCGCCTTCCCAATCGGCTACGTCACGCATCTCGTCGGCGACGGGTTGGTCCCGATTTACGAGGGCTCCTACGGCGAGTTGAGTTACCTGCTGTGGCCGTTGCTCCCGGCGCCGGCGTACGACGAACCGACCGGCATCCTCGATGCCCTCGCCGTGTTCGGCAATCCGGAGTTCTCGCCGATGTTCCTCGCGGAAGTCGCCGTCGCCGCCGGATTCGGACTCCTCTGTGCGTATCACTTCGTCTTCCGGGCGGAGTGGTGAGTTACCCGACGACGACGCTTCCGACCATGTTCCCCGATTCGTGAGGGATGCAGTAGTACTCGTAGGTTCCCGGGGTCTCGAAGGTGTACGCGTAGGACTCCTCGCGTCCGATACTGCCTCCCTCGGGGTAGGCCCGGTTCGCCGCTGCCTCGTCGTCGAAGCCGCCACTGGCGAAGTAGTCGGCTTCGGCGGGGATGCGGTCGGCGTAGGCCGTCACGCTGTGGGCGACGACGCCGACGTTCTCCCACGTGACGGCCCCACCGACGGCGATTTCGACGGTTTCGGGGACGAACTTCAGGTCGTCGGTCATATCGACGGTTACCTCAGTCGGGAGGTCGTCGCCGTCGGGCGTCGGACCGTCGGTATCGTCACTGGAACACCCGGCAATTCCGGCTGCTGCGCCGACGGTACACAGCCCACCGAGTTGGCGGAGCAGTCGTCGGCGTGAACGGTTCATACGTTCCGAAGTCGTGGACAGCGTATAAATTCGCCGTCGACCCGGCCCTCCAGTAGTGTTTTGACGGTGCCCTCCGACGGACTGGTATGCTTCGGTCAACCGTGCGGACGAACACACCCGACGCAGTCCGACATCGGCCGGACCCGACTGTGGCCAGTCGATGACGGACCGAGACCGAGTCCTCCTCGCCGCGGTCGGCCTGTTCGTCGCGGTTGTGACCGCCATCGCTGCCGTGGGCTACCTCGGTGTCATCGCCCCACCGACGGCGATTCGGACTGGGTTCGCCGTCGTCGCTGCCGCCATCGGCCTCGTCGTCTACCTCGGCACTCGCGGCGTCGACTCGGAGGCGCCTATCGGGACGCCCGCCGTTTCGGCACCCCAGACGGCGAAACTCGTCGTCGCCGGTGGCGCACTCGCCGTCGCTGCGACCGCCTGGACGGGCGAACGCCTCCTTCCGCTTCTCGCATTTCTTCCCCTCGGGTACCTGCTCGTCGCCGAGCAGGTTCGTCGCGACGGGGCGCCCGCTCCGACGCTCCTTTCGGCGGTGACGCTGTTCGTCGTCCCCGTTTACACGAAGTACCTGACAACGGGCTTTTATTTCGGCGGCACAGACACCTTCGCCCACGTCGACGGCCTCAACCGACTGCTCTCGGTTGGGTACAGCTCCGCGCTCCCGCACGGCTACGACTACTTCCCCGGGTTTCACTTCTTCGTCGGGGCGGTGTCGCTGTTCGGCGACCTCGCCCCCTACGACGCCATCGTCCTGACCGGCATCGCCGTCCTCGCGGTGCTGGTTCCGGTCGCATACCTGCTTGTCACTCGCGTCTTCGGCGATAGCCGACTCGGACTCGCGGCCGCGGTCGGCGTCACCGTCTTCGAGTACGTCGCCTACCACGCGCTGTACTTCTTCCCACAGGCACTGGCGTTCGTTCTCGTCGTCGTCGCGGGGTACGCGATGGTGTCGCTGCCCGGCGCAGCGACGACGCGACGCTTCCGACGGTACGTGACGTATTCGGTCGGTATGGTGTTCGTTCTCGTCTCGATACACCACCTGACGTACGTCCTGCTGCTCGTCCCGCTGGCTGGCGTCGCGGTCGTCTCGCGGGTGGGTGCCTCGGTCGCCGGCCGACTCGACGTCCCTCAACTGGCCGACCTCGCCGACGTTCACGTCCGTCTCCGGTGGGCGTTCCCGGCGGTGTTCGGCGCCGCCGTCCTCGTGGCGTATCTCGTCTACTCGCCGAGTCTCATCCTCTTCGGCATCGCCGGCTTCGCCTACGCGCTGACGACCGGGCTGGTCGCCGTCGGGGACGGCGTGTCAGCGTTCTTCTACGGCGCGGCACCCATCGCAGACAGCGTCGCCCGCGGGCTGACGTGGCTCCGTACGCCGACCGGCATCTACTACTCCGTCCTCGGCGGCGTCCTGCTGGCCGGCCTGTACGAGTGTCTGTCGTCGCTGGACCGCTACGCCCGCTACGCCGGACTCCTCGTCGTCTCCTTCGGAGCCGTCCCGCTTTTCTTCCCACTACCCGTCGAGGTGCCGCAACTCGAACGGCTCGTGTTCACGCTGACGGCGTTCGTGGTGTTCCCGCTGGGTATCGGCATCGCGCGCACGCTCCGGACCTCACAGAGACACCGTCGGTATGCGGTCGTCGGCCTCGTCCTCGTCGCCACGCTGGGGACGACCGGCGCGTTCACCCAACTGACGGCCGACGACATCGGGGCGGTGTACCTCGAGGAGCGCGACACCCAATCCGCGATGACCGACGCGGAGTACGCTGCCGTCGTCGACACCGCTGCGTTCCTCGAGACACATGGACGGGCGCCCGCCACCTCGGATTACGTCACCCGCCGGAGCGTCGAGTCGGCGACGTTCCCCTCGCCGATGAACGACGGCCTCCGGACCGAAGCCGATGGCCTGAGCGCACCGCCCGGCTACCTGGTCGTCCGGTCGTCGTGGGCCGACCACACCGTTCCGGTGATTGCCGGCGAGGAACTTCTCGAGACTCGGGAGACGTTCTTTTCGGTCTCCGAAAGCCGCCTCGACGCCGAACTCGCCGACAGGAACGTCGTCCACGCGACCGACGAGACGTACGTGCTGTACGACGACGACAGTTACGAGGGCGTCTTCGGCGAGAGAGGGGACCAGTCGTGAGCGACGACACGCTCCGATTGGGCGTCGTCTGCTCGGGACCGACGATGCCGGCCTGGCAGGCGGAGTGTCTCCGCCGTCTCGAGGCGACGACCGACACACGGCTGGCGTGTCTCCTCGTCGACGATAGCCCTGTGGACTCGAACGGTTCAGGCCCCCGACGCTCGGGAGGCCTTTCGCGTCGGTTACTGGACGACCACTGTCAGTCGATGACGCCCGTCGACACCGCCGAAGAACTGCGCGACATCGAGCAGTTCGGTTGCTCGATACGGACCAGAGACGGCCGTCGACGCCTCGACGAAGTCGACGACGCCGTCGTTGCGGACGCCGGTATCGACGCTCTGCTCGCCTTCGCAGTCGACCGTGCGGCCGACAGCGTGTTGGCCGCGCCCCCGCTCGGCGTCTGGGCGTTCTCCCACGACGGAGCGGGGAGTCCACCGCCTGGCTTCGACGAACTCCTGGCCGGCGATCCCGTCACGACCGCCGAACTGTGGCGGCTCGCTCCCGACGGCGAGGCGGTTCCGCTCAGACGTGGGCACTTCGCGACGGTCGAACACTCGCTTCGAGTGACCGCCGACCAGGTCCGCTTCGGGACGGCGCGGTGGCCGGCACAGGTCGTGACGGACGTCCAGAACGGCCACGGCGAGTACGTCGACGGTGACCCCGTTTCCGTCGAGTGGGGCGGCGACCGAACGCCGACGGCCGGACGCGTCGCCCTCGCGTTCGGCAAACAGACGAAGGCACTCGCCGATATCGCACTCCAAGGGGCCGCCAACTGGACGGTCGGCGTCATCGACGCCCCGATAGCCGAAGTCGCCGCCGACCCCGACGGTGTAGAGGTCGAGTGGCTCCAGTTGTCGGAACGGAACCGTATCGTCGCCGACCCCTTCGTCGCCCCCGTCGGCGGGAACCCGTATCTCTTCTTCGAGGACCTCCGATACGACGACGGCAAGGGAACCATCTCGTATCTCCCGCTGGACGGCGACTACCGACCCGACCGCATCCGACCCGCCTTCGAGACGCCGTATCACCTCTCGTATCCCTACCCGGTCGTTCACGAAGACACAACGTACGTCGTCCCGGAGATGGCCGAGAGCAGCGACATCACGATGTACGAGCTGCACGCCCCCGACGAGTGGGAGCGGGTCGCGACCCTCGTGTCGGGAAACCGCGGCATCGACCCGACGATAGTCGAGTACGGCGACCGCTTTTGGCTGTTCTGTACGCGCCTCGACGACTTGCCCCAGACGAACCTCTACGTGTATCACGCGCCCCATCCGACCGGCGAGTGGGTCCCGCACGCGAACAACCCGGTGAAAACCGACGTTCGGTCGGCCCGTCCAGCCGGAACGCCGTGGGTCGACGACGGAACGTTATACAGACCCTCCCAGTACTGCGCCGGCGGCTACGGCAAGAAGGTCATCGTCAACCGCATTCAGACGCTGACGCCGACTGAGTTCGCCGAGCGACGTGTCGGCGAACTCACGCCCGACCCGGAGGGGCCGTACCCGGACGGCCTCCACACGCTCTCCGGATACGGTGACGTGACGGTCATCGACGGCAACCGAAGCGTACGGGACACCTACCACGCCCGTCGTCGATTGCAACTCGCTGGCCGGGCGGCGCTCGGACGCCTCCCCCCGTCGCCGAACGTAGTCAGGTGACGGCACGACGAACGGCACTCCGGAGGAGATGCCACACCGTCATCGGGTGCGGCGAGATGCGGAGCGCCCGGAGGTAGTAGTCGACGGCGCGGTCGTAGTCGCCTTCCTCGTGGGCGAGGGTGCCGGCCTGCGTGAACGTCTGGACGTAGTAGGTGTACAGATACGGCTGGGCCTCCGGAACGCGCTGGCTGACGAGGTACGCAAAGCGCTTGTCGTGTTTCAGGAACGCTTCGGCGGAAATCCCGCTGGCCATGACGCTTCCCTCGTGGAGTCGACGGGTGAACAACTCCGGACAGAGACAGACGCCCGCCTCCGAGGCCGCCTCCAGGACGTACAACAGGTCCTCGCCGCGCTCCAATCCGGCCTCGAAGCGGGCGTCCACCGAGTCGGTGTCGACCAGTACCGACGACATCACGGCTGTCAAATCACCGACGAAGGCGCGATAGACGAACTCGTCGGTCGCCATTGGGTTACCCTGCACGCAGATGCCTGCGCCCGTCTCGGCCAGCCGGTCGAGTTGGCGTTCGAGTTTGTCGGGTTCCCAGAGGTCGTCGGCGTCGAGGAAGGCGACGTACCGGGTGTCGGCCCGGTCGAGGCCGAGATTTCGAGCCACTGCCGGCCCCGCCCCGCCGTCGTCGTCGACGACGACCAACTCGGTGGGAACGGTCTGGGCGGCCACGGTCTCTTTGGCCTCTTCGAGCATCGATTCCGGCGTGTACGTCGGGCTGTACGGTATCACGACCGAGACGGTCGGATGCGAGGTCATCGATTCACGCCTCCGAGTCGTCGCCGCAACCCCGTAAGCGTCCACCACGGCACTCGGAGCCAGTTGCGGGGGTCGCGGAGCGTCTCCCAGCCGAGATACCGCCTCGCATCGAGGGGTCGACCCTCCCGAAGGAACACCCCGGCGACGGAAACGCGGTGTATCGAACGGATATCGGTTCCTTCGGCCTCGAAGCCGTCGATTCGGTCGGCGTGGCGGTCGAGGAACCTGCGCTTTGCGTCGGCGAGCGTCTCGGCAGGTGGGTCGCCACCAGATTCCGGCACCACCACGAGCGGTTCGTCGACGTGGGCTATCTTTCCGCGGTCGAGCAACTGAAGCACGAAATCCCAGTCCTCGTGGTCGACGAGTCCCTCGTCGAAGCGGAGTCCATCCAGCGCGTCCCGACGAACGAGCAGCGTCGACCCCGGCCCCATCAGGACGTTCATCGTCAGGATTTCTCGCGCCAACTCCCGGCCGCCTTCTCGGACTGCCGGATTCGCGAAGACGCGCCGCGAGAGCCAATCGAGTGCCTCACCGAACCGCGAGGGAGCAGGCGTGAGGAACTCACAGTAGACGCCGACCCACTCGGTCGAACACCGGGGCAGACGGTCGAGTTGTCGTTCGAGTTTGTGGGGAAGCCAGCGGTCGTCGGAATCGAGGAAAGCGACGTACTCGCCGCGAGCGGCGTCGATGCCGGTGTTTCTGGCGGCGCTTCGGCCGCGGTTGCGGTCGTGGGCGAGATAGCGGACCCGAGCGTCGTCGTAGCCCTCGACGACAGCGGCAGTGTCGTCGGTGGACCCGTCGTCGACGACGAGCACCTCGATGTCGTCGACGGTCTGTGCGAGGGCGCTGTCGATGGCCCGACGGAGTACGCCAGCGCGGTTGTACGCTGGAATCACGACCGAAACGAGCGGAGCGTCGTCGGCGGTGTCGGTCACGCTAGCATCACTCCATCACGTCGCGGTGAATGTCGGTCACCTGCTCGGCGTGTTGTTGCCAGGTCCAGCCCTGTTCGAGCAGGCGCTCGTGACCCGCCGCACCCATCTCGCGGAGGCGGTCGGGGTCGTCCAACAGCCGGTCGATGGCCGCCGCCAGCGCGTCGGGGTCTTTCGGTTCGAGGAGTTCGCCCGTCTCGCCGTCCGCGACCATCTCGGGGATCCCGCCAACGTTCGAGGCCAGCACCGGTGTCTTCGCGGCCATCGCCTCGTAGATGACCGTCGGCCGGGCTTCGACCCAACTCGGATGGACCAGCAGGTCGGCGGCGATTTGCCACCGTCGGAGTGCAACGGGGTCGAGGCGCCAAAACGAGTGGGCGGGATGTGGCAGTTCGCCGAGGTGGTCGAGCAGCCACCACCGGAGGTCGCCCTCGTGGCCCACCGTGGCGAGATACACGTCGTCACGGTCGAGCAGCCCCATCGCTTCGACGAGGTCCTCGATGCCTTTCTGTTCGACGTAGGCGCCGACGAACAGCAGGAGTTTCGTATCGGGGTCGACGCCGAGTTCGTAGCGAATCGCCTCGCGTTGGTCGGTTGGGAACTTCTTGGGGTCCTCGCCGATGGGGACGGTCTCGACTTTCGCGGGGTCGGCCAACTCGCGGGCGACCTCGGCGAGTTCCTCGCTGACCGTAATCACGCGGGAGGCGTACTCGACGGTCTCCCGGAGGCGGGCCTGTGCCTCCTCGTTGAACCGGTCGTAGTTCTTCAAATCGCCTGCGTGGCTGGTGACCACGAGCGGGATGTCGTGTTTCCGGCAGTACGGCAACATCCCGTAGCCGTCCATGTAGATGTCGCAGGCGTGGACGATGTCGTGTGGCGTCCCGAAGGTCCGCTCGACGTAGTTCGAGACGCGCTTCTGCATCGAGTCCCCGGAGACGTGGTAGAACTGCTTTTTCGGCAGCATGTAGAGGAACCGGGGGTAGTGCGCGGTGTAGGTGCCCCAGCGTTCGGTCTGGGGCACGTCGCTGTACTCGGAGTGAGGACCGACCGGCGGTGCGAACGGCGTCGGTACCACCACGTCGAGGTCGGCGTCGGTCCGGTTGATGGCGTCCAACGAACGGTGGTTGAACGGCGCACGAACCTGGAAGACGTGGCTCTGGTGGTGGGTCGCACAGGCGAGTACCCGGTATGGGTCGCCCTCGCGGTCGGTCGTCCGGTCGTCGGTCGGGTGGTTCGAATCCGTCATAGCTGTGAGTCGATGAGTTCGGTGAGCGTCGAGTCGAGTTTCTCGCCGACTGCGCGCCGGTCGTAGCGAGCCTCGACGTGTTGTCTCCCCCGTTCGCCCATCCGCTCGCGGAGGTCCGAATCCGAGAGGAGTCGGTCGAAGGCCGCCGCCAGCGCTTCGGGGTCGGAGTCGACGGCGAGGCCGCCGCCGGACTCCTCCAGTAGTTCCGCCAGCGCGCCGATGTCGGTCCCGACGACGGGGAGGCCGCAGGCCATGTACTCGTAGGTCTTCGAGGGGACGGCGTACCGAAGCCCCTCGCTGTCTTTGAGCGTCGCGATGCCGACGGCCGCCGACGCCAGAAGCGGCGGTATCTCCGAGCGGGGAACCGGTTTCTCGATGGAGACGCGGCCGGCCACCTCGAGTTCCTCGATTAGCGATTCGAGTCGGCCCCGAAGGTCGCCATCGCCGACGAGTCGGAGGTGGGCGTCCGACTCGACGTACTGCATCGCACGCACGCAGGCTTCGAGGTCCTGTGCGTGGCCGAAGTTGCCCGTGTAGACGATGCTCCGGCCGTCGTCGCCGTCGCCTGCGTCGGGCGTGAACCGGCGGACGTCGACGGCGTTCGGAATCACGACCAATCGGCGGGCGATTGCCGGGCCGTGGCCGCGTTCGAGCAGTCGACTCATCTCGTCGGTCGTCGTGAGTACGCGGTCGGCGCGCAACAGGACGAGGTGTTCGTACCGTCGGGTGAGTCGCGTCGAGAGACTCGTCTCGCGGATAAATCCGAGACTCGCCGCCGCGTCTATCCAGAGGTCACCCACGTCGACGACGAACGGTTTTCGAGTGAGTTCGCTGGCGATGAGGCCCGGCATCGACGTGAACGGCGGCGGCGTCGTACAGAGGTAGGCGTCGAACCGGTTCCGGTGGTACAACAGCCACAGCGTCGCGTGGACGGCGAAGACGAGGTAGTAGGCCAACCGTTCGAGGGCGTTCGGGTCGGCACGGGTCGGCTGCCAACTCCACAGTCGGTGCACGTCGACGCCATCCTCGACGACGTGCTCGTGTCGCTGCCAACTCCGCGGGTAGTTCTCCGGCGGGTACGACCGCGGCGGCGCGAGGACTGACACGTCCCATCCCACCCGGGCCAGTTCTCGGGCGCTGTCACCGACGCGAGTAGCGTTGCCGCCGAGTTCCGGGGGGTACTGCTGGCTGACGACGGCGACGTGGCCACGGCTGTCGTCAGTCGTCGCCATCGCCCACCTCCTGTAGCACGTCGAGGATTCGCTCGGCGGCGTGGCCGTCGCCGTACGGTGGCTCCCAGTCGGTCGGCGCCGAGAGGGCCTCCGCGACCGACTGTCGGATGTCCTCGGGGTCGGTTCCGGCCAGCCGATTCGCGCCGATTTCGACCGTCTCCTGCCGTTCGGTGTTGTCCCGGACGGTCACACACGGCGTTCCGAGGACGGCCGCCTCCTCTTGGACACCGCCGGAGTCGGTGACGACGACCGCGGCCCGGTCTTCGAGCAACAGGAAACTCAGGAAGTCCTCGGGGTCGACGACCCGAATCGGTGCCGGAATGTCGATGTGGAACTCGCGTATTCGGCCGACGCTCCGAGGGTGGGCCGGGAACACGCAGTCGAGGTCGTTGTCCGCGGCGGCCGCCGCGACGCCCTCGAGAACGTTTCGGAACCGGGTTTCGTCGTCGACGTTCTCGGCGCGGTGGGCCGTCAGGAGGAGGAACTCGCGGTCGTCGAGGCCGAGTCGGTCGAGGACATCGCTCTCTCGGGCGGCGATATCGGCATGCTGTCGAACTGCGTCGACGACGGTGTTACCGGTGACCCAGACGCCGGCTTCGATGCCCTCCTCGGCGAGCTGTCGCCGTGCTCGCTCGGTCGGTGCGAACAGGTAATCGGCGGCGTGGTCGGTCAGCACGCGATTGTGCTCTTCGGGCATCGAGCGGTCGAAGCTCCGAAGGCCCGCCTCGACGTGGGCGAGTGCCGGGTCGAGTTTGCAGGTCGTAATCGCTCCCGCGAGCGTCGAGTTCGTGTCGCCGTGGACGACGACGACGTCGGGGTCGACGTCGGTCACGACGGGGTCGAGTGCGGACACCATCGAACCGGTCTGTCGGCCGGGGGTATCGGACCCGACGCGGAGTTCGTAGTCGGGAACCGGAAGCCCGAGTCCCTCGAAGAACACGTCGTCGAGTTCCCGGGAGTAGTGTTGGCCGGTGTGGACGAGGGTGAACGGCATCCCGCGGCGCTCTGCCTCCCGAATCAGCGGCGCACACTTGATAATCTCTGGACGGGTGCCGAAGACGAACGCCAGCGACGGCGGTTCAGTAGCCATCGAACACGGGCGCTGTCTGTTTGGTGAACGTGAGATTCGACACTGCTCTTCTTTCGACAACTCCTACTGGCTGTTTATGTCTTCCGGGCAGGCGGCCGAGCGCGACGTTCAGGGCGTATCGACGCCGGTGCCGGCGTCGCCGAGCGCTCGGAACCCACCAGTTCCCGGGTGCTCGTGGGTGACGGTCACGTCCACGGCCGGCCCGTCGTAAAACGACGGACTGTCGGGGTCGTTCGGTGCGGTGAGGTTCACTACGTTCTCCGAGAGCCGCGCCTCGGTGCCGACCCGGTAGTACGACCCGAGACGTTTCCTCGCGGGAGGTGTCCCGCTTTCGGGGTCGGTTCCCACCTCGTAAACGTAGCGTGCCGTCCCGGTGGCTTGCTTGATGTTTCCGATGGTCGCCGGGCCGCGACCGAGGAGTCGAACGATGGCCTCCGGAACGGCCCGCTGGTCGACGGGTTCCCAGTGGATGCCCTCCGCGTGGAACTGGCTGCCGCCGGTCTGGTGGACCGCTGGGCCGACTGTACCACCGAGCGTCAGTTGGTCGATGTGCTGGGTGCCGCCGCGGGTGAAAACCGCAGTCGAGTCCCGGCTGCTCTCGGTCGCCGTCGGATAGGCGGCGACGGTGCCGAACCAGTTGGCCGGACCGTACGACGACCGAAACTCGAAGAGGCCGTCGGCGTCACCGGCGTCACAGTCGTAAACCGTCAGGTGGTCGTGACGACACTGGAATGGACCCGTCCCCGACTCGACGCGATAGACGCTGTCGTTCCAGCCCCAAAAGAGGAGTCGGCCGACTGAGAGGTCCTGTGTGTTGCCGCCGCTGTGTCGTATCGCAACGCCCGACGGTTCGCCCGGACCGGGACCGTTCAGTGCGAAGCCGTCGAGTCGAATTCGGTTGACACCAGCATCGCGGTCGAACCGAATCCCGTCGGTGCTTGGTGGGACGCCGACCTCCGAGACGCCGGGTCCGAAGCCGACGATTGCGGTGTCGGAGTACGGCCGAATCGCTCCACGTTCGAAAACGGAGGCGGGCGGAAGCCGAAGCTCGCCACCGCGGTTCGCCCCGAGAAAATCGAGGCCGTCTTGAATCGGTGTGTCCGTCGTCTCGGGGTCAATCTCACCTGCCGTCTCCGACCCCCTGGTGAGGACGACCACCTTCCCATCGAGCAGTGCGGAATCGACGTTGTCGACGCGCTCGACGGCGGCGCCATCACCGTTTCCGTCGCCGTTCTGATTGGCACCGTCACCGTTGGTCACTCCAAGCGATTCGAGACAGCCGGCTGTGGCCGACAGCGCTGCGGCGCCGGCAGCGAGATACGAACGGCGAGAGAAGGTCGGCGGACCACCGTCCGTGGAGGGTCGGGTCATGATTATGAAAGAACTGCAGAGCGGATATAGATAGTCGTCGCTTACCGGTGGGTCGCAGAAGGCCAGTCCAGTTCGCTATCCCATCGGGGTCCCGGCGGTCCCGAGCGCACGGAGCCCGCCGGTGTCGGCCTCGGAGTGGGAGACGGTCACGTCGTCGGGGTCGCCGAGGTAGAACGACTGCATCCCGGAGTCGTTCGCAGACGAGAGGTTGACGACGTTTTCGGAGATGTCGGCCTCGGCGCCCCGCTCGTAGTAGGGGCCGAGCCACTTTCGGGCTGGGGCGTTGGCGTTGTAGGAATCGTAGGCCAGTTCGTAGACGTACTCCGCGACGCCGGTGACGTGTTTGACGCTCCCGATTTCGGCGGGCCCGTGACCCTCCAACAGGACGACCCGCTGGGGCGTCGACTCCAAGCCGATGGGCTCCCAGTGGACGTTGCCGAACCGAACCTGGGCGTCCCACGTCTGGTGGATTGCCGTTCCGGATGTGCCGCCCATCGTGAGGTAATCGACCGTCTGGGTTCCGCCCCGGGTGAAAAACACCGTCGAGTTCGACCCGGAGAACTGCGAGGTCGGGTAGGCGGCGATGGTGCCGAACCAGTTGGCCGGGCCGTACCACGAGTTGAACTCGAAAAGACCGTCTTCGTTGCCCGCGTCGCACTCGTAGATGGTCAACAGGTCGTGGCGACACTGGAAGGGACCGACGCCTTCGTCGACGCGGTAGACGGCGTTGTTCCAGCCCCAAAACACCATCCGACCGACGTAGAGGTCCTGTGTGTCGCCGCCGCTGTGTCGAATCGCGGCGCCGGATTCGGAGTTCAATCCGGGGCCGTTCAGCCCGAATCCGTCGAGTTTCACGCGGCTGACGCCGCTGGAAGACTCGAACCTGATGCCGCCGATTCCGGGTTCGGTAATCGATATTTCGGAGACGGTCGGGCCGAATCCCGTAATCGCCGTATCCGGATATGGGTAGATGGTTTCGCTCTCGGAGACCGGATTCGGCGGAAGCCGAATCTCGCCACCTCCGCCGTTACCGAGTATCTCCATCGCGTCACCGACGGGCGTCGACGTGTCGTCGGGGTCGACGAACTGCGGGGTCGAGGCGTTGCTGGCGAGCGCGACCACGAAGCCGCTGATGAGCGCTTCGGTGATGCTGCTGTCGACGGCACTACCGAAGGCCCCGAGTTCGTTCCAGTCGGTTCCGTCGCCGAGATAGACGCGGCCGGTGTCGGTTGCGAGGAACTTCGCTCCCTGCTTCGGCGTGTAGTCGTCCCTGTTCGCCTGTACGTCTCGAACCTCGACGTCGGTGTCGATGCGCTCGAAGTTCTCGTTGAGGGGAACGTGCCAGTCTAGGGTACCTTCCTGCGGTGTGTCGTAGTCGTGGTTTTCGGTCATGAGGGTGTTAGTTGGTCGTACCGCCGTAGCCGCCTTCGCCGTAGCCCAGTCGGCCGTACTCGCTGTCGTCGGCTGGGGTTGGTGTCGGGGTCGGCGTCGGTTCGGGTGTCGCAGTTTCGGTGGGTGTTTGCGTCGGTTCGGGTGTGGGGGTTGCAGTCGGTGTCGCGGTCGGCTCCGGTGTCGGAGTAGGCGTCGCGGTTGGTTCGGGTGTGGGCGTTGGTGTCGCGGTCGGTTCCGGTGTCGAAGTGGACGTTACCTCGTCGGCGTCGTCGGTGCCCTCGTAGACGGCGGCAACATCCTCGGCCGCCAATGCCGTCGCGTAGACCCGAACGTCGTCGATACCTCCGGCCATCTCGTAGGTGGAACTCCAGCCGTTGTCGCCGCGGGCGACGTACAGCGGGTTCGTCGAGTGCTGAATCTCCCCCGACTGCGATTCGTCGCGGGCGAGTTCCTCACCATCGAGATAACAGACGAAGGCGTCACCATCCCACGTCAGCATGATGTGATGCCACTCGCCGTCGTGGGTCGCGACCCCCCAGGGGTTGAGTCGGGCGGTTCCGCTGTCGACGCCGAGGTGTGCCCGCAGGCTATTTTCGGTTTGCACGTCGACGGCGTAGCCGACATCGCCGGTTAGCGAATCCGCCTTCTGGAGGACGGTCTGACTCGTCGCGCCGCTTTCGGTCCTGTACCAGGCCCCGAAGCTCATCTGCTGTCGGGGTCGGAGTGCAGCGTCGTCGGCGACGACGACGTAGTTGCCGGTGCTGTCGCGGAAGTCGAACGCGCCCGCGCCTCTGACGCCCGACGCGCCGAGCACCGGGTCGCCGCGAATCTCGCCGTCGAGTCCGCCGACAGCGTCGTGTGCGGTCGTGCCGTCAGCCTCGTCGAACGTCCACCGACTCACGGCCGGCGGCAGCGAGGAATAGTCCTCGACAGCAGTAACGGCCATTGGAACGCCGCCGTACCCGTATCGAATCGTGTCGGTGGACCTGCCGGGCAGCGACAGGTCGTCGGTGACACAACCCGCCGTCCCGACGGCCGTCGCTGCGAGCCCGGTGAGCTTCACGTACGCCCGCCTCGACAGGTCGGACCCCGACTGCCTATCGCTGGGTGGTTCTTCGGCCATCCTGTCCGGTTAAGCAATTGTTAATATATAACCTAAGTGGTAACTGTAAGCGAGTACGTATCTTAAAACAGGACGTAAGACTCCGCATGGCGAATTAAGTAGAAATTTACTCAGGACACAGAATATGATTAATTGTAAATATTTAGTGATATGATAAATAGCTGCACCAGCCTCTATCCACAGTCGATTGGAGAGGAAGCGTTCTCTACGGTCGGCTGGCTCGCGTGGAGTCGGCGCCGAGCCGATGTGGATGTTTGTCCGATTGTACGGCGCGCGCGAGCCGACGAATTAGTTGTTTCCTAAAATATTTCCTGCAAATATCTCCCTCACGATTATTTAAACGGCGGGTTCGGACGGTTGGGTGACGAATGATACAAGGCAGGATAAACCCGTATTAGGCGTTTACGTCCGGTGGTTTCGGGGTTCGAGCGATTCGCGAGGGTGGATGACCTGCACCGGCTATCGCCAGCCGCAAGGGTAGATTTAAATACCTGCAAGACACTCCATCAGTTGCTATGACACAGCACGAGGATACGTCGCCTTCGGCGGCGGATCGAGTTCTTCCAGGGCACGCTAGATAGTACCTCGGAGATAAGCGAGGCCCGAATTTTCGACACGACGCTGCGCGACGGCGAACAGTCCCCGCGAACCTCGTTCAGTTACGAGGACAAACGCGAAATCGCGGCCGTCCTCGACGACATGGGCACCCACGTCATCGAGGCCGGCTTCCCCGTGAACTCCGACGCGGAGTTCGAAGCGGTGCGGGACATCGCCGAAGCCACGTCGTCCACAGTCTGCGGGTTGGCCCGCGTCGTGGACAAAGATATCGACGCCGCGTTGGATTCCGGCGTCGGCATGGTACACGTGTTCTGTTCGACGAGCGACGTACAGCTACAGGATTCGATGCACACCAGCCGAGAGGAGGCGCTGGAGCGGTCCATCGAGGCCGTCGAGCGCGTCAAAGACGCCGGTGTGACCTGCATGTACTCGCCGATGGACGCCACGCGTACCGACGAATCGTTCCTGATTGATGTCATCGAGGGCGTCTCCGACGCGGGGACGGACTGGATAAACATTCCCGACACCTGTGGGGTTGCGACGCCACGGCGGTTCTACGACATGGTCGAGACCGTCTGTGAGCACACGGACGCCGACATCGACGTCCACACCCACGACGACTTCGGATTGGCAGCCGCCAACGCGCTGTCCGGCTACGAGGCCGGCGCCGCTCAGGCGCAGGTGTCGGTCAACGGCATCGGCGAACGCGCCGGCAACGCGGCCTACGAAGAGGTCGTGATGGCGCTGGAGTCGCTGTACGACGTCGACACCGGCATCAAAACCGAGCGCATCACGGAACTGGCGCGTCTCGTGGAGGGCAAAAGCGACATCGCCATCCCGGCGAACAAGCCCATAGTGGGCGACAACGCCTTCTCTCACGAGTCCGGCATCCACGCCGCCGGCATCATCGAGAACGCCGACACGTTCGAGCCGGGCGTGATGACGCCGCAGATGGTCGGTGCGACACGCGAGTTGGTGCTGGGGAAACACACCGGCACCCACTCCGTCCGCCAACGGCTGGAAGAAGCCGGGTTCGACCCGAGCGACGCCGAGGTCCGCGAAGTGACCCGGATGGTCAAGGACCGCGGCGCGGCCGACGAGAAGGTCACCTTCGAGACGCTCAAGGAGTTGGCCCGGGATGTAGGCGTCCGACGCGAGGAGGTTCGCGCATAGGGATGCCCCCCGCGGACGGTTTCGCCCCGTGGCAGCGACCGGTGAGTGGCCACGCCGGCGGACCGTCGGGCAACGCTCGCGCGACACGGAATCCTTATGTCGGTTCACGGCACAACATCGACTGTAATGAATGCGACCGCTGGACCCGGCACGCTCGCGCTTGCCCCCCAGCGTCGCGACGATTATTGTAGGGGCGGCCTAGCCCCTACACACCCTTCTTTCCGACGCGGTTCGCATCGCTTTCAGCCGATTACAGACAGGACAATGGACACACGACACAGCAATCGACGGTATCGCACGCGAGGTGACGCCTCATGAGCGGCGAACAGGCACAGGCACCACAGGACGCCGAAACGTCCGAAACGACCACCGGTGACATCGAGACGGGCGCGGATGCGGTCGTCCGCGCACTCGAGAACGCCGGGGTCGAACACCTCTTCGGCGTGCAGGGAGGGGCCATCATGCCCGTCTACGATGCCCTGTATCACTCCGAGATGGACCACATCACGATGGCCCACGAACAGGGCGCCGCCCACGCCGCCGACGCCTACGGCATCGTCTCCGGCGAGCCGGGCGTCTGTATGGCTACGTCGGGACCGGGGGCGACGAACCTCGTCACCGGCATCGCCGACGCCAACATGGACTCGGACCCCCTCATCGCGCTGACGGGACAGGTCCCCACGGAGTTCGTCGGCAACGACGCCTTCCAGGAGACCGACACCATCGGCGTCACCAGCCCAATCACGAAGGCGAACTTCTTCGCCGACGATTCCGAAGCGGTCGGCACCGACGTCGGCACCGCCTTCGCGCTCGCGAAACGCGGCCGGCAGGGACCGACGCTGGTCGACCTGCCGAAGGACGTGACGAAAGGCGACGCCAGCGAAGACCCCGGCACTCCGGAGACGCCGGACACGTACAACCCGCCGGAGACGGCCGAACCCGAAGCGGTCGCCGAGGCCGCCGACGTGCTCGCCGAGGCGGACCGACCGGTCATCCTCGCCGGCGGCGGCGTCATCAAAGCCGAAGCCTCCGAGGAGATTCGGGAATTCGCGAAGGAACACGAGATTCCGGTCGTCACGACGATGCCCGGCATCGGCGCGTTCCCCGAAGACCACGAACTCTCCCTGGAGATGGCCGGAATGCACGGTACCGGCTACGCCAACATGGCCATCACGATGACCGACTGTATGCTCGCAGTCGGGACGCGCTTCGACGACCGCCTGACCGGTGGGCTGGAGACGTTCGCGCCCGACGCGGAGGTCATCCACGTCGAAATCGACCCCGCGGAGGTCTCGAAGAACGTCGAGGCCGACTACCCGCTCATCGGCGACGCCAAAGCCGTCACCAAACAACTGGCGACGGCGATGCCACGGTCGCCGGCCTGCGACGAGTGGCGCGAGCAGGTCCAGCAGTGGAAAGACGAGTATCCGATGGACTACGCTGCGCCCGAAGACGACCCGGTCAAACCGCAGTACGTCGTCGAGGCCTTCGACAATGCGACCGACGACGACGCCATCGTCACGACCGGCGTCGGCCAACACCAGATGTGGGCCTGCCAGTACTGGACGTACAAGGAGCCCCGCACATGGGTGTCCTCTCACGGCCTCGGTGCGATGGGCTACGGCGTTCCCGCCACCATCGGCGCGAAACTGGCCGCGCCCGACAAGGACGTGGTCTGTTTCGACGGCGACGGCTCGTTCCTGATGACGTGTCAGGGACTCTCGGTTGCGGTGCGTGAGAACCTCGACATCACCATCGTCGTGTTGAACAACGCGGCCATTGGGATGGTCCGACAGTGGCAGGACGCCTTCTTCGGCGAGCGCCACATGGCCTCGGAGTACCCGTGGATTCCGGACTTCGACACGCTCGCCGAGGCCTTCGGCGCACGCGGCTTCCGCATCGACACCTACGACGAGGTCGAAGAGGTCGTCGAGGAGGCGCTGGCCTACGACGGGCCGAGCGTCGTCGACGCACACATCGACCCCGGCGAGAACGTCTACCCGATGGTTCCCAGCGGCGGCGACAACGGGCTGTTCGCCCTCTCGGAGGACCAACTATGAGTCGGAATCAGGACCTCCACCGGAACGGGCTGGAAGGTCCGGCGCCGGAAGAGCGAACCCGACCGGTCGGACGGCGGAACAAACAGGGCATCCGCGTCGACCCCGACGTGGAGGCCGAACACGAACCGCGCCGGACCATCATCTCGGCGTACGTCAAGGACGAACCCGGCGTGCTCGCGCGCGTCTCGGGGCTGTTCCACCGCCGGCAGTTCAACATCGAGTCGCTGACCGTCGGGCCGACCCAAAACGAGGGCTACTCCCGCATCACGTTGGTCATCGAAGAGCCCGACCCCGGCATCGACCAGGCGAAAAAGCAGTTGAACAAACTGCTGCCCGTGGTCCACGTCCGTGAGTTGGACGCCGAACCCGTCGCCCGCGAGTTGGTCATCCTGAAGGTCAACGGGGACGAACCGGACAAGGTCCAGGCTATCACGGAGATGTACGGCGGCGAGACGCTCGACGCCGGCCCACGGACGATTACGGTCCAGATTACCGGCGACGAGGGGAAGATAGACGACGCTATCGACGCCTACGAGCAGTTCGGCATCCGGGAAATCGCCCGAACCGGACAGGCAGCGCTGGCACGAGGCGAAGAGGAAACCGCACGAGTTGACGAGACCCATACATGACTGACGCAACTATCTACTACGACGACGACGCAGACAGCACCGTACTCGACGACAAGACCGTAGCCGTTCTCGGCTACGGCAGCCAGGGCCACGCCCACGCACAGAACCTCGACGAATCGGGCGTGGACGTGGTTGTCGGTCTCCGTGAGGATTCCTCTTCCCGCAGCGCCGCTGAATCCGACGGCCTCGACGTGGCGACGCCGCGACAGGCAGCCGAACAGGCCGACCTCGTTTCGGTTCTCGTCCCCGACACGGTCCAGCCGGCCGTCTACGAGGAGATACAGGACGTGCTGACGCCCGGCGACACGCTGCAGTTCGCCCACGGCTTCAACATCCACTACGGCCAAATCGAGCCGAAGGAGTCGGTCAACGTCACGATGGTCGCACCGAAGTCCCCCGGCCATCTCGTTCGACGGAACTACGAGAACGACGAGGGGACGCCCGGCCTGCTGGCGGTCTATCAGGACCCCAGTGGCGAGGCCCACGACATCGGGCTGGCCTACGCGAAGGCCATCGGCTGTACGCGGGCGGGCGTCGTCGAGACCTCCTTCCGCGAGGAGACCGAAACGGACCTCTTCGGCGAGCAGGCCGTCCTCTGTGGCGGCGTCACCTCGCTGGTCAAGCAGGGCTACGAGACGCTGGTCGAAGCCGGCTACTCCCGGGAGATGGCGTACTTCGAGTGCCTGAACGAACTGAAACTGATTGTCGACCTGATGTACGAGGGCGGCAACAGCGAGATGTGGGATTCCGTCTCCGACACCGCCGAGTACGGCGGGTTGACTCGCGGCGACCGCGTGGTCGACGAACACGCCCGCGAGCGGATGGAGGAAGTCCTCGAAGAGGTACAGGACGGCACCTTCGCGAAAGAATGGATTACCGAGAACCAGGCCGGCCGCCCGAGTTACAAGCAACTGCGGGCCGCCGAGAAGAACCACGACATCGAGGACGTGGGCGAGGACCTGCGCGCGCTGTTCGCGTGGGGTGAGGAGTGAGATGACAGAGGACACCGACATGACAGACGACGACACACCGGAGACACTGGGCGAGATGAGCCACACCAACCCCATCACGGGCGAGGTGTTCGGCAGCACACAGACGTACAGTCGCGGGAAGACCGTCGCGGCCGACGGTGGCGAGGCGAACGCAGTGAGCCGACCCTCGTCGGAGTCGTCCGACGGTGGCGAGGCGAACGCGGTTCCCGACGAGACCGAGACGCTGGGCGACGTGAGCCACACGCCGCCGGGCGACAGCGACGGCGCACAACGCGCCTACGACCGTGGTGTAAACGATGAGTGACGGGACGCTGTACGACAAGGTCTGGGACCGACACAAGGTGACGACCCTGCCGAACGGACAGGACCAGCTGTTCGTCGGCCTCCACCTCATCCACGAGGTGACCAGCCCCCAGGCCTTCGGGATGCTCCGAGAGCGCGACATCGAAGTCGCCCGTCCGGACCTGACCCACGCCACCGTCGACCACATCGTCCCGACCGGCGACCAATCGCGGCCGCTGGACAACGAGGCGGCCGAGGAGATGATGGCGGAACTCGAAGAGAACGTCCGCGAAGCGGGCATTCAACTCGACGACCCGACGACGGGCAATCAGGGTATCGTCCACGTCATCGGGCCGGAGCAGGGCATCACCCAACCCGGCAAGACCATCGTCTGTGGCGACAGCCACACCTCCACCCACGGCGCCTTCGGCGCGTTGGCGTTCGGCATCGGCACCTCCCAGATTCGGGACGTGCTGGCGACCCAGACGGTCGCCATGGAGAAGAAGAAGGTCCGCAAAATCGAGGTCACCGGCGAACTCGGTGAGGGCGTCACCGCCAAAGACATCATTCTGACCATCATCCGACGGCTCGGTACCGACGGCGGCGTCGGCTACGTCTACGAGTACGCCGGCGAGGCAATCGAGAGCCTCGGCATGGAAGGTCGAATGAGCATCTGTAACATGTCCATCGAAGGTGGTGCGCGAGCGGGCTACGTCAATCCCGACGAGACCACCTACGAGTGGCTGGCGGAGACCGACGAGTTCACGGACGACCCCGAGCGCTTCGAGGAACTGAAGCCCTACTGGGAGTCCATCAAATCCGACGACGACGCCGAGTACGACGACGTGGTCACCATCGACGGTTCGGAAATCGAACCCGTCGTCACGTGGGGCACCACACCCGGTCAGGGTATCGGCATCTCCGAGGAGATTCCGGCACCGGAAGACCTGCCCGCCGACAAACAGGACACCGCACGACGCGCTCAGGAACACATGCGCGTCGAACCCGGCAACACGATGGAAGGCTACAACATCGACGTGGCCTTCCTCGGCTCCTGTACGAACGCCCGACTGCCCGACCTGCGTGCGGCAGCGGAAATCGTCAAAGGCCGAGAGGTCGACGACTCCGTCCGTGGAATGGTCGTCCCCGGCAGCCAGCGCGTGAAGGCCGCCGCCGAGGCAGAGGGCCTCGACGAGGTCTTCAAGGAGGCCGGCTTCGATTGGCGTGAAGCCGGCTGTTCGATGTGTCTCGGCATGAACGACGACCAACTGGAGGGAGACGAGGCGTGTGCCTCCTCCTCGAACCGGAACTTCGTCGGCCGACAGGGCTCGAAGGACGGCCGGACCGTCCTGATGAGTCCCGAGATGGTCGCCGCCGCGGCAGTCACCGGCGAAGTGACCGACGTCCGTGAACTGCCGAAGACGGAGGTGGAAGCATGAGCGAGGAGATTCCGAGCGTCGACTACGTCGAGGGGACCGGCATTCCGGTGCGCGGCAACGACATCGACACCGACCAGATAATCCCGGCGCGGTTCATGAAGGTCGTCACCTTCGACGGTCTCGGCGAGTTCGCCTTCTTCGACCAGCGCTTCGACGACGAGGACAACGAGAAGGACCACCCGTTCAACGAAGAGCAGTATCAGGACGCCAACGTCCTGGTCGTCAACTCCAACTTCGGCTGTGGCTCCTCCCGTGAGCACGCCCCGCAGGCGCTGCAGCGGTGGGGCATCGACGCCATCATCGGCGAGTCCTTCGCCGAGATTTTCGCGGGCAACTGCCTCGCGTTGGGCGTCCCGACCGTCACTGCCGACACCGAGACCATCGAGGAACTACAGGACTACGTCGAGAAGTACCCCGACGCCGACATCGAAATCGACGTCGAGGCGGAGACCGTCTCCTACGACGACCGGGTCGTCGAGGTGACCGTCGACGACGCCCAGCGGAAAGCCCTCGTCGAGGGCATCTGGGACACGACGGCGCTGATGAAGTCCAACACGAACGCCATCGAGGAGACGGCGAAGTCGCTGCCGTACGTCGAGGACCCCGAACCCCGGAAAGGGCACGCCGATGACTGAGGAAATCGTCGTCATCCCCGGCGACGGTATCGGTCAGGAGGTCGTTCCCGCCGCCGTCGAAGTGCTGGATGCAGTCGCGGACTTCGAGTTTCTCGAGGCGGAAGCGGGCGACCACGTTCTGGAATCGACCGGCGAGGCGCTCCCCAAGGAGACCTACGACCTCGCGGCCGATGCGGACGCGACGCTGTTCGGCGCCGCGGGCGAGTCAGCCGCCGACGTCATCCTCCCGCTTCGGGAGGCCGTCGGCTCCTTCGCCAACATCCGCCCTGCCCGTGCGTATCCGGGCGTCGACGCGCTTCGGCCCGAGACGGACCTCGTGTTCGTCCGGGAGAACACGGAGGGCGTCTACTCCGGCATCGAGTCAGAAATCGCCGACGGCGTGACGACGCTCACCCGCGTCATCACCGAAGACGCCTCTCGGCGCATCGCCGAGTACGGCTTCGAGTACGCCGATGCGAACGGATACGACGACGTGACCCTCGCCCACAAGGCGAACGTGATGCGGGTCACCGACGGGCAGTTCCTCGACGCTGCGCGCGCAGTCGGCGACGAGCGCGGCGCCGACTACGACGACGCGCTGATGGACGCCCTCGCGATGCATCTCCTGCTCCGACCCGAGGAGTACGGCGTCGTCATCTGTCCGAACCTCGCGGGCGACATGCTGTCGGACCTTGCGGCTGGACTCGTTGGCGGCCTCGGCTTGCTCCCGAGTGCCAACGTCGGCGACGACAACGCGCTGTTCGAGCCGGTTCACGGCTCCGCACCCGACATCGCCGGCGAGGGTATCGCAAACCCCGCGGCGACGATTCTGTCGGCCGCGATGCTGCTCGAACACCTCGGCTACGGTGAAGAAGCAACGTCGGTTCGTACAGCCGTCGAGAGCGTTCTGGAGTCGGGACCGCGGACGCCGGACCTCGGCGGGTCGGCCTCCACCGAGGACGTGACCGCAGCTATCGTCGACGAACTGTAACTACTCCGCCCGTTCCGCGGCCGCGGCTGCCCGGACTTCTCCCCACCGACCTTCGGCTTCGAGGTGGGCCTGCAGTTCTTCGGCGTAGGCCGCCACGAGTTCCTCTGCGGCCTGCAGTTTTTCGGCATCGATTTCGTCGCCGTCGTCGCCTCCACCACCGAGACCGATGGCGTCGAACACCGAATCGAGGAGTCCGCCACCGCTGTCGTCGCTCGGCGGCTGACCCATCGGCCCCATGTTCGCGACGTTCTCCAGTTCCGGCATCACCGTCGGGAGGTCGGAGGTGTCGGCGACGATTCGAGCGGCCGCCTCGTCGTCGGCGTTCTCGATTTCGAAGGACGTCGCCGTCATGATGAGCCCCCACTCCTGCCGGGAGAACGGGGAGTTGTCGATTCGGGGGGCGAACTCACTGTCGACGTTCATCCGGTCGCCGACGACCATATCGCGCCATTCGCTCATAGACTGCGGTACGGCCTCGGGGCTCTTAGGTGGCGTGGACGGGACGGCCCGACGGCAGCGCCGACCGGAGCGTCCGCGTCACTCCCCGGTCGCCGAACGGGCACCGCAAGCTTCACACCGCAGGATTTCCGCGCCGTTTTCCGTCTCGATGCGCGTGTCGGGGAGGCCACATTCCGAACAGAGGACGTAGCCGTCGGCGTACTCCTCCATCGCCTCCCGGACGCGCTCCTGGCGGAACTCCCCTTTGAGGCGTAGCCGGCCGCGGTCGTCGATGTTCGCACTCGTCCCGAGTTCGTTTTGGAGGTACTTCATCACGTGGTCGGCCTCGCGGTCGAGCGTGTTCAGCGTCGACTGGAAGTTCTCGTAGACGGTCGACGAACCCTCCTGTCGAATCTCGGGGTCCGGCAGCGAGAACCGACTCGACGTTCCCTCGATATCGGGCGTCTCCTCGATTGCGCGGTCGAGTTGTTTCTCGTAATCCATACCGGACGGTACGACGGCCGGGCCGAAAAGTCTTACAGGTAGAATCAAGTTCCACTAAAATCCGAAACTATTGGTAACGTTACGCACGGGGCCTGAAACGGCGTTGTGTGTTAACCTGTGTCAGGATAGTTCTATATGTCCCGAGTCGCTACGCGCAATTGACCATGAAGAAGCAGGAGCTCATTCATCTCCACGGCCTGCTTGCGGAGGTTTGTAACCACTACGAGCAGATGGTAGAGTGTGAAGTCGACCACGTCAAGTACAGCGAACTCGGTGTCCGACCGACATCGATTCACAAATCGAAAACCGACCACAAAGCAGCCGTCTTCGCGCTCGCGGACGGCATCACCGAAGAAATGGAGAGCGAAACCGAACAGCCCGTTTCTGCGACCGCGGATTAATTCGGCCGACACAACCCGGATTCTCACATCCAGCGACCGGTAAGCGGCCGCGCTACTCGTCGATTAGCTCCTCGAACTCCGGTAGTACGTCGTCGTCTTCGTCTGCCTCCTCTTCGCTTTCGACATCGTCGGTTTCTGGCGACTCGTCGGCGTCGGTCGTCTCGCTGCCGTCGTTTTCGTCTTCCCCACTCAACTCTTCGTCCTCGGATTCGATGACCTCGACTTCGAGTACCTCAAGCGGGATGTTGTCGAGCCGTTGGCCGATTTCCTTGCGAGCGATGCGGGCGGCGTGTTGGTCGCGTTCGACGTTGAAGACTGTCATCTCCAGTTCGAGGGCGACTAACCCCTCGTCGGCCGCGATGAACGCCGGTTCGAGTGACTCCTCACAGTGTGGACAGGACCGACTCCCCATGTTGATTTCGACGTAGTTGAGGTCGGGATTCAACATTGCCCCCGTTTTCGAGATGGCGATTCGCACCGCCTCGTCCGCCGTGGCTACGTCGTACACCGGCACTGCGGCTTCGACGACGACTCGACAGTCCATGGTATGCTATTGCACCCCCATCGCAAAGAACCTTCGCCCACACCGGAATCCGGGGGAGAAAACCGGCCGGGACTCGAAAGGCCGAAGCCCTCCCGTCGCGTGAAATGCACATGGACACGGGGGACATTTCCGTCGACGAACTCGACGGAGGTTTCGATTTACAGGCGACCGTCGAGAGCGGACAGTCGTACCTGTGGCGACGCGAGGACGGTCGGATGTACGACCGAACCGATGCCCATGGTAGCAACGCGTGGTACTACACTGTTCTTCCGTCGACGGAGACCGAGACGAACGAGCCGGAAGTCCTCCGCGCGCGCCAGACCGACGGCCGACTCGAGTGGGTGGCCTCGACGCCGAACGCCTACCGACACCTCGAAGAACTCCTCCGACTGGACGACGACCTCGACGCCATCATCGGGGCGACGCCGGACGACGACCTCGTCGACCGCGCCTACGACGCTTACCGGGGAATGCGGCTCGTCCGGGACCCCTCCTTCGCGTGTCTCGTCTCGTTCATCTGTTCGGCTCAGATGCGGGTCGCCCGAATCCACGACATGCAGACGGCACTGGCCGAAACCTACGGCGAGACGGTAGCGTTCGACGGTCAGACGTACGCTGCCTTCCCGACCGCCGAGGAGTTGGCGGCGACGACCGAAGCGGAACTCCGGGACCTCTCACTGGGATACCGCGCGCCGTACGTACAGCGGACCGCAGAGATGGTCGCAAGCGGTGAGGCTCATCCGGATGAGGCACGCAATCTTGACTACGAGGCTGCCCGCGAGTCGCTGACCCGGTTCGTCGGCGTCGGCGAGAAGGTCGCCGACTGCGTGTTGCTCTTCTCGTTGGGCTACCTCGAAGCCGTGCCGCTTGATACGTGGATTCAAACAGCAATCGAAGACCACTACCCGGACTGCGAGCGGGGTAACTACACCGATACCTCCCGAGCCATCCGCGAACAGTTCGGCGGACGGTACGCTGGATACGCCCAAACGTACGTCTTCCACTACCTCCGTGCTGGCGGAGAGTAGTCGCCGAAGGTTTATGGACGGAAACGCGGGCAACCCAATTCGATGGACGCCCAATCCGACGACAGTTGGCCGGTTTCGCTGACCGTCGAACGCCACCTCGACGGAACTCACCGCGCGCCCGCGGCCGACGACGCGGTCGTAGTCTGTCTCGACGATGACCTCCCGGAGTCGTTCGGAGCGACCGACGTGACGCTCGCCCCGCTGTGTGCGACGAAGGCACTCGGTAGTGGTCCGAACTACCTCGTCTGTCGGCGCGTGGATTCGACGGAGTCGGAAGGTACAGACGCAGACGCTGATGCGAGTAACGCCGGAACCGACCGTCTCGATGCGACCGAGCCATCCCGAATCGGCCGGCGGAACGACCTCCTCGTGAGGCGACCGTGACGGGCGTTTTTGGCGGTCGGTCACGAACGGTCCCTCATGAGCGACCGAACCCGAGCGCACGTCTTCGTCACCGGCAAGGTACAGGGCGTCTACTATCGGGCGACCACCCGCGACACCGCAACAGAGGTCGGCGTCGATGGCTGGGTCCGCAATCTCGACGACGGCCGCGTCGAAGCGGTCTTCGAAGGCGAGACAGCGGCCGTCGAGGAGATGATCGAGTGGTGTCACACGGGCAGTCCACGCGCCCGTGTCGACGACCTCGAGGTCGAGTACGAGGACCCCGAAGGGCTCACTGGCTTCGAGGTTCGCTGGTAGCCCCACAACAGTTACCGCCCGAGCGGTCGAAGCGGGTACCATGATTACGAGCGAGGAGATGGCAGTTGTCGACGCGAACGCCGAGGCGCTTGGCGTCCCGCGAAAGCAGTTGATGGAGTCGTCCGGCAACGCCGTCGCCCGCGTCGTCCGCGAGTGGCCGCCTTCGGCGACGAAGTCGTTTTCGTCTGCGGCCGCGGCAACAACGGCGGCGACGCGTTCGTCGCCGCGCGCTTCCTCGGCGACTACGACGTGTCGGTCCACCTGCTCGGCCGCGCCGAGACGATTACGACCGACATCGCCGCGGAGAACTGGGCCGCTCTCCAGCGGGCCGAACTGAATGCCGAGGAAGTTCGTGACGCTGCCGACCTCGACTTCGGCTCCCCGGACGTAATCGTCGACGCGATGCTCGGCACGGGCGTGACCGGCGCGCTCCGGGAGCCCGAAGCGACCGCCACCGAGGCTATCAACGAGGCTGACACCACCGTCGTCGCCGTCGACGTGCCCTCGGGCGTCGACGCAGACACCGGCGAGGCCGTCGGCACAGCAGTCGACGCCGACCACGTCGTCACCTTCCACGACGACAAACCCGGTCTCTCGAACGTCGACGCGGATGTGACCGTCGCCGACATCGGTATTCCGGAAGCAGCCGAGCGGTTCGTCGAACGCGGTGACCTCCTCCGACTGTCGCGGGACCCGACAGCTCACAAGGGAGATTTCGGGAGCGTCCTCATCGTCGGTGGCGGCCCCTACACTGGCGCGCCGGCGCTTTCCGCCCAATCCACGCTCCGTGCCGGTGCTGACCTCGCCTTCGTCGCCTGTCCGTCCGGTGTCGCCCGCGAGATACAGGGGTACAGCGAGAACCTCATCGTTCGCCCCTTCGACGGCGAGTATCTCGCACCCGACCACGTCGACTCGCTGCTGGCGGAGGCCGAAGAACACGACACGGTCGTCTTCGGTCCCGGCCTCGGGAGTCGCGACGAGACACTTTCGGCCGTCGAATCGTTCCTCGAATCCTTCTCCGGAACCGCAGTCGTCGACGCCGACGCCCTACAGGTCGTCCCGTCGGTCGACACCGACGCCACGCTCGTCTGTACGCCCCATCAGGGCGAACTCGAGAAGATGGGCGGAGAGACGGCCGACGACTGGGCCGAACGGGCCGACCTCGTCGAGTCCTTCGCGGCCGACCTCGGTCACACGCTGCTCGTAAAGGGTGCCTACGACGTAATTTCGGACGGCAAGACGACGCGCGTCAATCGGACCGGCAACCCCGGCATGACCGTCGGCGGGACCGGCGACGTACTCGCGGGAGTCACCGGCGCACTCGCCTGTGTTCTCGACCCACTGTCGGCCGGTGCAGTCGGCGCCTACGCCAACGGTCGCTCCGGCGATATCGTCGTCGACGAACAGGGGTACGGCCTCGTGGCGACGGACCTACTCGACGCGCTCCCGCGTGCGCTGTGGCCCGACGCCTAATCTGTCGGTGGGTTCTTCGCCCTGCCGATTCGAAGGGCAGATATGAGCGACGATTCAGACCTCACGCACGTCACCGACGAAGGTGACGCACAGATGGTCGACGTTGGCAAAAAGCCCGACACCGCGCGTCGAGCGGTCGCACGCGGACACATCCGGCTTCAGGAATCGACCGTCGACGCCATCCGGGAGAACGGTATCGGGAAGGGTGACGTACTCGCCGTCGCTCGCGTCGGTGCGATTCAGGCGGTCAAACACACCTGGGAGACGATTCCGATGTGTCACCAGATTCCGATTACCAACGTCGACACGTCTTTCGACGTGACCGACGACCGGGTGACCCTCGATGTGGCCGTCGAGACAACCGGAAAAACGGGCTGTGAGATGGAGGCACTGGAGGGCGTCACGACGGGGCTCAACGTCGTCTGGGACATGGTGAAAGCCGCCGAAAAGGACGCCGAAGGACAGTATCCCGGGACGCGAATCTCGGACGTTGAGGTAGTTTCGAAGGAGAAACGGACGCTCGGAGACACCTAACGAACGCCGAAAACTGGTAGCTGAGCCTACTCCACCGGCGCTGCCGTGAGGTCGCTGGCCTTCGCTCGGGCCTGTTCGATTATCGACGGTCGCGCCTCGAAGTCGACGATGACCTCGTCGCCGTAATCGACATTCTCGACGTGGGCGTGGTCGTGGACCCACGAGACGAGACTCATCGTGTCGTCGGTCATCGGGACGACGAGCCGCTCACGGCGCCAGTCCGGCAGCTCGCGGTCGATGCGCTCCCGGAGTTCGTCGATGTTCTCGCCCTCCTTCGCGCTGATGGCAACCGGCGTCGGTGCCAGCGCCGACAGCGCCTCCTTCTTGCGCTCGAGTTCCTCGTCGTCGACCGCGTCGATTTTGTTCAACACGGTGACGATGGGGGCCTCGTTGCGCTCGTAGAGGGTGTCGTGACACGTCACCAGTTTCTCCCGTATCTCCTCGATTGGGTCGGACACGTCGACGACGAGCAACACGAGGTCGGCCCGGTACACCTCCGAGAGCGTCGATTTGAACGATTCGACGAGCCAGTGGGGCAAATCGGAGATGAAGCCAACCGTGTCGGTGACGAGCACGTCGCGTCGGTCGAACTCCGCCCGCCGCGTCGTCGTCCCAAGCGTCGTGAACAGTCGGTTCTCCGACTCGGCGGTCGAATCGAGGTCCGGATGAAGCCCCTCGTTCTCGTCGATATCGAGGTCGGCCGCGAGTCGGCGCAGCAGCGTCGACTTCCCGGCGTTGGTGTAGCCGGCCAGCGCCACGAGGTCGAATCCCGACTCCCGGCGCTGTTCGCGGCGGTGCTGTTCGGTCTGCTCGATGCGCTCCAGTTCGTCGCTGATGCGGCTAATCTGGGCCTTGATGTCGCGTTCGCGCGACTCGTCGTACTCGCCGAGGCCCATGAACCCGGGCCGCTCGTCGCGTTTCGCGAGCGAAGCCTTCGCCTCCGCCCGCGGCAGTTCGTAGCGCAACTCCGCGAGTTCGACCTGCAGTTGGGCCTTTTTCGTCTGGGCACGCTGGCCGAAGATGTCGAGGATGAGCTTGAATCTGTCAACTACCTCGACGCCCTCGGGCAGTTTGTTGCCGAGGTTGTACGTCTGATACGGTCCGAGACGGTTGTCGAAGATGACTGTCGTTGCGTCGGTTTGGGCGACGAGCGTCGCCAACTCCTCGACTTTCCCCTCCCCGAGACAGAGCGCGGGGTCTTCGGTTCTCGTCTGGGTCACCTCACCGGCGACCGTGTAACCGGCCGCACGCGCGAGGTCTCGGATTTCTTCGGTGTCGGGTGTGCCGTCGTCGACTCGCTTCGCGACGACGGCCGTTCCGTTAGTCCCTGTCACTCACCGAGGGATACGCGACGGCGATATTTAAGCGCCGGGTAATCGTGTTACTGACTGACAGACGAACGCGGTTCAGCGGGTTCCGATTTCGTCTTCGTCTTTGACGATTCGCGTTTCGGCTTCCCCGCTGGTGTGTTCGTTGACGAGTTCGTAGAACTCGTTCTGGAGGCCCGCAGGGAACTTCAGAACGCCGACCCACGAGCCGTCGGACTGCCACTCCTCGCGTTGCAGTTCGCCGAACTGTCGAATCTGGGCCTGGGCGCTGCCGGCGTAGTCGGCCGGGACCTGCACGGCGACGACGACCTCGTCGAATCGAATCGGGATGACCGGCCGGAGTTCGTCGAGAGCGTCGTCAACCTGATTTTCGACCGGCTCCATGGGGTCGACCTGAAAGCCCGCCTCCTCTAAGGCGCGCTCGATTCGCTCCGGTGGATGCGGAGCGTCGTCCATCTGGGGGTTGACCGCGTTGCGGGCAATCTGGTTGACGAGCTGTTTGTGCTTCTGCTCCTGCATCTCCCGTCGCTGTTCGGCGGTAATCTGAATCTCCCCGCGTTTGATGACCTCCGGGATGATTTCGAGGGGGTCCGTGGTCCCGAACACCTCTTCGAGGGAACTCTCCGGCGGACGGTCTCCGGAGGAGGCGTCCTCGAAGACGTCCTCGGCGGCGATTACGTCCTCGAGTTCGCCGTCGAACTCGTCGCGTTTGATGGTAAGCGCCGCGTCGGGGTCGACGAGCACTTCGAACCGCTGGCCGTGGGATTCGAGCCGTGCGGTTACCGCCTCGTCAAGGGATATCATGTATCCCGGTACGCGCGGCCCGGGCTAAAAGGTGTTTGCTACGGTGGCCGTCGAAAACGAGTGCGGTCGGCGCCGCCGTATTATTCTTCGTCCGTCTCGGACGCCAGCAGGTCGTGTTCGGAGAGGTGCGCCTCGGTCTCTTCGTCGGAGAGTTCGTGGAACTGCTCGTCGCCGACGGAGATGGTCGCGACGCCGATGCCTTCCGGCGCCAACTCGCCGTCGTTGACCGACGCCAGCGCCTCCAGTGCGAGCCCGACGCCCGAATCGAGGTCCATCTCCTCGTCGTAGTGCTCTTCGAGGTAGTCCTCGATTTCGCCGCGGTCGGCGCCGACGGCCAAGGCCTGCCACTCGTAGGGGGTCCCGGAGGGGTCCGTCTCGTAGAGGCGGGGTTCGCCGTCCTCGATGCCGCCGATGATGAGCGCGACGCCGAAGGGGCGGGCGCCACCGACCTGCGTGTACTGCTGAATGTGGTCGGTGACGGCCTTCGTCAGCGTCTCGACGCCGATGGGTTCGCCGTAGCGGAGGGTGTTCACCTGCGCCTGCCGGCGGGCGAAGTCGATGAGTTGCCGTGCGTCGGCGACGTGGCCGGCGCTCGCGATGCCGATGTGGTCGTCGGCTTTGTGGATTTTCTCGACGCTCGTCCGCTCCATCAACGGACTGCGGATGCGCTTGTCGACCGCCAACACGACTCCGTCGGCCGTCCGAATCCCGATGGACGCCGTGCCTCGTTTGACCGCCTCTCGCGCGTACTCGACCTGGTACAGACGGCCGTCCGGGGAGAAGATGGTAATCCCCCGGTCGTACGCCTGCTGCTGCGATTGTCCCTGCATTGTTAGTTGTCGCGGATATCGAGTGCTGTCGCGCCCACGTTACCGCCGGAGAGGTCCACGTCGACTCGGTCGTTCCGGACGACTGCGGGCCGGTCGGCGTCGGCGAACGCGACGGTTCTCTCTTCGATTTCTTCCCCCGGGCGTCCTATATACTTTTCCTCACACGCACGGACCGTCCCGCTGACGCCCCGGACGAACACCCCCAACGGCTGGCCGTCGATTTCGTCGACGGTCGCCAACACCGCCCGGAGCTGTTCGACTTCGTCCCGTCGAGCCCGGATGACCGCTTCGCCGTCGCCGTCCTCGAAGTGGAAGTGCAGCACCGACCCATCGAGGTCGGCGCTTCCGGCGTCACCGATGAGGTTCTGGGCGGCGAACCACAGCTCTCGCTGGAACGACCGCCGGTCGAGGTCGGCCTCGGGCCACGACTCCAACCCGACCGCCAGATACCGCCACCGCGGACGCAGGTGCTTCGGGAGGTGTTTCACGGACCTATGTACGTCACGGACCGACAAAGAGTCGGCGGTCGTTGCCGACAACAACCGCGGGATTGATTACGGAAACTGTTCATCGAATACACATGTGTCACGAGACACGAACGAACGAGTCGGGACGTTCCGAACACGACACCGAGACCACGACGGACGGGGGAAGCCATGTCTGAACACGTCGACGCCGAACTGGAGAAAGCCCGCGAAGCACTCGCGGACGCCCGAATACTCAACGAGAACGACGGCTCAACTGCCGGCGTCGTCAACCGCGTCTACTACGCGGCGTTTCACGCTGCACAGGCCGTCCTCTCCGAGCGTGGGAACCTCCCCGAAGACGAAGACCACGTTCCCTCACACTTCGCCGAGGACGTGGTCATGGTCGAAGAGATTCCGATGGAGGAGGCCCAGTTCCTCAACAGCATGCGAGCCTACCGCAAGAAGGCCGACTACGAACACGAAACCGTCGAACTGGACCTCGATGCGAAAATCGTCCGGGCCGAGCGGTTCGTCGACGAGATGACGGACTTCTGTTGAGCCGTCTTACGCGGTCCGTTCGGCCACCAGCACGCCGACTTGCTCGTGGACCATCTCGACGGCCGTCAGCGAAAACCCACTCTCGGTGAGTGCATCGGCGAGAACCCCGACCGTGGCCGGGTCGTCGACCTCGGGGCTGTAGAAGGGTTCCTCCGGGTCGGGTTCGCCGAAGAACATCACGTCGCCGAGGACGAACCGTCGCGGACCGAGGTCGGCGATGACCCCGATTGCCGCCCGTTTCTCCTCGTCGGAGAGGTGATGCATCGCGAAGTTCGAGACGACGATGTCGACCGACTCCTCGACATTGGGATCTCGGAACGTCCCCGCCTCGATTGAGACGTTGTCGAGACCCCGCGCTGCGGCTTTCTCCCGGGCTTCTGCCATCATCCCCTCGCTGATGTCCCGCCCGAGAACGCGACCGGCATCCTCGGCGAGGGCCAACCCGATGGCGCCGGTTCCACAGCCCAAATCGAGAACGGTGTCCTCGGCAGTTGGGTCGGCGTACTCGACGACGAGCGAGACACAGGCGCGGTACTCCTCGGTCTTGTCGTCGTCGTACTCCGGTGCCACGTCGTCGAACCGCGCTGCGTGTTCCTCAAGCGTCTTCTTCATGCTCTTCGATACGGACGCCCGGCTCTATGAACGTCTCGGAGCGCCGCTGTCGGTTCGTTGTGACGATATCGCCCCACGCGGACAGCCCGACTTCGATGGCCTCCCTGTCGAAGCCGACGGTCGCCCCGACCGCGAGTAACTCCCGCGGGCCGCGCAGGCCGAGATGCGAGGAGGCGTCCGCGGAGACGACGTACGGCACGTCGTACTGGTCGACGAGCTCCCGGAGTTTTCGAAGCCCCTGAATCGCCTGTACCCGGGGACCGCCGTCGTCACGAAGCACTCGCCCGAAGTTGAACTCGAGGTGGACGCCGTTTTCGGCAGCCTCCTTCGCGAGGACGTGGTTCACGTCGCCGTCCCGCATCGGATGGGCGAGGACATCGACTTTCGCCTGCTCGACGGCGAAGCGGTTGAGGTCGCCACCGTGGACACAGACGACGTCCCGCTTCGAGCGGTAGTTACCGATGAGGCCGCTGGCCTGTCCGGCGTCGTCGGTTCTGATTTCGATGCCGGAGGCCACGTCGATATCGTAGGTGTCTTCGATGGCATCGGCGTCGTAATTCGCTTGGGCGTCGCCGTGGTTCCGAACGACCACGCCGTCGTACCCGTACTCCGCGGCCGTCCGTGCGAGTCGCGCAACGGTCGCTTCGCCGTCCGGGTGTGCGTGGACGCCCTCGTACATGTGACAGCGTGTGGCCGGCGCGCTCTTTGGTGTTGTGTCTTCCCTCAAAGGTACGCCGACCACAGCGCCCGGTCGGGGTAACGGTCTCCACGGTCGGCGAGCGGAATCACGACAGTCTCGTCTGTGCCGATGATTCCCCGGCGAGTCAACCGCTCGACCAACGCGGCAGCCCCACCGCTGGAGGGGCCGACGAGGAACTCGCCGTCGACGCGGAGGTGGTCTCGAACCGCCTCGACCGACCACTGCCCGGTGTCGCGAATCGATATCTCCGTCGCTTCGTGACGGTTCCGGAGCACTCGAGCGTACTCGTGGGCCGCATCGGTTTCGACGGCGTGTCGCGAATCGAGGGCCTCGAACTCGACTGTGTCGGGGACGAACGTTTCGGGTGAACGCATCCGCTTGAGACCGGCGATGTCGTGGTCAGTGCTGGCCGGTTCGAATCCGTGGACCGAAACGCCGCGGTCGGCCAGCGCGTGTGCAACGCCCGTGATAGTTCCGCCGGTACCGGCGCCCGCAACGAAATGATCTACCTCGGTGTCGGTACCGCGGTACAGTTCCGGCCCCGTCGTCGCGGCGTGGACCGCCGGATTCGCGGGGTTTTGGTACTGGTTCGGCCAGTAATACCGACCGGAAGAGTCCTCGTACCGCCGGCGAGCGACCTCGACGAACCCGTCGTACCCACGGTCCTCGTCGACGAACTGAACCGAGGCGCCCGCGTCCCGAATCGCGTCGACCTTGCCACGGCCGGCGTGTTCCGGGACGACGATTTCGACATCGTACCCCCGTTCGGCACCGAATCGCGCGACTGCGGTACCGGTGTTGCCGCTCGAGGCCTCCAGTATTGTTTCCCCCTCCGCGATGCCGTCCGGTGCCGCCTCCGCGGCGTCGAGCATCGCCTTTCCGATGCGGGTCTTTATCGACCCACCGCCGTGGTCCCGGCCCGCGGCGTTGAACCACTCGACTTTCCCGTACACGTCCGGCCCGATACCGAGGTCGAGTTCGACGAGCGGCGTCTCACCGACTGCGCCGTTCATACACTCCACGTCGCCAGCCAACAGGAAAAGCGGTGTGGCGACGAACACACTGAAGCGGCCACCCCTCGAAGCGACGATATGACCGTGACGGACGTCGTCGTCATCGGCGGTGGCGCGACGGGCGTCGGCGTCGCCCGCGACCTCGCGATGCGCGGCGTCGACGTAGTGCTGTGCGAACGCGGCGGCCTCGGGGCTGGAACGACCGGTCGGTCCCACGGCCTGTTGCACAGCGGTGCCCGGTACGCGACGGTCGACCCCGAGGGCGCTGCCGAGTGCATCCGTGAGAGCCGCGTGCTTCGGGATATCGCCGGCGAAGCAGTCGAACGAACGGGAGGACTGTTCGTCCAACTTCCGGACGACGACCCCGCCGCATTCGACGCTCGCATCGAAGCCTGCCGAGACGTTGGCGTGCCCACGGAAACGCTATCCGCCGACGCCGCCCGCGAAACCGAACCGGAACTCGCTTCGGACGTGACACGTGCCTTCCGCGTTCCCGATGGCGTCATCTACCCCTCCCGGCTCGTCGCTGCGACCGCGGAAAGCGCCCGACGGCACGGCGCCGATATACGTCCGAACGCGCCTGTGACCGACATCGTCGTCACGGAGGGGACGGTCACGGCCGTCGAGACCGACGCCGAACGAATCGAGGCCGACCACGTCGTCAACGCGGGCGGCGCGTGGGCCGGCCGTATTGCCGACCTCGCCGGGGTCGAAGTTCCGATGGCCCCGACGACGGGCGTCATGGTCGCCGTCGACGTTGGCGGCGTCGATTCAGTCGTCAACCGCTGTCGGCCGCCGGACGACGGGGACATCGTCGTCCCACACGAGAACCGCGTCGTCCTCGGGACGACCAGCACGCCGGTCGAAGACCCAGAGGAGTCCCCGACCGACGAGGCCGCCGTCGAGGCGATGCTGTCGGAGGGGGCCGCGATGGTTCCTGCCGTCGCCGACGCCGACGTTGTGGACGTGTACTGGGGCGTCCGCCCCCTGTATGCGGGCGACGACGGCGGGCGGGGTCGAGACGCCTCTCGGGGCTTTCAGGTACACGGCCACGACGTAGCGAGGTTGACGACGGTCACCGGCGGCAAACTGACGACGTATCGACTGATGGCCGAGGCCGTCTCCGACGCCGTCTGTGAGCGGTTGGGCATCTCTGAACCGTGTCGGACCGCCGACGCGGAACTGCCGGCCGGAGACGCCGAAGAACTCGACGTGCTGGTCGAGGAGTTCGATGCTGCTGGGCCGGCGGACACCGACATCGTCGGTTGAACGTCACCGCCGACCGTATCGGTGACCGACCGCGAGGACGAGAAGGTGCAAGACGACGAGCGACGTGAACAGGCCGGCCCCTCGGAGTCCACCGATGCCGTCGACGAGCACCGGGACGTAGGCGACCGGGAGGAGAACGGCCGCCCAGAACGCCGCAGCCTCGATTGGTTTCCGAACCCGAGTGAAACCGCCCAGTGAATCTCCTTCACGATTCCCTCCCCATCTGACCATACGATGCGATTCCGCCACGCCCATATCAGGGTTTACCCAATTTCGGGCCGACTGTCTCCCACGTGGAGCACTCGGAGCCGACCACAGAGGGCACCGAGAAGGAAGCCGACGAAGTGTGCGACCACGGCGACGCCGGGGGGCAGCCGTCGCCAGCGTGACGCCGACCGCCAAGAGCAGAAACACCGCGAGTCGGCCGCGGCGACCGACCGGCAGCCACGACAACACTCGCTCGGAAGCCCGATTGCCGACGAGGAGATAGCCGAACAGCGCAAAAATCGCACCGCTGGCGCCGAGTACTGCCGACGGACCGAACACCGCCGTGACGACGACCTGCGTGACGCCCGCCAACGCTCCCGTCGCGAGAAAGAACGCGTGAAAGCGTACCGGTGTCGTCACGCGTGCGACCAGCGGTCCCACGACCACGAGTGCAAGAGCGTTCGCGGCGAGATGCGTAAGGTCGCCGTGGGCGTACACGCTCACGACGAGCGTCCACGGGTGGCGTTCGAGCGGCAACGCGAGGGTGAACGCCCACGACCCCACCCCGACCGCGCCGCCGACCGTTTGGGCGACGAAGACGACCCCGAACAGAGACAGCGTCGTCAGCGTCGGGCGGTCGGCCATAGACGGTCTTCGAGCGCCGTGGTAATCAGTATTCGAGGTCGTCGGTATGGCGGTCGAGGAAGAGTACCGCGACGATGCCGACGGTGGCCGGAACGATTATCGAAACGACCGATACGGCCGTCACCTCCCCCACGTTCACGAGAACTTCCGTCGCCGGCAGTCGGAGGGCACCGACCATGAGGCTGACCAGGAACGTCAGCGTCGCCTCGCGATACCGACGTAGTGCCGCTCGTACGGCGTAGGCGACCGAAAACACGCCGACGAGAGCGCCGGACATGAACGCCACGAACGGTGCGAGCGCGTCGAGAAGCGGCGCGGTGTTGCCCCCGATGGCTTCCAGAATGCCCGAGAGAATCGCCCGCGGGATGCCGCTGACGAACTCGTATTGACCGAGCACCAACAGCAGGAATGCCCCGGAGACGCCCGGCAACACCATCGCGGAGATGGCGATGGCGCCGGCGACGAACAGCACGGGAAGCGTCGACGGCGTCGACCCGCTCAGCGAAGGGTCGGTGACGAGAAACGCGAGGACGAAGCCGATTGCGGCGACCGCGATGCGGCGTGGCGTCCCCACGTCGACGTACCGGTAGAGGACGACCGCCGACGCCGCGATGAGGCCGAAAAAGAAGGCGTAGGTTGGCGCCCGGTACAGTTGAAGCGCGGCGTTCATCGCCGTCGCGATGGTCGCCGCTGCAGACAGCAGACCGGCCCCGAGGACGAGCAGGAACGGAACGTCCATCCGGACGAGTTCCGCCGCGACTGCGGCGCGGCCCTCCGCCGTGTGGACGCGGGCCAGAAGCCGAAGCGACGACGGGTCGAAGGAGGTCAGCGCCGTGATGAGTCGTTCGTAGATACCGACGATGACGGCGATAGTTCCCCCGGAAACGCCCGGGACAGTGTCCGCGGCGCCCATGCAGGCGCCCTTGAGATACACCGCCAGCCATCCACGGAGGCCGGCGGAATCCGACATCTATGCTGGTGGCGCGTAGGTCGCCTGGCGACCCTGGGTGCTGTTTTCGCTTTCGTCAACGGGGTTTACTTCGGCCCGCTGTTCCAGTTCGACACTGACTGCGCTATCGTCCTCACCGAGGACCTGTCCCTCGGTCACGTTGGCATCGCCGGTCCACGCGACGAGGTCGCCCTCTCCGAACGCGACGAACTGGTAGGAACCGTTTGCCCGGACCGAGACGTTCGTGTAACCCGACTCAGTGCCGTACTCGTCGTACCCGGTCGTCGAGTACGGCACCGTCATTTCGAAGTTACCGTTCTCATCGGTTTGTGCGAACTGCCTGTAGACGAACGTTTCACCCGTGGAGCCAACCTCCATTTCGACCTGTGTTTCGACCTCGGCGTTGGCGGGGCCGGTTCCCTCGATGGTGGCGCCGTCGACGCGTTCGAAGGTCTTGACCCAGGATTCGGGTTGGGTTTGCTGACCTGTTGCGCGCTCGAACGGCGAGCGAGCGCCCGCTTCGCTGCCATGAACCAGTCGGAAGTGCTCCAGCGCGTTGACGCGTTCGCTCGGTTGACCCATCACGCCGCCGTGAATCGCGTTGGGGTTCTGCTGGGCCGCCTCACGAGCCTCCTCGCTGCTGTTGTACGAGCGAATGACCGACCCCTCTTCGGGCGGCGTCGCGACGCCGTTTTCGGGGTCGTACTGTCCGAACCGGGAGACGAACCGCGCCGGTTCGACAGCAGAGCCGTGGAATTGGTACAGCCGAACGCGCATGCTCTCGTAGGCGCGTTGGGTGTGGACGCCGTACAGCGGTTGCCGGTTCTGGTTGATGACGGTCACGCCGACGTCTCCCGAGGAAACGTCGTGACGCGACTCGAAGGCCGTGGGAGCGTTGTACTTCGTCGTGCCCGCGTAGCCGAGCTGGTAGTCGACCATGACGTAGCGGACCCCCTCGGCCTCACCGCTGTCCTCCTCCAGGATGTTCAGCGACTCGGTCTCGTTGTCCGCCAGCAGGAAGTCGGCGGATTCGGTGGCGTGCTGCTGGAAGGGGTTCGCCACCGGGACCCGGTCGCCGGCGACGGTTATCCAGTGGCCGTAGTCCCACCACGCCAACACGCCGTACTCTCCGCTCTGGTACTCGAAGTCGTCAGTCCTGTCGTAGGTGCCGTACGGTTCCAGTCGGGGTTCGTCACCCGTCGAGTACGACCCCATCTGGGGCGTCTCCTCGGAGAGCCAATCGAGGCTGCCCTCCCAGTTCTGGACCCCGCCGGGACCAACGTTCTCCGTCGCGGCGACCGGTGCCTGTATGACGAGAAGGGGTCCGGCGACGACGGCGAGCAGTGCGACAACGACGAGTACCTGATACGGTTGGACGTTGGTAACGTCCCGCCGAACCGCTTCGAGGTCGACGAAGCCGAACACCCAGTGGACGACGTATGCGTTGAGGACGGCGACCGAGATGACGAAGTAGTAGTCGAACCGTCGCTGGGTCAGCGTCGCCAGCAGCATGAAGACGGTGAACACGAGGATGAGAGAGTCCTCACCCTTCGGCCGGTCCGAGACTACGAACCGGTATGCGAGGAGACCGAACCCGAAGAGGGCGGTGAAGATGGCGAAGCCGTAGGAACTGTAGAAGAACTGTCCGGGATTGGTTACGGCCTGTGCCTCACCGACCGTCGCAGCCGTGTCGGAGGTCGTGAGGCCGGCGACCCGGATGAACTGCGAGACTATGAAATCGAAAACATCCGGGAGTGCGACCGCGATGATGCCGAGTCCGACGACGCCGATACCGACGATGGTGACCGGATACAGCCGCGCAGCGAGGTCACGTCGGTCCCACTGTCGGGCAAGACCTGCCATGAACAGGACGCCGACGCCGACGGTGAGCGCGATGAGGGGTTGGACCAGCGAGTAATCCGTAGCGGAGAGTTCTGGAGTCTGGAGGAACAGCAACATGAGAACCGCGACGACGGCCATCGAAACGGCCGCGGGAATGGCAACGTGGTCGGGGCTGTGGCCCTTCAGGTACTCCATCGTGAGGTGAACGAGGAAGACGAAGCCGAGGATACCGACGAGGAAGATGCCGGGTGCCCACACGAGGATGTAAGCCGTCATCGCGAGGCCCGCGAGGACGGCCCACCCGAGCGGGCGTTTGAGTT
Organism: Natronomonas sp. CBA1123; assembly: GCF_009741925.1. Classification (GTDB taxonomy): domain Archaea; phylum Halobacteriota; class Halobacteria; order Halobacteriales; family Haloarculaceae; genus Natronomonas. The sequence continues at coordinate 41,116 of NZ_WPCC01000018.1, forward strand.
CTTCGAACTCGCGGGCGGTGATGAATTCGTAGATGGGTTGGTCACGTTGGGCCGCCGTGAGCATCCCGATAATCGCCAACAGCGAGATGGACATGAACAGGGTCTCGGCGACGTGGTGGTCCGTGAATCCGGCGACGCTCCGCGAGAGGAAGGCTCCGGGCGTCAGTGCGAGGAGGGCGACGGCGACGATGCCGCCGAAGCGGCCACCGAACCGCTTTCCGAGGAAGTACAGCGGAATCGCACACAGGACGCCAAAGACGGCCGGCGCGAGGATGAACACGGTGTCGATGGTTCCTTGTGAGGGGTCACCAAGGCCGACGACGAGAATTGCCGTCGCGATGAGCTGGTCGTAGAGGGTCCCGAACTGTCCCGCGGTGGTTCCGGTGTCGAACCCTGTCCACACGTCGTAGGGCATGGTGAACGGGTAGTTTTCGAGGACGTAGTTCGTCGACCGGTAGTGATACCAGGCGTCGTTGCCGGCGAACAGCGCGCCGTCGTCGGTGAGGAAGCGCTCCCAATTGCGCACCCGGACCCACAACATGAACGCCATGAGGGCCACGATGACGGGGATGTGGTACAGTCGGTAGATGATGTCGAGTTGCGACTCGTACTCGTCGAGTCGCTCCTCTAGTTGGTCGAACCGCTGACTCATTGCCCTGACCCACTGTCAAAACGCGCATAAGCCTTTTCCATTGGTCTTCGAAAGGGTGGCCCGCGTGGGCGACCACGGAAAGCTTGGTCTTTTTAACCTTCGGTGTTCCAGACGGCGATAATGCCCGACCTCGCGGACGTGTGTGTCCTCCTGCCGACGCTGAACGAGGCCGAGACCATCGGCGACGTTATCGATGGGTTCCGCGCCGAGGGGTTCGAACACGTCCTCGTCGTCGACGGCGACTCCACTGACGGAACGCGCGACATCGCCCGCGAGCACGGGGCGCGTGTCCTCACTCAGTCCGGGTCGGGGAAGGGACAGGCCGTCCGCGAGGGCGTCGAACACGTCGAGAAGCCGTACGTGTTGATGGCCGACGGCGACGGGACGTATCGACCGGAAGACGCGGAAGCGATGCTCGAACCGCTGTTCGATGGGCGGGCAGAACACGTCATCGGAGACCGATTCGCCGACATGGAAGACGGCGCGATGAGTCGCCTCAACACCGTCGGCAACCGACTCATCAATCGGCTGTTCGCCGTCGTCCACGGACGAAACCTCCGTGACATCCTCTCTGGGTATCGAGCGTTCACCCGCGCCTCCTTCGAGCGATTCAAACTCGGTGCCGATGGGTTCGGCATCGAGACGGAACTCGCCGTCGAATGCATCAGACAGGGCGTCTCGACCGAGGTCGTTCCGATTCGATACGAGGCCCGCCCCGGCGGTTCCGAGACGAACCTCCATCCGCTGAAAGACGGCGGCCGAATCGTCCTCACGCTGTACACGCTTACGAAGACGAACAATCCCATCTTCTACTTCGGCAGCGTCGCCGTCGCCGGAACCACACTCGGGACCGTTCTAGCCGGCTACGTCGGCTACGAGTACTTCGTCCGTGGCATCTCACACGAGATTATCGCCCTGCTGTCGGCGTTCTTCATTCTCCTGTCGATGCAGTTGCTGATGTTCGGTGTGCTGTCGGATATCATCGTCTCGGTGAACCGAGAGCAGACGCGACGACTCGAGGAGATATCCGACCGGCTCCGGGAACTGGAAGATTAGAAGGGCAACAGGGACCGCAGTTGTCCAACGAGGCTCCCGTTGGCTGCTTGTCGTCGGGCCTCGAAGACGGGATGGAGTGCGTTCATGAGGTTCTGTTTTGTCTCGAAGTTGCTGACGTGGGTGTTGTCGAGAGCCTCCGACAGGGACAACGTGTTGCCTGCCGCGTCGTAGGGGATTTCCGGGTCGCCGAGCGCGTCGAGCAGTTCCCGCTGGGTCGCCGGAAACTGAACCTCCGCCTGGTCGAGGTGCTCGTCAAGCGCAGCGATACCGAAGGCGACTGTGTCGGGGACTTCGTCGTCCCCTTGCTGTGGTGGCCGGACTCCCATTACACTGAGGTTCGAGCCTCATCACCGTAAACCCTCACCTCTCGTCATCGCACGGATGGACAACGCCTATCCGGTCCGGCGCCGTCTCGGGTCACATGACGGACTACACGACGGTTTCGATTCCGAAGGACCTCGCCGAGCGCGTCGAGGAAACAATCGAAGGAACCAGTTTTTCGTCGACGAGCGACCTCGTTCGGTTTCTGCTCCGGAGTATCGTCATCCAGCACCAACAGCGCGGTGAACTCACCGAGGCGGAGTTCGAAGAGATAACCGACCAGCTCCAGGACCTCGGTTACCTGGAGTAGTCCTCGAGTTCTCCCGGCGGCGGGGCGGCATCGACGACTTCGATACCGTATTCTTCGCCGGAGCGGTCGAAGGCGGCGACGCACTCCTCCTCGTACGGTGGCACCGCGACGAAGACGACTTCGTGTAGGTCGTCGGCTTTCGTCACCGCCAACACGCCGTCCGGATGTGAGATGAAACGGCCGGCTGTGCCGGGCGTCGAGAGATCCATCCCGAAGACCGCAGTGACCGACCCGCCGGTGTCGGGGAGGTACATGTCGGTGAACACCGACGCCTCGGACGGAAGGTCGGCGTCGAGTTCCGTCGCTGGCGTCACCGCTAGTGCGACAGTCACCGAGGCGGGGTCGCGGTCCGCCGCCAGCTCAAACAGCGCAGTCAGCAGTCCCTGCGTGATGTAGACCACGAGGATAGTACGACGAACAGCGGTAAATGTCCGTCGAACAGCCAAATTTTCACGTCCTGAGACGGCCCGTCGGTAGAACTAACAGTTCATTAGCCGTATCGTGAGGGAAGTTAACACGTGATTATAAATAACCCGTGCGGGCGAGCGCCGAGACGGCAGACGGATGGCATACGTTAATTTTATCTTTAATTTGACAAAAACTTTATATGTATGCCCTCCTTTGAACGAAGTGTAATGTCCGCAAGCACTACCCCCGAGTCGGAGTCGAGTTCGATTAAGGCGTTCCTCGCAGAGCACCCCCGAATGGCCGGCGTCCTGTTCACGGCGCTGCTACTGCTGACGCAAGCCGGTAACGTCGCTGGCGGCGGCGGTGTCTACGCTGGTCCCTAAAATTACGAACGAATCGTCGATGCGCGATTAGAGCTGTTCTTCTTCGGAAATACGGTCCGACCAGGTGAACTCCCCGTCGAACCGGACTGGAAAGACTGCCGTCGAAAAGTACTGCTTCAACGTCGACTCCGAAACGTCGAACTCCGGGATTTGGCCGGGGCAAAGGTACACGTTTTGAACACCGTCTATGGCAGGCCTGAACTGAGCGCCCATCCCGATTCCCGTCGTCGCGTACGTCGTTATGTGCAACTCGTATCCATCGTCCCCACCATTCGAGGTAACGTCCGCGAGTAATGGCACACCTTGCGCCTGTGCGATATCCGCGTTCCCGTCACCGATGACGAGATACTGCGTCCCGACGATGCTCCGTTCGCGTGCGATGTTCAGCGCCGACCGCAGCGGGAACCCGTAGTTGAGCAGTTGTGCCAGCGTCTTCCCGATTCGGACCGCACCGCTGTTTATCACGTCGTCGAGCGTTACGACGCCGGAAATCGCGCCTTTCTCGATGAGTCGTCGCCCCTGTCGGTAGGAGCGACAGGCGTTCAAAAAAAAGATGTCGAGCTCGATGTCACCGACTGAATCGGCATCGAGCAGGCCGTCGGAGCACTCGAAGCCCCCCTCGTCGACGTGGCCGATGTAGTGGAAGAAATCCACGTCGGATTCGAGGACGAGCGCGAGGCGGTCGGTGGTCAAATCCTCGTAGAAGGTCACGTCGATGGGGAACTCCTCGCGGGAGCCGTACACCTCTGCGGCGACGTCGCGTTCCTCCAGCATCTCCTCGTCGTTGCAGACGACGACGATTTCGATGTCACCCTCACGCGGCTCTCGGTCCAGTCGGTTCCGGAACGCCTCCGGGATGGCCTTGCTGGCGCCCAATGGCGTTCCCTCTCCGACCCACGTCTGTTCGAGGGAGTCCGCCTGGTCGGGTTGGACGTGCTGGGTCGGTGTTGCCGAAGAATCCAATGGGGAGCGCGTCGTCGAACGGACGAACTCGCCGTCGTCGGGCGTCGACGCCTCGAACGGGTCGGCGTCCTGGGCGAACGGGTCGTCGCCCGCCACGGAGAGCTGTGACGGCGAGCGGACGACCGCGAGGTCGTCGACGAGGAACGGCAACACCTCGAGACTCGACCCGACGGGGTCGACGTGGGCTGTGAGTTTCCACGTCGGGACGAACGACGAAATCGTATCGTAATCGACGGTGTTGTACGCCGCGAGGCGCTCGGCGCCGGACCGTCCGTACAAATCGCTCAGGTCGATATCGAGCGACGACTCCACGGCGCGGCGCTCGTATAGCGGAATCGACCGGGGGCCTGCCGTCCGCACCACGCAGTCGAGGAAGAAGGTCCGCTTGAGCGTCCGCTCGACAGTCCGCTCGAAGCCGCCGTCCCCCTCCAGGGAGAACGGTTCCCCATCGACGACGAGCTGGGGGTCGGACCCAGGCACGACTTCGGCGCCGAGATAGTACGCCAGCGGTGCGACGGCGAGCGTTTCTAACAGCGACTCGGGGACTTCGATGTGAACGTCCGTCTCGGGTGGCTGTAGCCCGCTGGGGACGGACAGCGACGACCCTCGCTGGAGCGTAGGCGGGTGCCCGCGGAGTGTGGGGTACGACCGCTCGCTTCCGGTCGTCTTCATCGCGCTGCCGAACGTCGACACGGCGGCCATCACGTCCGTCGGGTCGTCGGTCGTGGTGACCGTCGCCGCCGGCTGTTCGTGATACGAGCGTGCGCCGATTCGGACCGACGCGGCCTCCGAGAGTGATACGTCCATCTCGGTGACCGTCGTCTGAACGTCTATCGCGCCTTCGAGTTCGACGTAGAGTTTCACCGGCCCCGACAGTTCGAGGGTGTAGTGGCCGTCGTCGAACGACACCGACTCGAAGTACTCAACCTCGGTAACGTCCGGGCCGTCGTGGACGAAGGTCCGGGAAAACCCTTCGAACGTGAGTCGCCCGGCCGTGAGTTGGACTGCCGTGTCGACGGGATACCTGAACTGCGTCTCGTCGGCTGGCGTCGGGTGGGACGGACGGTCCGTTCGAATCTCACAGTGGCGCCGTTCGATGCGGTCGTCGATGCGAATCCCGCACTCGCCATCGAGGGAGCGTACAGACACACGATTGATGTGTTCTCCCTCCCCACCGCTCGTGCCGGAACCCATTCCTGTCGGCGGTTCTCCTGTCACGAGGAAAAGCTTATCGACGGTGTCAGAATCCCAAAAACTGCTTGAAGCTCTTGATGTACATGTTGGGCGCCTTCGAGCGGGAGCCCTTGAGAGCCGTCCTGATGAGTTCGTTCGCGTCTTCGAAGACGCCGGGGCCGTGGCCGACGAGTAGCCGCTCGGCGTCGTACTCCCGCAGCGACCGCGGGGGAATCATCCGCAGCATCGGATGAACACCGAGGTCCTCGCTGGACGCTCGGAAGTAGTCGACGGTCCCGAGTGCCTCGGGAACGACGAGCGTCTCGCCGTCGTACAGGACCGCCTCCTGCCAGAGCGGATTGTCGACGAGTGCTTCGACCTCGAAATCGGCCAACCGGTCGCCGAACCGTTCGGTGGGCGCATCGAGGGCGTTGGCGACCCCGTTCATCCACTCGGGGACGAAGACGGGTACGTCGTGGCGGTTGGCGACGGCTGCAGAGTCACGCTTGTGTCGGTCCAAGAGCGTGACGACACCGGCGACCTCGCCGAACTCCGCCAGCAGTTCGTCGACCCCGTCGGCGTCGACTGGGTCGAGGACCCACACCTCGCCGTCGCTGACGACGGCGTGGGAGGCACGCTGCATCGTCTCCTCGGGGTGGGCGATCCAACCGACGCCCTCGTCGAAACGGTCTACGACTTCCATCTCCGCGGGCCCGGAGCTTTTAATCGGCATACCGACAAGAACGGCCCGACGCGGTATAAATATCGGAGTGCCGGCAGTCGTCACCACCCCCGCCGACCGCCCCCGGGGTTTATCGACGTGGCGGCCACATCTCCTGTATGCTCGGTGCGTGCCGCTGGCTGACGCTGGAGGTCAAGCATCTCGACCCGGTCGTCGAGTTCTACCGTACGCACCTCGACGTTCCGGTCGCTTCCGAGTCCGACCGGGAAGTCACTCTCGACGTCGGCGGTAACGCCGAACTCCGCCTTCGCCAACCCGACGGTGTTCCTCGGGGCGGACTCCACACCCACTACGCCTTCGCCTGCTCGGAAGACGACTACGATGCGTGGTGGGACCGCCTCGAAGACGACTTCGAACTACAGGAGGTCGACTTCGGCGGAATGCGCTCGCTGTACTTTTACGACCCCGAGGGTAACTGCGTCGAAATCGGGAGTGCGGGCGAGAGCACCGACCGCGACAGTCCGGCGCTTTCGGGGATTTTCGAAGTGGTCTTCGAGGTCGAAGACCTCCCGGGCGCGGAGGCGTTCTACACCGACCTCGGCTTCGAAATCGTCGACCAGGGCGACAACAGGCGACGGACGCGGCTGACGACGGGCCCGTTCGACATCGAGTTGTGGGAACCGCATCTGGGGCTGGCCGACGCCCGCGGCGGCGTCCACGTCGACGTGGGAGTGAACTCACAGGACCCCGAACGCGTGGCTGACTCCGTCGCCGCTCGCGTGACGAAACGGGAGTCGGTAGACGGCGGGGTCCGAATCCGTGACCCCGACGGCCACTATCTGACGTTTCTCAGCTGAGCCGGTCGGTGTCGATGTCCCGACCGGGTGGGGAGACGACGAGGAAGTCCCGGAAGTGCATCAACTCCCCGCCCATGTCCCGAATCTCGCGGGCGAACCCCGCCGCGAGTTCGTTGAGGTCGCCCTCGACGTTCAACACGAGTACGTCGCCGCTTTCGATGTGACCGACCCACTCCTCGGGGTCTGTCGTCCCGTCGAGGACGCCGAGGACGACCCGACCGCTCGATTCGGGTTCGTCGAGTTCTCCCTCCGCCGTCTGCAAGTCCAGGTCGAAGTCGCTCATACCCGATGCATCGAGCGCTGAAGAAAAAGCCTGCCGGCCTCACTTGCGGGCCGGAGTTCACTCGAATACCGCGCTTTCCTCCCGCAGCGCGTCGATGTCGTCTGCGACTGCAGCGGCTTGCTCGGGGTCGAGAGCTATCTGTACCTCGTTGCCCTCCGCATCGGTGGCGACGATTTTCACCCGTCGGTCACCGAATGCACGCCCCTCGACGGCGGTCACGTCGAACAGTTTGGCGGTCGCCGACTTGTCGGTCGGGCCGACGTTCTTGATGCTTCCGTCCTTGAACTCGACCATGAACGAATCGAGGTTGAGGTTGAGCATATCCTCGGTGGGTGTCGACGCGGGATAACCGTTGTCCGTTCCGGAATTCGACGGTGTGTGTTCTGGCAACGCCTGCCACCAACACCTGTCATTAAATTATCTGCGTGTTGTCGGTTGGTATGGTACGAATCGCCATCGAGTACTGCGCCCCGTGTCGGCTCGGGGCCGAGGCGGTCGCGACACAGCGAGTTCTCTCGGATTATCTCCGTGACTACGACGAAATCGACGGCGTCACGCTGGACCCCAGCGGCGAGGAGGTGTTCTGTGTTCACGTCGACGACGAACCGGTGTGGTCGGTCGACCCCGACGGCCGCGTCGACCCGATGGAGGCCGTCGCCGCCGTCCGTACTCGATTGGCCGTCTAACCCACACGGTGCGTCGATGACACGGGCCGCTTTTGTCCGCTCGACTCCTACGGCCGTCAGTGACCGACGAGTCCGCCACACCCGACGAACCCGACGACCCGGCGGTCGACGTTGGGACGTTCTTCGACGCCCTCGAACGCCACGAGCGACCGGTCGTCACCGCCAGCGAAGTCGCCCGCCTCGTCGACTGTTCGCAGTCGGCCGCCGTCGACGCCCTCGAATCCCTCGTCGAGACCGGCGACCTCCAGCGACTCGACGTCGAATCCGACCCGGTCGTCTGGTTCCCGAGCGACTACCGCGAAACCGCGACCCGCGAACGCATCACGGTGTTCCCGAAGCGTCGGGAAATCGTCGCCGACAACCCGACACAGTTCACCCGCGCGCGACTCTCCCAGTTCGCACACCTCCGGGATACGAACCGCGAACAGGGGTACATCTACGAACTCCGCGAACAGGACATCTGGAACGTTCCACACGACGACTACGAGGACCTCCGGACGACCATCCGCTCGGCGCTCGGTGGCCGTTACGACGCCTTAGAGGAGTGGGTCGAGGGACAGTGGACTCGCGCCCACCGGTTCCGACTGGCCACTCACGAGGACGGCTACGTCGTCCTCGAAGCACAGAGTGCGGACCTACTCGGCAACGTCGCCGAACAGCACCTCGCCGATGGCGTCCTCCGGGCTCGCATCGGCGACGAGACGGCGTGGGTCGCCGAGGAAAAAACAGCCGAACTCAAGCGAACGCTGTACGAGGCCGGCTATCCGGTACAGGACGACCGCCAGCTTGATTTGGGCGACGACCTTCCCCTCGAACTCGAACTCGACTTGCGCCCGTATCAGGCCGACTGGGTCGCTCGCTTCGCCGACGCGAAGTCGGGCGTCCTCGTCGGGCCACCGGGGTCCGGCAAGACCGTCGCCGCCCTCGGCATCATGGCCGACATCGAGGGGGAAACGCTAATCTTAGTCCCCTCCCGAGAGTTGGCCGCCCAGTGGCGCGAGCGAATCCTCGAAGACACCTCCCTCACTGCCGAGCAGGTCGGGGAGTACCACGGCGGCGAAAAGGAGATTCGTCCCGTCACCATCGCCACCTACCAGACGGCGGGTATGGACCGCCACCGGATGCTGTTCGACTCCCGGAAGTGGGGACTCATCGTCTACGACGAGGTCCACCACATCCCGGCGCCGATTAGCCGACGCAGCGCCGACCTGCAGACGAAACATCGGCTCGGGCTGTCGGCGACGCCCATCCGAGAGGACGACAAGGAACGCGACATCTACACCCTCGTCGGCCGGCCCATCGGTACCGACTGGGACGCGCTGTTCGACGCCGGCTACGTCGCCGAACCCGAAGTCGAGATTCGGTACCTCCCGTGGGCCTCCGAGACCCACCGCAACGAGTACGGCTCCAGCGAGGGCCACGAAAAGCGGCAACTCGCGGCGACCAACCCAGCCAAGATACAGGAAATCGAGGCGATTCTCCGCGACCACCGCGGTTCGAAAGCCATCGTCTTCGTGGAGTTCATCGAGCAAGGCGACGCGATTGCGGAGGCTCTCGGCGTGCCATTCATCAGCGGCGAGACGCCACACGCCCGTCGGAGTCGGCTGTTCGACCGGTTCCGAACCGGCCCACTCGACACCATCGTCGTCTCCCGGGTCGGCGACGAAGGCATCGACTTACCCGACACGGAGGTCGCCATCGCCGCCTCGGGACTCGGTGGGTCGCGCCGACAGGGCGCCCAACGGGCCGGCCGAACGATGCGCCCCGTCGGCAAAGCGCGGATGTACGTCCTCGCGACGCGAGGAACACGCGAGGAGGACTTCGCCCGCAAGCGGACACAACACCTCGCTTCGCGAGGCGTCCGCGTCCGGGAGGCCGACCCCGTCGCCTTCGGCGGGGGACGGGTGGCCGGCGACGACGCAATCCCCGCCGGCGAGGAGTAGGTTCAAATCGGTACCCCCCGATTGTCGATTCGTGACAGACGGCTCCGAGACGGACGGCCAGCCCCGCCACGAGCGACTCGCTCGCCATCCGACGCCGGGACCACGCAACTCCCTCCAGTCGTGGACCGACGCGAAACACCCCCTCCGCGTCGCGTTCAACTACGCGTTCATCGTCGCGGCGCGACACTCCCCGAGTCTGCGGCTGAAGAACTGGCTGCTGCGCCGCGTCGGTGTCGACGTCGGGACCGGCGTCTCGTGGGGGCTCGAGTCGACCCCGGACGTGTTCTGGCCCGAACTCATCACGGTCGGCGACGACGCCATCATCGGCTACGACGCGACGCTGCTGTGTCACGAGTTCCTCCAAGAGGAGTACCGAACCGGGGGAGATACACGTCGGCGAGCGAGCGATGATAGGCGCCGGCGCGGTCGTGTTACCGGGGGTCGAAATCGGCGCGGGGGCGCAGGTCGCCGCCAACTCGCTCGTCGCCGACGACGTGCCACCGGGAGAGACGTGGGCCGGCGTTCCCGCCGAGCCAGTCGACGGCGACGAGGAGTAAGTCGGGTTCCGGCCGTTCAGGCCCCTGCGGCGACCAACTCGTCGACGACCGCTTCGATGTCGGGGTCGACCCAGGGGTCGTCCGACTGCCAGGCGTACTCGATAGTCAAATCCGGTGCGAGGACGTACAGGGTCCGCTTGGCCAGTCCCGCTTCGACGCCGTCCCCCGCGTCCTCCTCGTGGATGGCGTCGTAGGCTGCACAGACGTCCCCTTCGACATCGCTCAAAAGCGGGAAATCGATGTCGTGGTCGTAGGCGAACGCCTCGTGCGTGAAGAGGCTGTCCCGGGAGATACCGTAGACATCTCGAGACGTATCGATGGCCGAAAGTGCGATATCGCGCAGCGAACAGAGTTCGTCGGTACAGACGGGGCTGAAATCGCCGGGGTAGAACGCGAGAAGTGTCGGGGTGCCGCGAGCGAACTCCTCGAGGTGGTATTCGGTCATCCTCCGTTCGTCGGCGTCGTTCGGCAGTCCGAGTCCAGAGAGGGTAAAGTCGGGCGCGGTCGTCCCTTCCGAGAGCATACGACGCCTTCGTCGGTTCGAGGCAAAATTCTGTGGGTCACCGAAGCCGCGAGCGCAATCAAGTCTCCCGAACTCGCATCGCACCCTCGCGAAGCACCATCCGGTTCGGTATCATGTACTCCTCGCCGTCGTCTTCGACGTAGGTGACGAACACGTCCATCTCCTGGACGATGCCGCGGTTGCCCGCGACTTCGACCTCGTCGCCGATGGTGTACGGTTCGGTCAAAAGCAGGTAGATACCGGCCGCGGCCGACGACAGGAGGTCTTTGAACGCCAGTCCGCCGAGGAAGAACACGCCGAAGGCGTAGGCCGCGAGCAGAACCAACAGCGCGCCGGTCGCGACGCCGAGTTGCGACAGCGCGATGAGTACCGCGACGTACAGCACCGACACCTTCACCAGCGTCGGTATGAGCGTCACTTCCGGGAGTTTGATGCTTCGGAGTTGTTCGCCGACGACGAGTTCTGCCTTGTCGGCGGCGATGAGGCCGACCATCACGACGAGGACGGCGATGAACACACGCGGGAGAAAGTCTACCAACTCCTGTATGAACAGTTCCGAGGGGAGGACGCCGAGGGTTCGGAGCGCGTACACCGCCGCGACGGTGAAGACGAACAGGCCACACAGTTGTGCGAGCAGGCGGACGCTGGAACTGCCGAGTTGCTGGGCGGTTCGCTCGAACGGCGTTCCTTCGACAGCCTCGTCGAGGCTGAAAGCGACGAGAACGCGACGGACGACCCATGCAGTCACCGCACCGAGTATCAGGCCACCGAGGACGACCGCGACGGCGACGGCGAGGTTCTGTTCGGCCGCCGTGAGGTCGCCGTACCACCCGCGTGCGGTACCCAACGGCATCAGTACTCCTCCGGGTCGAGTTCGAGGACGATTTCACCGCCCGAGAAGGCGCGAACCAGTCCGTCGGACTCCGAGAGGACGACCGCGACGGCGTTGGTGTCGCGAGTGATGGCGCCGGCAGCCATGTGACGGGCACCGAGTCCCTTCGGGATGTCGACCCCCTCGGCGGAGGGTTCGAGGTACCGGTACGCCGAGACGATTTTCCCGGCGTCACTGATGACGAAGGCGCCGTCCAACCGCGAGAACTCCTTGAGCATCACGTCGACGATGGGGTCGCCGACGTGGACGTGGCTCTTCTCGAAGGGGTTGTAGCTCAGCGGGCGGGACTTGTTCATCACCTTGCCGGCGTCGCCGACGACGAACAGCGCGCCGACGCGTTTGCCTTTCTGTCCCTTCTTCCCCAATTCGATTGCGACTTCGAGGACGTTCCGGATGACGTTGGGGTCGGCACGGCTGTTGACGAAGAGGTCGTACACCCCGGAGTGCTCGAAGTCCCCCGCGCGGACCCGAGACACCGTATCGATGTCGTCGGCGTACAGTTTCGTCGCACACGCGACTTGGTCGCCTTCCTCGAGGAATTCGTTGTCAAGGCCCCCCTCGATACCGAAGCGAATCCGCTCGCTGAGGTCCCGAAACTCCAGGGGGAGTTCGACGTAGTTGTCGGCGTCGACGTCGTTTTCCGGACTGACGACGACCACCGGCGTCTCGGCGTCGGCGAACCGCTCGAAAAGCGATGCGCTCGGGGAGAACAGGAACACACTATCCACGTCTGCTACGATATCGTCCAACAGGTCCCCGAGTTCACTCATCATTTGCCTATCGAATCAGACAGGAAAAAAGATTGCGGGCAGTACGACACGTGACTGACGAACCCCACCCAGCCGATAGGTTCGGAGTCAGTCGGTTCGCACACAATTATAAGGCCGTGGCACTCTCCCATGTGTCATGGCACCGTCTGACGACCTCTCGGTTGAACGCTATCGGAGACGCCCGGAAACAGTCGCCACGGACCGCGGCGACGGACCGCCCCTCGTGTTGTGTCACGGGACGCTCATGGACCGAACGATGTTCGCGCCCCAAATCGAGGCCCTCGAAGACGACTACCGCGTCGTCGCCTACGACACCCGGGCGCGAACCGACCGCTACGTCGGCCCCTACGACCTCTACGACCTCGCCGACGACTGCGCCGCGCTGATGGACGCGAAAGGTATCGACTCCTGTGTCCTCGGCGGCATGTCTATGGGTGGGTTCATGGCGCTGCGGTTCGCCGAGCGGTACCCCGACCGGGTCGACGGCCTCGTCATGATAGACACCACTGCCGGGCCACACGACGAGGACGAAATCGAGCGCTACGGAGAGATGATAGAGACGGCCCGGCAAGCGGGGGAGGTCCCCGAACAACTGGCCGGCGTCATCCAGCACATCCTCTTCGGGGCGACGACCAACGAGGAGAACACCGACCTCGCCGAGACGTGGGTCGACCGCTGGCGGACCTATCCCGGCGAATCGGTGTATCACGAGGTGAACTCGTGGCTCGAACGTCCCGACTTCACCGACGAACTCGACGGCATCGACGTGCCCACGCTCGTCGTCCACGGCGAGGAGGACGCGGCGTTGGAACCCGAGCGCTCCGACTCGCTCCTCAAGCGACTGGACGCCGAGCGGGTGATGGTTCCCGAGGCCGGCCACTCCTCGAACCTCGAAAACCCCGACCCCGTCAACGACGCACTCGCCGCGTTCCTCGACGGCGTGTACTGACCGCTGCCCGCTAATCGGCTCGTTCGATGTCGATTCTGTTTTCCGAAACGTGGAGGAACGTAATCTGGTTCTCCGTGTTGTTCAACTCCAACTCGTGGGTCATCGGTTCGTAAGCGAGTTTTCCGTTCCCATCGGCCTCGAAGGACTCTGCGACGACGCCGCCGACGATGTTGTCGTCAACCGCGCCGCCGCCGTTGATTTCGATTGTCGACCCTGGTGCGTACACTGCGCCGGTGAACTGCGCCGTACCGCTGAACGAGAGGGTATTGCTCTGGTTCGTATGAATCAGAACGAGCAAATCCGACGGGTCGCCGTTCGTGTTCGTCAATGGATTGCCACTGGCGTCGAGCGTCCCGTTTACGTAGACCGTGACAGTGCCACCACCGGTTATTTGCTGGTCTGCGCTGTGGGGGCCGCCCTGTCCCTTCAGAGTGAGGTCGCCGTTGACGACGACGTCGATATCACCGTCGCTGGTGTCGAAGGTCGTATCGGACCCGATGGTGACCGACTCGTCGGCGTAGTGGACCCCGTCCTCGATAACTTCGTTCTCGACGGTCCCGTCGAGGGACTCACATCCACCACTCCGGCAGTCGTCGACACGTGCCTCGATTTCGGAACTCGGAGACGGCCGGTCGACGCCGTCGATGGTCGGGCCATCGACCGCACTCTCGTCGATTCCGCCGACGGTCGTCGCCGCGACGGCGTGGTCGAACGTCTCCTCGAAGGGGACGGTTAGGTCAGCGACGACCGTCCGATTGTCGGGGAAGTGCTGGACGTTTCCTTCGGCACGACTCTCGAAGAACGTCGCCCACCCATCGTGGTAGTCGCTCTGGACCTCCACGTACACCGTGCCGTTGTCGAGTGGATTCCCCAACCCCCCATCAGGAAACACGACTTCCGTTCCATTGTCGGCCATCGTCCCCCGAACCGTTCCGGAGTCAGACCACGGCTGACCGGTCATTCGGACCAGTGGGAACGTCAGCGTCCGTCCACGGTAGTGGTACTCCGGCGGCGTGACCATGATGCTACCGCCGTCGTCGCCTCGCCAGACGCCACCACCCTGATAGGCCACTTCCTCATCGCCGACGGAGTAGACGAGGGCACCAAACGAAGCGTTGAGAATTTCGGTTTCCCCGCTCTCGTAATCGTGATACACTCGGACTGACCCGGCGTTCGGCCGGAACGAAACGGTCCCGTCATCCCCATCGAGACGGAACTGCTGACGAGGGGACCCACCCAAGCCGACCTGACCACCGCCTGCGCTTATTTGTGAGACAGCCTGTTCTGCGCTCTGCATCTGTGCGTCGGCTTTCGTGTCGGCGAATGCGGCTCCACCAATGACCACGATAGTCGCTGCAGCAGTGAGTACGAATCCCAAAATGAGCACGTTCCCGATGACCCCTGATTGCGCCCGCTCACCGCCGGTTTTCATTGTCGTTCGTTTCGTGCTCTTCAGAGTTTATTAATGGGCGAGGCGATTCGAGTTTCGAAATCGAGACTGTTCGAAAGAATCCGCAGAGCGAACGGAAGACGATGACACACCCAGAGGGACTATGCGTTCGCCGCGCCTACGATGAGTATGCGCGTTGCTGTATTCGGCGCTGGCTACGCCGGTCTGACGGTCGCCCGACGACTCGAGCGGTGGCTCCCGGAGGCGGTCGACATCGTCGTCGTCGACGAGTCGCCCTCGCATCTCGTCCAACACGAACTGCATCGAGTCATTCGCTACCCGGACCTCGCGGAGACCCTCACCGTACCGCTCGGGGAGGTCCTCACCCGAGCGACGGTTCGGCAGGCCCGTGTAACCGGAATCGACCCCGAGGCGGGCGTCGCGACCCTGGAGGTAAGCGGCGAGAGGGAGTCCCTCGAGTACGACTTCGCCGCGGTGTGTCTCGGCGCCGAGACAGCCTTCTACGACCTTCCGGGCGTCGAAGAGCACGCCACGCCCCTGAAGCGGCTGGACCACGCCGAAACCATCCGCAGCGATGCCTTCGATTCGGCCGGCGGCCATGCGGTCGTCGGCGGCGCCGGTCTCTCGGGGATTCAGGTCGCCGGCGAACTCGCGGCGCTCTCCGATTCCGAGGGCCTCGACCTCGACGTGACCGTCGTCGAGATGGCCGACCGCGTCGCCCCGTCGTTCGGCGAGAGTTTCGCCCGCGCCGTTCGGCAAGAACTCGACGCCCGCGGGATAGCCGTCGAGACGGGAGCAACCGTCGAGCGCGCCGACGAAGACGGTATCGGCCTCGCCGACGGCCGAACGCTTTCGGCCGACCTCCTCGTCTGGACCGGCGGCATCCGCGGTCCAGACGCCCTCGGCGGCGAGCGACGCCCCGTCAACGCCGACCTCGTAGTCGGTGACGGAACCTTCGTCGTCGGTGATGCCGGCGCGGTCACCGACGAGTGGGGCGAAGCAGTGCCAGCCAGCGCCCAGACGGCCGTCCGGGAGGCGCGAATCGCCGCGAAGAACATCGACCGACTCGTCCGCGAGCGCCGCGACGATGACGGCGAACGCGCCCGACTCGCGACGTACAGCTTCGACTCCCCC
>NZ_WPCC01000015.1 GCF_009741925.1 Natronomonas sp. CBA1123
ACGCGATGGACCTCGTCCGGGAGTTCTACTAACGACCTTTTTGCACGGCGGGCCTGCGGCCCGCCGGCAAAAACGTCGATGAAAAAGACACGTCGGCTCTCCTTCCAGTCGAGCCTCGGTCCCGCGCCTCCCTTCGGTCGGCGCGGTTGAACCGCTCGCTCACTCCGTTCGCTCGCGGATGCTTGTTTCTACTGGACTACTGCCGATAGCTGGTCGATTCTCGCCTCGGTTTCGGCGACCAACTCCTCGACCACCTCGGCGGCCGGCTGTACCTCGTCGGTGAGGCCGCTGCTCTGTCCGGCGTACAGCGCTAGGGCGTCAAGGTCGCCCTCGACGCCTTCCATCGGGAGGTCGTCGCCGTAGCGCACGATTGGGTGGCCGCCGGGGTATTCGGCGATGGTCTCGCCCTCACCGGGTCGGTCGCCGGGGGTGGGGCGGCCCGCTCGTTCCCACGCTTCCGTGGTGCTGTTGTGGAGAACGCGGTGGGGCATCCCTTTCCATCCGATATCGAACAACTCCGAGTACAGCGTCTCGGTCTCCTCGGCGTCGACGATGCGCTCCCGGTAGTGATTCTCGACGGCGGCCTCTTCGGTAGCGACGAATCGGGTTCCGAGCCACGCACCATCTGCCCCGGCAGCGAGGACGGCGGCGACACCGCGGCCGTCGGCGATGCCGCCCGCCGCGACGACCGGAACGTCGACGGCGTCGGCGACGCGCGGGACGAGCGGCAGCGTCGCCACCTCGCTTTGGACGTGGCCGCCGGCTTCCCAGCCCTGTGCGACGATTACGTCCGCGCCGGCCGCCGCGGCCGTCTCGGCCTCCTCGGCGCTGCCGACGGTGACGAGCACCGACGCGCCTCCGTCGTGGACGCGTTCGATGTACGGTGTCGCATCGCCGAACGAGAAGGAGACGGCTGGCACGCCAGCACCGAGGACCGCATCGAGGTGGTCCTCCGTTGCGACTTCTTTGGCTTCGGGGTCGAGAACGACGTTGACGGCGAAGGGGCGGTCGGTCCGCTCGCGGGTTCGCTCGACGAACTCGGCGGCTCGGTCGGGCGGCCGCCACGTCACCGCCAGTGTCCCGAGGCCGCCCGAATTCGACACCGCGGCGGCCAGTTCGGGTCTGGTCACGCTGCCGATGGGCGCCTGTACGATGGGGTACTCGATTTCGAGGGCGTCACACAGCGGGGTCGAAAGCGCCATATCCGGGAGTAGTCCGGCGGGTGAAAAAGCGTGCTGCCGCCGTGTCAGTGTTCGACGAACTCGACGAGCATGCCGCCGGTCGATTTCGGGTGGAGGAACGCCACTTGATGGCCCCACGCGCCCGGCCGCGGTTCTTCGTCTATCAACTCGACGCCAGCGGATTCTGCGCGTTCGAGGGCGGCGTCGATGTCGTCGGTCTCCAGGGCGATGTGATGTAAACCGGGGCCGTTGTTCTCCAGATACTTCGAGATGGTTCCCTCCTCTTGGGGTTCGAGCAACTCGAAGTAGCCGTTCTCCAGTTCCAGAAAGATGACTCGGAGGTCCCCGAACCGTTCCTCGTGGGCGATGTCACAGCCGAAGATGTCCTCGTAGCGGAAGGCGAGGCTCTCGGCGTTCTCGGTGGCGATGCCGGCGTGGTCGAAGCGCATGCGTTTCCGTCGGTCGCCGAGGGAGAAATAACCTCCCGACTCAGACGCCGGCGCGGTACTCGCCGAAGACGTCCCGCATCGCGTTGCAGATTTCGCCGGTCGTCGCGTAGGCCTTCACCGCGTCGACGATGTAGGGCATGACGTTTTCGTCACCTTCGGCGGCCGCTTTGAGGTCGGCGAGGGCGTCGTCGACGGCGGCCTGGTCGCGGTCGTCGCGAATCGCCTGGACGCGTTCTTTCTGTTGCTGTTGTTCCTCCTCGGAGACCTCCTCGATGTCCTCTTTGGGGTCCTCGTCGACCTGATACTCGTTGACGCCGACGATGATTCGCTCGCCAGTCTCGATTTCGCGTTGGCGCTCGAAAGCGACGTCCTGAATCTCGCCTTGGACCCAGCCGCTCTCGACGGCCTTTCGCATTCCGCCGCGGTCGTCGATGTCGTCGAGGATGTCGAAGGCCTCGTTTTCGAGTTCGTCGGTTAGGCTCTCGACGTAGTAACTGCCCGCGAGCGGGTCGATGGTGTCGGCGGCGCCGGATTCGTGGGCGAGGATTTGCTGGGTCCGCAGGGCGGTGCGGACGGATTTCTCCGTCGGCAGGCTCAGCGCCTCGTCTTTGCCATTGGTGTGGAGGCTCTGGGTCCCGCCGAGAACCGCGGCGAGTGCCTGATAGGCCACGCGGACGACGTTGTTCTCGACTTGCTGGGCGGTCAGCGTCGACCCGGCGGTCTGGGTGTGGAACTTCAGTTGCTTGGAGGCGGGCTTTTCGGCATCGAAGCGTTCCTCCATGATTCGGTACCACATCCGGCGCGCGGCGCGGAACTTCGCGACCTCCTCTAAGATGTTGTTGTGGGCGTTGAAGAAGAAAGAGAGTTGGGGGGCGAACTCGTCGACGTCGAGGCCGGCGTCGATGGCGGCTTCGACGTACTCGACGCCGTCGGCGAGGGTGAAGGCGATTTCTTGGGCGGCGGTCGCGCCCGCCTCGCGGATGTGATAGCCGGAGATGGAGATGGTGTTGAAGTTCGGCACCTCGGCGGCACAGAACTCGAAGATGTCCGTGATGATGCGCATCGAGGGCTCCGGCGGGAAGATGTAGGTGTTCCGAGCGATGTACTCCTTGAGGATGTCGTTCTGGATAGTGCCGCGCAACTCCTCGCGGTCGACGCCCTGTCGGTCGCCAACGGCGATGTACATCGCCAACAGCACCGACGCGGGGGCGTTGATGGTCATCGAGGTCGAAACCTCGTCCAGCGGGATGCCCTCGAAGACGGTCTCCATGTCGTTGAGGGAGTCGATGGCGACGCCGCTTTTGCCGACCTCGCCTTCGGCCATCGCTGAATCCGAGTCGTAGCCCATCTGTGTCGGCAGGTCGAAGGCCATCGAGAGGCCGGTTTGGCCCTCGTCCATCAGGTAGTTGAACCGCTCGTTGGTCTCGCTGGCGGTGCCCATGCCGGCGTACTGCCGCATCGTCCACAGTCGGCCGCGGTGCATCGTCGAGTAGACGCCGCGGGTGTACGGCGACTCGCCGGGGAAGCCGATGTCCTCGTCGTAGTCGAGGTCGGCGATGTCGGCGGGGGTGTAGAGGGGGTCGACCTCCTGGCCGCCGGTGTCGGTCGTGAACTGCTCTTTGCGCTCCCCGAAGCGCTCGACGGTGGGGCCAAAGGTGTCGTCCTTCCAGTCCTCGTGGCCCTCGCGGATGGCTTCGAGGTCGTCGGGGTCGAACATTATTAGAGAAAGGGGTCGCGCGGGGCTTAAGGGTTGGCGGATGGGTGCGACAGCACGCTTTTGCGTATGGGTACCCATACGAAATATATGAGCAAGAACATCTCTATTTCCGACGACGTCTACGAGCGACTTCGACGCGAGAAGGACGGCCGGAGTTTCAGCGAGGTAATCGCCGAGCAGCTCGACGAGGGGGCAACGCTCTCCGATGTCACCGGACAGCAGGTACTGCCTGACGACGCTGCCGAGGGAATCAAGACGGACGTTCGAGAGATGAGCGAGGGGACGCTCGAACGGCTGGAGGAATGATGCTCTGTGACACCAGTGTCCTCGTGGATATCGACCGCGGCGGTATCGACGAGAAAGTCGCACGACTCGACGAGGAGGGCAGACACGCGATCAGTTCGGTGACGGTGACCGAACTGTACCTCGGCGTCGAGAAGGGATACGAGCGCGGAACGGAGGCCTACGAGCAGGCGGTCGTCGGCCTCGAGAGACTGCTCTCTCGGTTCGAGCAGTTCGATGTCACCCGTCCCGTCGGCGTGAATGCGGCCCGAATCGTCGCCGACTTACAGGCTGATGGAGAACGGCTCGATGACCTCCACGACGTGTACATCGCCGCGACCGCTCGGAGCGAAGAACTGCCCGTGCTGACCGCGAACGTGGGGCATTTCGAGCGGATTGACGACGTTCGGGTGGTGGACTGGGAAGGATTCTAATTCGAACAGAGTTCTATCTGTCCGTCCAACTCACAGTCCGCTATCTCGTCGCAGAACTTGGTTTGCGACTTTTCTACTGCATCAGTCGTACGCTGTTCGACATCACACGAATCCGCCTCGAGGAACGTTCGTCGGATGAAGAACGTCGACGAATCGTCTTCGACGAATTCGATAGCGAAAACGCCTGTCGGTCGTCCAGACACTCCATCGAAATCATTGAGTTCGACGCTTTCCCCCTCTCCTGACTGCTCCCCTGTTCTGTAAACTGTCCCGTCCCGCCTATACCACGCACGCAGCGTCTTTCCGTCCAGACTCTCGTCGTACTTGAACTGGCCCCCTCCTGTGAATCTGGGCGCAGTCGTGGCTGCTGTTGGCAGTGAACAGCTGATTTCGAAACGCCGCTGTGCAGAGACACTGAAACCCTCTCCTTCGGCTTCGATTCCGAAGACGACCTCTTCGGTCGCGTTGCCGTTGCAATCTATTTCGACGGTAACAAAAGCATCCTCTCCAGGGGTGAATTCGTCTGGTGGCTTCTCGTTTACTTCGATGGAGTCGAATTCGTCGCCTCGTTCGTCGACCGACAGCGAGAACCCCGTTATTTCTCCTGCAAACTGATTCGTCGCATGAAACAGGTCCTGCTCTTCACCACTGGTCACATTCAGTGTTTCCGGGGGCGTGGCGTTCGGTTCGTCTTCAGTCGGATACGTCCCGTCCTCGTTCGGGTATCGCAACCCAAGAAACGCATACGGGTCCCCAACTACGTCGATATTCACGTCCCGCTCGACCTCCGCCGACGTGAACGCCCCCGACCCCATCACCAGACTCCCGCTCGCCGTAAACGCGCCCATCGAGGCGAGAACGCTGCGGCGCTTCATTCGTCACACACCTCGTATTTCTCGGAGCCGATACGGTTCCGTGCGGCGTCGTAGGTGTGAACCGCGGCAGAAACGGCGAACAGAGCGACGAGAATCACAGAAAGTCCAAGACCTGATAGTTCACCGAAGGGGTACACCCCCACCCACACGGCGGCGACGAGCGCCGCCCCCACCGCCGACAGTCCGAGATAGTACTCGCTCCACGGGATGTCGTTGTGCGGGACGAACTCCAGATACATCTGGACTTCGCGTGCGTCCTCGGTCAACTCCACCTCCCCGCGCATGTGTTCGTACTCGATGATACCGGCGTCGTCGAGCTTCGGCAGGTGATTCTGCCGCAGCGCGGTGTAGACGCGCTTGCGCTCGGCGCTGTCGATTTCGGCCGTCGTGGTGTCGTTTTCCCACGCGGTGACGTGGTCGACGAGCTCGCGCAACTCGACTCGACGGTCGTCCTGTTGTTTGAGATATTGCAGCGCACAGCGGCGCCGGGCGTTACTGAGCACCTCGAAGACCTCGTCGCGCGGCAGCGACGATGCGTTGTCAGAGGGTGACACCGACTCGGAGAGGTGTGGTTCCTTTGAGACTCATGTTCCCCCACCAGAGGACTACATGTTGTCTGACGCGGGTCGCACTAATTAAACCCTACGATGGTTTTGCGGTTTGAGCCGAAATTCGGGTAGCAATTCGGCCGCAGTATGGCGGTTTTGGATGGTTGGTATATAATTGGCCGGTGATTAGGGATGGGTTATTTATAAGAGCATTTTTGACTCTCGAACCACGGCTTCGAACTACTAGCTGTCTCCGAAAATCTATAGTTATCTCTGTGGAATAATATCACTAATTCTCGCGCGCGCTCTGGAAAATCAACGGATAGCGGTCGGTTCTTCTTTCCGAGGGTCGACTATCGGGCGCGGAACCGGTTTTGAGCTACGGCACGCGCGGCGAGATCGCGCCGAATAGCACCCATCTCCCGGTAAAACTGCGATTAATGCTTGGTTAAGCGTCTTTCGGGGACGTTTCAGGATGGGGCTGTGCGCGATTCAGCCCTCTGCTGTCCGTTCGCAGGCCGGGGCTGTGTTCGGTTCTGCCAGTGCATACAGAAGGGGTGTCCTCTCTTTGGGGTGAGTAAGCGCGGAGCCACTGACACCCGGTCGGTCGACGTGAATTGTGGGGGCGTGGGGCCGCGCGAAAACCAAGGTGAAAATACAATGCAACGAAGAAACTTCTTGATTGGAATGGGTTCAATTGCTGCCGGCGGAGCTGCTGTAGTTGGTTCAGGCGCGACAAGTGTCATCCGTGCAGACCGAGGATACAAAGTGGATGTGGCAGGAGATGCAGACGCGTACCTGGGTCTTAATGGAAATACCGACTCACCATTTGTTAATCAGTCTGATGGGACGCTATCGCTTGACTTTGCTTCCGATACTGAAGATGGTGGAGAGGGGGTCAATATCGGTGTGACCGAAGCACGGCCCGCATTTGAACTCATCAACCAAGGCGCCGAAACGATGTACGTTCAAGTGGAGAATCCACTTTCGAACAACGATATAACTACGGATACGACTGGAAACGCAGCTGACGAGGCCACTATCACTGTGCCCGCAGGTGTTGATTTCCAATTTATTGCCACTCCAAGTGGTGATGCTAATAATCTTAGTGGCGGTGAATTTGGCGTGATTGGACGTCAATCAACTCCGTCAACCGGACCCACATTTGGTAGTACAACTGGTCAGAAGTCTATTCGAAAACATCCTGGGGCTACGGGCTACAACTTTATCGAAAACGCTGGCCACGTTGAATTAGACCCGGGACAAAGTGTTGATGTTATTACACGGGTAATCGCTACGGAGCAGGTTAATCCTCCTGAAGTAGATTTCACCGTTGAAGCATTCAGCGATGCACAATGGGCTTCTGGTGATCGCATGGACTTCTACGCTGAAGAATAGACACCAAAAGATATATAAATAGCTCCGAATCTTCAGGAAGCAATTAATCAAATATTCAACTACCATTCCCCTGATAACCGTATATAAATTTAATTTGATATGAATAAATCTCGGAGTACCACTCAAAATCGATACGTACTTTCTTTATTACTTTTTGGATTAATTGGTGGAATCTCGCTTGTAGTTGTCACTGGGGGGGCCGACGTTGTTACTTATGAGGAGACAGACGTTCTTGAGCTTGAACCTGCCGGTAAGGGTATATACACCCAAATAGACGACGAGACCGGCGAAATCCAGATCATCCTCACAGAGGAGAACCCGAACCTGAACGCTGAAGGCGTCAACAACGACGCCGTCACCGATATCGGTCCAGTGTTCACCGTTGAGAACGTCCTTGACCAGCAAACCAATGCGACCGTTTGGATTTCCCACGACAGCAACGCCGTCGAGTTCTACGTTCCGGGCGAGGGAACGGCCGAGAGCCAAGCCGACGGCGTGTTCATGCAGCCGGGCGATTCGGAGACGATAGCGATGCGCATCGACACCCGTGAGACCGACGAAATCACGCTCGGCTCCATCAACGTGATGGCGGTCCTCGACCCCGAAGTCGAGACCGAGGCCGACGCCGGGTCGTTCGAATCTCTCGGGTATGGCGGATCGGCTGACACCGAAACCCCTGAAACGAAGACGCCCTCGGGAGGGGATACCGAAACGGAGACCCCATCGGCAACGGCCACCGCAACCGAGAGCGGAGGCTCGGAAGCCAGAACCGGGACGTCGACACCGACGGCCGCACCCACGCCGACGCCCACCGACGACCCGACCGGAGAGCAAGCAGGCCTCGACCCATCGTCGCTACTGGGGCTCCTCGGCGCGCTCGCGGGGCTGCTGCTTCTGTTCGCTCTCGCTCGGCGCCGCCGAAGCGGAGAATAATTCCCGGCGTTTCAGTTCTCGATACCGGCCGTTCTTTTTACCGTATCGAAAGCGAATAGAGGCGTAATGAGCGATGAGACGGCGACGTCGTTTTTCGGAATTCTCCGAAAGAGCGTCCGTGCTAGCGACCTTGCACTCCTGTTTTCGGTCCCGCTCGTCCTCGTCGCCGTCTTCTCGCTCCCGCGTGCGACCCGCGAATCGCTGACCTTCGCCTACACCGACCCCTCGCTACTCACCGCCTACACCTCGGCGTTCGTCCACCTCGATTCGACCCACCTGCTGGTCAACGTCGGCGGCTACCTGCTCGTCGCGCCGCTGGCGTACCTGCTGAGCGCCCTGAGCGGCCACCGGCGGCGGTTCTTCGTCGCCCTCGCCGTCTTCCTCGCGGCCTTCCCGGTCGCGCTGTCGTATCTGAACCTCGCCGTCATTCGGCCGAGCGTAGGCTACGGCTTCTCGGGGGTGCTGTTGGCGTTCGTCGGCTACCTGCCCATCGCGCTCGCCGATTACCTCGACGCGCAGTTCGATATCGGCTCGCGTCGGTCGCTCGCTCCCGCGTTCTTTTTTCATCGGGTTGGCGCTGTCGGCGCTGTTGAGCGTTCGGTCGCCGGTGACCTACGGGCTGGCGGCGGCGTCGGTGCTGTCGGCGCTGCTGTACGCCTTGCCGGCTTTCGAGCACCCGGGCCGACTCCGCTCGAACGTTCGGGCGGCCGCGGGGATGGCCGGCCACTTCGAGCTGTTCGCCGCCGGACTGCTCGCGTTCCTCGCGTTCGTCTTCGTCGCCTTCCCCGTGGACCCGACGGCCGGCGGGAGCGTCGTCAACCTCTATGCGCACCTGCTCGGCTACGCCTTGGCGTTCGTCGCGACGTACGTCAGCGTCGAAGTCGGGCTTCGACTCCCCGGGTCGGAGGCGTGGGTGTGACCGGACGGACTGCTACCCCAGCGTCTCGATTTCGTACTCGCCGGTCCCAAGCCGGCGTTGTCTCGATTGGTAGGTGTGAGTCGCTGCAGTGACGGTGAAGACGGTTGCAACACCCAAAGCGAGCCACCACGCCGAGAGGAGCCCGAACGGGTAGATACCAGTCCACGCAACGGTGATGAGCGAGATTGCGACAGCCGACTGACCGAGATACAGCTCGCTCCACGGAATGTCGTTTCCGGGGACGTACTCAAGATACAGTTGCACCTCGCGGGCACAGTCGGTCAACTCTACTTCCCCGCGCACGTGTTCATACTTAATGATGCCTGCCTTCTCCATCTTCGGGAGGTGTGTCTGTCGAATCGCGGCGTAGACGCTCTTGCGTTTGTCGCCATCCAGTTTATCGATAGGCGTGTCCGTCTCCCACGCGGCGACGTAATCGACGAGTTCTCCAAGGTCAACGCGCCGGTCGTCATGCTTTTTCAGGTAATGAACGATACACCGTCGTCGGTCGTTGCTGAGGATCTCGAAGATGTCGTCGCACGCCAACTCGCGACCCCCACTGGCTGTACCGATGTGCCCCACTCTTGGTAGTTTGTCGTACATCGTTCCCCTCCCCACAACCGTGTGGATGTGTAACACGGGGGTATTCGAACAAGTAGGTTTTGATAGTTCTAGAGACAGGTGATAAAATACCAGAGATGTCCGGTGTTTCCTCCCTATACTATTAGATGTTCTTGATGTTAGTAATCGCCGATTACCAACACGGAGCGAGAAACTGAGATGGTGAATCGCCTTTGTTTATAAACCACACGGCGTGTCGCCGGTCGCCCGCGGACCACCCCTACTTGCCACGCGTTTCGAGTTCGTCGCCCTCGGCGTCGGTTAGCTACCCACTTTCTCTCCGTCGTCGAAGCTCGACCCACCGAAATCGAACTTCACGCCGACGATGCCGTCGGGGCATGGCGATTGAGGAGTTTGTTCGGGCTGTGAGTCCGTCCCGAAGGCGTCGACGATTCCACTGAGAGAATCACCAACCGGGTGGTTTTGGATTCCCGGCCCTGATGCACTGCTGTCTCCAGTACTCGACCCGGCTTTCGTGACGACCACCTCGACCGACCCGCTGCTCTCCCAGTGCACTGCGGTGGGTTCGCTGCCGTTCCATTTCGCAACGGAGACGTTTAGGTCCGCATCGAGCGACACGCCACAGAGTGCGAGGAAACTGATTCCTTTCTCTGGGTCGTCGGTCGCGTGCTTGCAGTCCTCCGGGACGCTTCGGTTGAGCGTCGCAGTAATCGGCTTCGTCACGTTAATCGTAATCGGGTCACCGGCTTCGAACGATCCCTCGAAGGTGGCGTCGTCCGTCCTACCCGGTGAAGTCGGGCCGACATCCTTCGTGGTGCCATCGACCGTGACCGTCCCCTCCAGTGGCCGAGCGAATCGGTTGGTGACCGTCACCGTGAGCTCGGCGCGCGTCGACACGCTCGGAGAACTGTCGACTGTAATTCCTTTTGAGCCGATATCGACACCGACGAGATCGTTGTCGCTTTCAGCTGACTCGTTCGCAAAGACATTGGCGTCGACGAGGTCGTTGTCGCTGCCGGCCGAACTCTCCGAGAAGATGTCCGCATCCACGCCGTCGTCGTCGTTCCCTGCGGATTCGTTGCCTCCCAGGTCGGCGTCGACGAGGTGATTATCCGGTCCTCTATCGTGTGGACCGTGCCGCACTGTCTTCTCCTCACAGGACACCTCAAAGCCGACGAGCGCAGACTCGTCGTCGGCAACCGATAGTGCAGTCGTCCGGTCGGCGTTGGCGGCCGTGAAACTCCCGGTTCCGGACGCGAGCAACACGACCGACGTGGCGACCGCGAGGACGCCGAGGACTTTGAGAGTGTTCATATTAGCTTCTCAATTCCGGTGGATTCGGTGATTTGCCGAGTTTCATGCGCCGAGTGATGTAGGCGTGTGCGAGCGCCGAGACGGCGAAAGCGGTGACACAAAACACCGCCCAGCCGATATCCGGAAACAGTCCGAACGGGACGATATCCAGCGCCGCCGCCGACAGCAACGCGGCGGCGACAGCGGAGAGACCGAGGTAGTAGTCACTCCACGGGAAGTTCCACCCGGAGATGACCTCGGTGTATATGTCGATATCCGAGAGCGCTTCGGCCGGCTTGACGACGCCGTCCCGTCGCTCGAACTCCACGATTCCCACCCGGTCCATCTTCGGCAGATGCTCCTGTTGGAGCGCGGTGTAGGTCCGCTTTCGCTGGGCGGACGTTACGTTCCGAACTGTAGTGTCACACTCCCAGGCGGCGAGCTGTTCGGCGAGCGTCCCCAGTTCGACGGGTTCCTCGTGAAACTGGAGGTAGTGAACCGCGTATCTGCGCCGCGAGTTCGACAGAATTTCGTAGATCTCGTCGCGTGTCGGTTCCCCTGACTCGACAGTGGGGCCGCCCGAGTCGTCCCCGTGCCCCCGTGATGTTGTGGCTGACATAGATCCCCTATTGCCCACCACGTGAGACAATACCACGGAATAAAGTATTGAGGTCCCTGTGTTTCGATAATCGACTGTTGTGCCGGCGGAAATCACCGTCAGACGCGTGGCTGACTGTTCGGTCAACGGTCTCACACTCGAACCGGAGTAACATCTCGTTTGTAACCTTCAGAACGACTCTGAACGGCGTTCAGACGACTCAATACAATGCCCCTACATCTCCTTGGGCCGTGTAAGCGCACCTCATGTGGGGGGGCGTGACAACCAAGGTGAGACCAACTATGGTGAAACGACGCAAGATGTTGATCGGAATGGGATCGCTCGCCGCTGGCTCGGCGGCAGCAGTAGGAAGTGGTGCGTTTACGTCGGCGCTGATAACGCGTGACGCGGACGTTACTGTGGCTAACGACAAGAGCGCATACATCCAACTGGAAAAGGGGGGGTGCTCGAGGCGTTGGTGATAAAGTCGGTCACGAGAATGGTGAACTCTACATTGACCTCGGAAGGAATGCCAGTGGTTCGGGTGTCAACGACGATGCTCGATACCAGCTTGGCGCAATGAACGATAGTGCGACGGGTGATGGCATTAGCTTCGAGAGTCTCTACGACAGTGACTCAGCCCCGGCGGCAGCCGGATCGGGGGCTCCATGGGTTCCTGGCAACAACGGAGGTACGGACCAGTCAGCCTTCGTCGTTAGAAACCGAAGCGGTCAGGTTCTCGACATTCGAATCGGTCTGAACACCTCTACCGCGAACACGAATGCAACAGTGTACCTGCAAGGCGCAGCCACGAAAATTGACGGTGCTTCACAGGGAGACCCAAGCACGGTTGACGGCGCGGAAGCCGTTCGTACGAGCGTACTTGATTTGGACGACCCTACTCAAGGGCAAAATAATGCAGTGGAAGCGCTAAGCTTCAACAACGACAACGACCCGGATGAAGCAATTCCGCCGGGGGAATCGGTGTACGTGTCGCTTCAGGTCGATACGAGAAGTGGAGAGACGAGTGATGGAACTAGTCTAAGTGAAGAATTAGTCGTCGGTGCGAATGAGGCTGCCGAACCCGGCATCGAATAAATCGAACGCACGGGAATCCGTCTGCTGACGACTTTTTTCGAACGACTACCCCACCAGTCCCGGTGAAACGCTTTTCCCAATCGCCGCCGAGAGAAACAGTACGTGTCGCTTCGAGGCTACGCCACCCGGGGGGTGGAACTACTGTTAGTGTTGGCGTTGGTCGCGCTCATCGCGGGGGCCGCGCTCGGCCAGCCCGTGCTGTTGGGGTTCGTCGAGACGGGAAGCATGGAGCCGACGCTGGAACCCGGCGACGGCTTCGTCGCGATTCCCTCACCCGTCGCCGGCGACATTGAGGAGGGCGACGTTATCGTCTTCGAAGCTCAGAACCTCCAAGGTGGCGGGCTGACGACCCACCGGGTCGTCGGCGAGACCGAATCGGGGTACATCACCCGCGGTGACGCAAATCCCTTCACCGACCAGGACGGCCAAGAGCCGCCGGTCACGGAGGGCCAAATCGTCGCGACAGCGTGGCAAGTGAACGGCGAGGTCGTCGTCATTCCGGGATTGGGTCTCCTGACCGAGGCAGCCCGCGGGATGCTCGATTCCGTCCAGCGAACGCTGGCACAGACGTTCGGGACGCGGGCGTTCCTCGGCACGCAGGGGCTGGCGCTCCTCATCGCCGGCGGTGGGTTGGCAGTGCTTCTCTTCGGGTTCCTCTTCGACGACGAGCGACGACAGCGCGTCGTCAAGCGAACCCGGCGCCGGAAGGGCATCTACGACCCCCGCAGACTCGTGCTCGCGATGGCGCTGTTCGTCGCCTTGGTCAGCGGCGGGACGATGGTCGCGATGTCGAACACCCAGGAGTACGGCATGGTGAGCGCGTCGTTCGACTCGGAGAACCCGACGACGGTGCCGACGAACGAGACCTCGAACCTGACGTACCCGGCGCTCAACGGCGGCCAGCTACCCGTCTATGCCTTCTATGCACCCGCGAGCAGCAACGTCGACGTAGAGCCGACGTCGATACGGATGGACCGCGGCGAGTCGCGAAACGTCACGGTCACCTTACAGGCGCCGCCGGAGACCGGCTACTACCCCCAATACGTCGCCGAACACCGATACTTCGCCGTGTTGCCCTTCGGCGTCGTCGCGGGGCTGTACGCGGTCCATCCGTGGCTGCCGACGCTCGTCACGAGCCTGCTGATGGGTGGGGCGTTTCTGCTCGTCGGGTTCCTCCTACTCGGTGCCTCGCCGGTTCGGACCCGCTCGCGCTCTCGAAGCTCGTGGTTCTGACGGGCGTGGCAACCCTTTTATTGTGGCCTCGCGTTTGCCGGGACGAAATGTGGGGGAAACGGGCGAAGGTGGTGGTCGCCGACTACGCGGTGGTTATCGCGGCGGCGCTCGTCGTCGTGTTACTCGTCGGCGGGGCACTGACCTACACGACCAACGTCGAACCGGGGACGGAGACCGAACAGCGGACCGTAAGCGAGTGGCGCTCCGTCGGCGGCTACACCCACTCTTCGACGATTCAGACCGAAAACAGGGTGTTCGACGTCGGCGAGACGTTGGAGGACCGCTCGCTGTACTACACGCAACTCGGGCCGGAACTCGACGGGCAGTTCAGATACGGCTTCGAGGCACCGAGTGGGGAACTGACCGTCGAGAGTACCACGACGCTCGTCATCCGGTCGGTGTCCGAGGGTGAGGAGGGCGACACCGAGGAACTGTGGCGCATCGAGGAACCGCTCGGAACGACCTCCGAAACGGTCGCACCCGGAGAGCTGGCGACGACGACGTTCACCATCAACGTGACCGAAGTGCTCGCCGAAATCGAAGGCGTTCGTGAAGACCTCGGCGCCTCGCCCGGCGAGACCTCGGTCAGCGTCGTCTCGGCTGTCGAAGCCACCGGCAGCGCCGCGGGCGGCGACGCAACCGACGAAGCCACCTACACGCTCACGCTCGACCCCGGTTCGGATACCTACAGCGTGAGCGGACCCTCCGGGGAGACCGAATCTCATCCACGTACCGAGACAGTGACGGTCGAACGGAGCTACGGCCCGGTCCGGAGCGCGCTCGGGCCGCTGCTCGTCGTCCTCTCGCTCGTGGGACTCGCCGGTATCGCGGCCGGCCGATATCGCGGGGCGTTCGAGGTGACCGACGCCGAACGCCGAACCCTGTCGTTTGCCGCCCAGCGCGAGGAGTTCGACCAGTGGATCTCCCGGGGTTCGGTGTCGACCGCTGCCGACGACAAACCGCGCGTCCGCATCGACGCCCTCGAGGACCTCGTCGACATCGCCATCGATACCGACGCACGCGTCATCGAGGACGTGGGCAAACACCGGTACTACGTTCTCGGGGAGTCGCTGTGTTACGAGTTCGAACCGCCGACAGAGGTCGACCTCCGCAGTCTGTCGAAGTGAGTCAGCTAGTGTCGTACTTGTAGGTCGCTTCGTCGGGGTCGATCCCGAAGTCCTCGGCGGATTCCTCGGGTTCGGGCTCGGGTTGGGCCTCGGCTGCGACCTTGAACCGCTCGCGGAGGCGCTCGGGCATTCGGAACCGCTCGGTGTCGATGCGCATGGGGACGGCTTCGGGGTCCAGCGACTCCCGCTTGGATTCGAGTCGCTCCTGCAACACTTCCGGAAGGTCCTCCGAGGCGACGCCTTCGAAGCCGAACTGGGTGAGGTAGTCGTGGGAACTCGTCAGCGAGTAGACGTGGTCGAACCCTTCGGCTTCGGCGCTGTCGACGAGGCGTTCGACGACGTGGGCGCCGACGCCCTGTCGTTCCCAGCCGTCGAGGACGCCGATGGAGGTGAGTTCACACACCTCGCCGTCGTCGCCGCTGTGGACTCGAATCCGGCCGAACCCCGCTCGGGTGTTCGACTCCTCGTCGACGGCGATGACGTAGTCCCGCGACCGGAAGGCGGTTTCGTCCAGGCCCATCGCCTCGATGTGGTCTAACAGCCAGGCCTCATCGCGGTTTCGTGCGTCCCGGACGTACATAGCGTTGCGTTGGAGCGGCCGACGCAAAACCGTTCCCCCTCCTCGGACAACATGAAATTCATTTTTTGTTTTTTCAAGGAAGAAAACTACTTGACGGCGGGTGCGAACACATCACAGTATGGAGTCTCTCGAGGAGTTCGACGAAATCGTACACGAGCCCGACGACGCGTTCGTCGAGTCGACCAACGTGTACGCGTTCATGCAGGAGTACGGCATCGACGACTACGAGGAACTGATAGAACGCACCACGAGCGACGTGGAGTGGTTCTGGGACGAATTGCCCGATTATCTCGACATCGAGTGGTACGAGGAGTACGATAGCGTCCGTGACGACTCGGAGGGGCCGCAGTTCACCGACTGGTACCCCGGCGGGAAACTGAACGTCGCCCACAACACCGTCGACCGCTATGCGGCGGCCGATTCCGAGCGCCGGAACAAGGTCGCCTGCATCTGGGAGGGCGAGGACGGCGACGTTCGGAACTTCACGTATCACGAACTCTCCCGAACGTCGAATCAGGTCGCCAACTACCTCGAATCCGTCGGCGTCGAGAAAGGCGATACCGTCGCGCTGTACATGCCGATGGTGCCGGAGGTCATCTCCATCCTGTACGGCTGTTTCAAGGTCGGCGCCATCGCCGTTCCCATCTTCTCGGGCTTCGGCGTCGAGGCCACAGCGACCCGCATCGAGGACCCCGAAGCCGACGTACTGTTCACTGCCGACGGCTTCTACCGACGGGGGTCGGAGATACCGCTGAAAGCGCCCGCCGACGAAGCCATCGAGGAGGCCGACCACGACGTGACCGACGTGGTCGTCTACCGGCGCTTCCCAGACAGCGACCCCGAGATGACCGAGGGCCGAGACGTCTACTGGAGCGAGTCGGTCGCAAAACAGGATGACGACTACGAGACGGCGGAACTCGACGCCAGCGACGAGTCGATGCTGCTGTACTCCTCGGGGACGACGGGCAAGCCGAAGGGCATCGTCCACACCCACGCCGGCGCCCAACTGCAGGCCGCAAAGGAAGTGTACTTCGGGTTCGACTTGAAGCCTTCAGACCGGTTCTTCTGGGTGTCCGACATCGGGTGGATGATGGGGCCGTGGACGCTCATCGGCACCCACACCTTCGGCGGGACGATGGTGATGTACGAGGGCGCCCCGGACCACCCACAACCCGACCGGTTCTGGGAGATGATAGACCGCCACGACATCACCCAGTTCGGCATCTCGCCGACCGCCAT
Organism: Natronomonas sp. CBA1123; assembly: GCF_009741925.1. Taxonomy (GTDB): domain Archaea; phylum Halobacteriota; class Halobacteria; order Halobacteriales; family Haloarculaceae; genus Natronomonas. The sequence goes on from NZ_WPCC01000015.1 coordinate 16,487, forward strand.
CCGGGCGCTTCGCAAGCAGGGCGACGAGTGGGTCGAAGGCCACGACCTCTCCTCGCTCCGACTGTTGGGGTCGACGGGGGAACCGTGGGACCCCGAATCGTGGCTGTGGTTCTACGAGGAAATCGGCGGCAGCGAGGCGCCCATCATCAACATCTCGGGTGGGACCGAGATTTTCGGCTGTTTCCTGATGCCGATGCCCATCAACTCGCTGAAGCCGTGTACGCTCGGCGGGCCCGGACTCGGGATGGACATCGACATCGTCGACGAGGCCGGCGAGTCCATCGCCGAGGACCACGAGCGCGGCTATCTCGTCGCGCGGGACTCCTGTCCGTCGATGACGAAGTCGCTGTGGCAGGGTGACGACCGCTATCTCCACGAGTACTGGTCGAGTTTCCAGGACCCGCCGATGTGGGACCACGGCGACTGGGCTCAGAAGGACGAGGACGGCTTCTGGTTCCTGCACGGTCGGGCCGACGACGCGCTCAACGTCGCCGGCCGGAAGGTCGGCCCCGCCGAAATCGAGGGCGCGCTCATCGAACACGAGGCTGTCAATCAGGCCGCTGCCGTCGGCGTTCCCGACGACACCACCGGCACCGCCGTCGTCACCTACGTCGTCCTCGAGCCGGGCTACGAGGAGTCGGAGGACCTCAAAGAGGAACTCCGCGCGAAGGTCGGCGAGGAACACGGCAAACCGTTCCGGCCGCGGGAGGTGCTGTTCGTCGACGAGTTCCCCAAAACTCAGTCCGGGAAAATCATCCGCCGAGCGATTCAGGCCACCTACACCGGCGAGGACCTAGGTGACATGTCCTCCATCGAGAACCCCGAAGCGATGGACGAACTGGAGAACGCACGGTAGCGGTATCGGCGCTCGAAAAAATACTCGGTCGTGTGTTTCGCTCGGTCCGTCGGTTGCTCGGTTCGTTTTTCGATTCGTTCGGTTCGCGTCGGTTTCGCTACGGTCCTCGGGACAGGGTCCGGACCCTCGGTGCTCGGTTCAAACGTGGGTTGTGAATCGATTCGATGCAGTGCGTCGGCCCTCTTGGGTCGGGAGTTTTCGAGTCGATACCACTACAGCAGTCGTTCGATGGCGATTCGTCCGGTCGATTGCTGGTGTGTTTCCCCGTAGACTGGTCACCACCTCTTACACTGTGGTATGTGTTGACGTACCAAAAGGCTTGTGCCCAAAATCGACTCCCGCTCGAATACCCGAATCCGGCCTCGAAAGCCGTCTTCAGACGTGTTCGTCGAGGAAGTCGACGATTTCGGTGTACGCCTCTTTGCGGTTTTCCAACTTCGAGAAGCCGTGGCCTTCGTCTTCGAAGATGAGTTTCCTGACCGGAACGCCCTGTGCTCTGGCTTGCTCGACTATCTGTTCGGCCTCTCCCACAGGAACGCGGGGGTCGTTGGCGCCGTGGAGGACGAACAGCGGCGCCTCGATGCTCTCGATGTTGTTGATAGGTGAGATGGATTCGAGGAACTCACGGTCCTCACTCAGTGAGCCGTACTCGGCCTCGCGCAACTCGCGGCGCCACGACCCGGTGTTTTCGAGGAACGTCACGAAGTTGGCGATGCCGACGGTGTCGATGCCGGCGGCCCACAGTTCGGGGTACTCGGTGAGCGCCGCGAGCACCATGAACCCGCCGTAGGAACCGCCCTTGGCGACGATTCGGTCGCCGTCGATGTCGGGTCGGTCGGCGAGCCACTCGACGGCCGCCTCGATGTCGGCCACCGAATCCATCCGCTTTTCGACGTCGTCGAGATGGGTGTAGGCCCGCCCGTAGCCGGTCGACCCGCGGACGTTCGGCTCGAAGACGGCGTAGCCGTGTTCGAGGAGGTACTGCTTGACCGGCGAGAAAGATGGTCGCCGCTGACTCTCGGGGCCGCCGTGGATGTCGACGATGACGGGCGTGCCCTCTTCCGGTGCCGACTCCGGAAGCGAAAGGTAGCCCGGAATCTCTCGGTCGTCGAACGTCTCGTAGCGCACCAACTCGCTTTCGCGGAACGTCTCTTCGGGAATACCCGCCGTGGAGGCCCGAGTCCACCGCTCGGCGTCGCCCGACGCTACGTCGACGACGTAGACGTTCGTGTTCTCGGTGTCGGCGGTGACCGTCACGGCGAAGCGGTCGGCCTCGTCGTCGAAGGCGACACCGCCGGCGACCCCCGCCGGAATCTCGGGGTCGGGAAACGCCTCGATAGTCGTCTCGCCGGTCAGTTCGCCGACGGTCAACTTCGTGTAGCCGTCGACGTTCCGCGAGTAGACGAGTCGGCCCGTCTCGTCGTCCAAGGCGACGCCGTCGAGGTTCCACTCGCCGCCCTCCTCGACCGTCTCGATGTCGCCCGTCTCGGCGTCGAGTCGCGCGAGATACAGCGTGTCGGCATCGAGGTCCGTACAGCAGTACACCCCCGTTCCGTCGGGCGACCACGAGAGGCTCGAATACCGGATGGCGTCCTCGGAGTGGTCGGTCAGATGGGTCAACTCCCCGGACTCCACGTCGAGGACGTAGGCGTCGTGGTCGAAACTGGAATAGGCTTCGTGAACGAGCAGCCGTGAGTCGTCGGGGCTCCATTCGCCGAGCGACAGCCAGCCGTCGCCTTCGTGTATCAACTCGGCGTCGTCGCCGGTCTCCTCGCGTCCCTGGACGTAGATGTCGAAGGCCGACTCCTCGCGTCGGTTCGAGGCGAAGGCGATGCGGTCGCCGTCGTGGCTCCAGCCACCCCACCGGTGTTTCGCGTCCGTCGCGGTGAGGTTCCGTACCGTCCCGTCGGCGTCGAGTCGGAACAACTGCTGGCGTTCGTTGCCGCCCTCGTCTTTCCCGAAGACGAGTTCGTTCCGTTCGGGCGACCACGTGCTGAAGGTGACTCGCTCGTCGTAGAAGGTGCGCTGTGTCGGCCACGCGCCCGGTTCCTCGACGGTCCACACCTGTGGCGTCCCAGTCGTGTCCATCCGAAACGCGAGCGTGCCGTCGGGGGCGAAACTCGCCCCGAAGGCGCTTCGGACGTTCAGATAGCGCTCGATGTCGTACACGTCCGCGTTGTGGAGGCGGTGCATAATAGCGATTCGCCCGGCGACTCTCTGCGGCCGCCCTCGTCGGGAACCCGACGATTTTACGACGACACCGACGGAACGCTACGACCAGTGGGCCGAACCCGAGACGACTCGGTCGAGTCGATTCCCGACGACGAACGCGAGGCGCTGTTGACCATCGCCCACGGCGCGGTCGTCACCTCCGGTGGCGTCTCCGGCCAGCGGCTACTGATGACGACCGTTGAGGTCGTCCTCGCACGCGGTCTCGGCCCCGCCGCCTACGGCGTGTACGCGCTGGCGTGGCGAATCACCCAACTGCTCGTCAAACTCGTCACGTTCGGAAGCGTCCCCGCACTGCAGCGGTTCCTCCCGTCCTACGAAGACGACCCGCGGCGACGCGCTGCCGTAGCGGGGTTGGCCTACCTCACTACTCTCACCTTCGGCATCGCCATCGCCGCGGCCGTCTGGCTGTCGGCACCGCGACTCAACGACCTCACCGTCGCCCGGCCGTCGTTCGTCCCGACGATGCGCGCCTTCGGTGTGCTCGTGGTGTTGCTCGGTGTCATCACAGTTGGTAGTGCCATCTTTCGGGCGGTCGGGTCGGCCCGCGGCGAAGTGCTGTTCAACAAACTGCTCCGCCCGGCCGTCCGTCTCGTCGGTGCGACCGTCGCGCTCGCGGCGGGGTACTCCGTGGTCGGCGTCGCCGGCGCCATCGTCGTCGCGACGGGACTGCTCGCCCTCGTCGTCGTCCCGGTTGCGGCGCGGGTGACTGGCGTCGTCCCGTCGCCCCGTGGGATGAGAACCGAGGCCCGCCGGTTCTACAACCACGCGGCGCCGGTCGCGATGAGCAGTCTCGGAAAGGTGTTTCAGAACCGCATCGACGTGCTCCTCGTCGGCGCGCTGTTGACGGCCGTCGCGGCCGGGGTGTACAACGCCGTCCTCGTGTTGGTCGCCATCGCGTGGATTCCGCTGTTGTCGTTCAATCAGCTGTTGCCGCCCGTCGCCTCGGAGTTGTACGCCGACGGCCGAACCCAGACGCTCAACGCTGTCTACTCGTCTGTGACGCGACTCATCGTCACGACGGTCGTCCCGATACTGGCGGTGCTCGTCGTGTACGGACGCGAGCTACTCGGCGTCTTCGGGCCGGGGTACGTCGAGGGATATCTTCCCCTCGTCGTCTACCTCGGTGGCGTCTCCGTCGGCAGCGCCGTCGGGGCGACCGGCTGGCTCCTGATGATGACCGACCACCAGTACGCCCGGATGCTGCTCGATTGGCTGCTCGCGACGCTCAACGTCGGGTTGACCTACGCGTTCGTCCTCCGGTTCGGTCTCGTGGGTGCCGCCCTCGGCACCTCGCTCGCCATCGCCATCCAGAACGGCATCCAGGTGCTGTTGTTGCGACGGTTCGAGCGCCTGTGGCCGTTCGACCGGACGTTTCTCACCCCGATGGCGGCGGGGGTCGTCGCCCTTGCAATCATGTGGGTGATTCGACTCGCCGTTCCGGGACTGGCGGCCGTCGGCGTCGGCGCTGTCAGCGGAATCGCCGCGTACGTGGGCGCCCTCCGCGTCATCGGCGTCGACCCGCGGGACCGACTCGTCGTCCGAGAACTGACAGAGCGGTACACCGCCGACCTGACACAGCTACTTCGCCGGTGACCGACTGCCGCCGAGCGTTCGGACCGCCCCGATTCCCATTCCTTTTTGCCACCCCGCTTCGTCGTCGAGTCCATGCGAATCGCGGTCGTGTTCAGAAGGCCACCGCCGCAGTCCGACCGCGACGGCGCCCTCCGCCTCCGGCGACTCGCCCGCCGCTTCGCCGCTCGCGGCCACGAGGTTCGGGTGTACTGTCTCGGCTGGTGGGGCAGCGACACCCGGCAGTTCGAACTCGACGACGTGGTCTACGAGTCGGTCACCTTCGATACGCCGCCGCTGTTCTACACGCGGATTCCGGGTTTGCTCGCTCGGCACCGCCCCGATGTCGTCCTCGCCTCGGCGTCGCCGCCCGGCGCCGTCGTCTCCGCACGAATCGGCGCCACGCTCGCACGTGCGCCGCTCGTCTGTGAGTGGTTCGGCGACGAACCGGAAGTCGAGAGGTCGCCGTGGACCGGGACGGCCGCTCGCGTTCCGACGCGAGTCGTCACGCCCTCGGAACTCCAGCGGACGCGCGTCCGGGAGTTCGGCGCGACGGAGGAGAACACCACCGTCGTCCCCCAGAGCATCGATTTCTCGCTCGTCGCCGACACCGACCCCGCCGAGCGCCGCGACGTGGTGTACGCCCGCCGGCTCGACGAGGACGCCAATCTGGAGAGCCTCCTGCTCGCGCTGGCGGAACTCCGCGGCGAGGACGGCTGGACGGCGACGGTCATCGGTGACGGTCCCCAGCGGGCCGACTACGAGCGGCAGGCCCGTGACCTCGGATTGGCCGACCGCGTCGAGTTCGCCGGCGAGTGCGACCGCGAGGAGCGCGTCGCCATCTACCGCGGCGCCCACGCCTTCGTCCAGACCGCCCGACGGGAGTTGTTCGCCGAGGAGTTGCTGTGGGCCCTCGCCGCCGGCTGTGTCGGTATCGTCGAGTATCAGGGCGACTCCAGCGCCCACGAACTCGTCGAGCGCCGCGAGCGCGGCATCCGCGTCACCGACATGGAAGCTCTCGACGACGCCATCGAGGAGGCCTGGAGCTACGGCTTCCAAGACATCGACGAGTCCTTCCGGTCGTTCGACCACGCCGCGGTCGTCGACGACTACATCGAGTTGTTCCGGAACTGTGGCGTTGAGGCGCCCTGAAATCCGTCGAACCCACCTCGTAACACGATAAAGTGGTCAACGTGCGGATAGCTTCAAGTGCGTGTGTGATTATCAATCGCTATGGATTGGAGAGCAGTCGAACGCGAGTACACGGACGAGGTAATCGGCGAGACGACCATCCCGGAGCTGTTCTTCGATTCGGTGGGGCGGAACGGCACTCGGGACGCCCAGATGTACAAGGGCGGCGTCTACGACCGGTCGCTGACCGACGACGTGGTTCCGGAACCGCCCCGAGGCGAGTACGGTGCGCTCACCTACGAGGAGACCGGCGACATCGTGCGCTATCTCGCCACGGGCTTTCGGGAACTCGGCGTCGGCCCCGACGACCGGGTCGGCATCTACGCGAACACCCGCATGGAGTGGTCTCAGGCCGACTACGCGATTCAGTCCGCCGAAGGCGTCGTCACGACCGTCTACACCGAATCCTCTGCGCCGAAGGTCCAGTACCTGCTGGACGACAACGACGCGATGGGCTGTGTCGTCGAAAACGAGGCGCTACTGGAGACGCTGCTGTCGGTCGAGGACGACCTTGAGTTGGAGTTCGTCGTCGTCATCGACGAGGTCTCCGAGGAGTACGCCGACCGCGAGGACATCCACACGCTCGCAGATGTGTACGAACTCGGGGCGGCCAACCACGACGAGGACACCTTCCAGTCGTGGCTCGAGAACCGCGAGTGGACGGACCTCTGTTCGCTCGTCTACACCTCGGGGACGACCGGCGACCCGAAGGGCGTCGAGTTGACCCACAAGAACTGGCGGACTTGCTTCAACCAACTCCGGAAGCGCATCGGGCCGCGTCCCGACAAAGACGAGGACATCCCCGTGATGGAGGCCGGGATGACGGCGCTTTCGTTCCTGCCGCTTGCACACGCTTTCGAGCGCATCAACCACTTCCACGAGTTGGGCATCGGCATGACCGTCGCCTACGCCGAAAACCCCGATACGGTCGGCGACGACCTCAAACAGGTCGGTCCCGACGCCGCGGCGTCGGTACCTCGGGTCTACGAGCGCATTTACAACCAGATGCGCGAACAGGCCTCCGAATCGCCGGTGAAAAAGCGCATCTTCGAGTGGGCCGTCGACACCGCCCAGACGTACGACGACGCCGACGACCCCGGCACCATTTTGGAGACGAAACTGAAAATCGCCGACAAACTCGTCTTCTCGCAGGTGCGTGAGGCCCTCGGCGGCAACGTGCAGTTGTTCGTCTCGGGCGGTGGGTCGCTGTCGGAGGACCTCGCGAAACTGTATCGGGCGATGGGGCTGACGATTCTGGAAGGGTACGGTCTCACCGAAACCGCCCCCGCGCTGACGACGAACCCACCGGAGGACATCCGCGTCGGGACGATGGGCATCGCGCTGTGTGACGTGGACCTTCAACTCGACCCCGATGTCGTCAGCGAGGAGACGAAAGCCTCCGAGAAAGGGCAGGTCGGCGAACTGCTCGCGAAGGGGCCGAACGTCTTCGAGGCCTACTGGAACAAACCCGAGAAGACGGAGGCCGCCTTCACGGACGACGGCTACTTCCGGACCGGCGACATCGTCGCCATCGACGGCGACGGCTACGTCCGCTTCGTCGACCGACGGAAGAACCTCATCGTCCTCGATACGGGCAAGAACGTCGCCCCGGAGCCAATCGAAGACGAGTTCGCCACCTCCGCCCGCGTCGACCAGATTATGGTAGTCGGCGACGACCGGAAGTTCATCGGCGCGGTCATCGCGCCGAACTTCGAGGAGTTGTGGGAGTGGGCCGACGAGGAGGGAATCGACCTTCCGGAAGACCCGGAGGCAGCCATCGAGGACGACAGAGTCCACGAATGGGTCGCCGAGGAGGTCGACCGCGTCAACGAGGTGCTGTCGAAACACGAGACCATCAAGGAGTTCCGGCTGGTGCCCGAGGAGTGGACCGCCGAAAACGACCTGTTGACACCGTCGATGAAGAAGAAGCGGCGGAACATCCGCGCTGCCTACGAGGAGGCCATCGAGGACATCTACGGTGAGGAATCCGACGAAGCCGAGGCGGAAGCAGCCGCGACGGACGACTGAACCGCCGAGCGTCCGCTCTCAGTCGTCGGCTTGGGCCTTCTCGAAGGGACTCGGCGGCAACAGGAGGTCGTCGAGGTCGGGCAGGTGTTTGACGTTGTAGACGACCTGCAGTCGGTCGGTCGCCGGCCGCGCCATACAGGAGAGTCGAATCCCCCGGTCGAGCATCTCCTCGGGGAGGATGTGGTCGACCGGCATCGACAGTTCGCCCTCCTTGATGGCGACGGCGCAGTTCGCACACGCGCCGCCGCGGCAGGCGTAGGGCCACGCGAAACCGCGGTTCTCGGCGGCTTCGAGGAGCGATTCCCGCGGTTCGGCCAGAAACCGGCCGTAGTCCTCGTGGTCGAGGTTCGCCGCCGACGCTTTATCGAAGAGGTCGTCGTCATCGAGGCTCCAGCCGTGGTCCGCGAGTACGTCGTAGTTGAGATACTCGACGCGCGTCGCCGACTCCTCGGGTCCGTCGGTGGTTTCGTCCGACTCGTCGGCCTCGGATTGCGGTTCGCCCGGCGCGCCGACCTTCTCGTCGGCGTCGGGCACGCTCCGGGCGCGGCCGGCTTTGATGTCCTCGTAGGCCTCCCGGACGCGCTTGAACTCCCGTGGAGAGCCGCCGTGGTCGGGGTGGGCCTCCTTGATTCGGTCCCGGTAGGCCTGCTCTATCTCCCGCTGGTCAGCACCCGGCTCGACACCCAGAACCTCGAACGGGGACGCCACGCCTACGTGTAGTCGAACGGCGAGGATATATCTTCTCCAATCGGCCGAACGTGTCGGTTACTCTTCCGTGAACGCCGCGGGGTCCATCACGGCAGCGGCCGTCTTCACCGCGGCGACGTTCTCTTCGACGTCGTGAACCCGCACGATGTCGGCGCCCCGCTCGGCAGCCAGCGCGCTTGCGGCGACGGTTGCGGAGAGCCGTTCGTCCGCCTCACGGTCGAGGAGTCCGAACATCGACTTGTGCGAGTGGCCGAGGAGAACCGGACAGCCGAGCGCACGGAACTCCTCTAAGCGACCGAGTATTTCGAAGTCCTCCCCGGGAGACTTTCCGAACCCGAGGCCGGGGTCGACGATGATTTGTGAGCGGTCCAATCCGGCCTTCTCGGCCAACAGGACGCGTTCGACCAGCGCATCGAGCGTATCCGAGACCACGTCGTCGTACTCGATGTCGGCCTCGGGGTCGACCGGGGTGTGAATCGAGTGCATCACGACGACGGGAACGTCGTGTTCGGCTGCCACCAGCCGCATCTCGGGGTCCTCCAGCCCGGATACGTCGTTGAGAATGTCGGCGCCGGCATCGAGAGCGGCCCGTGCCACCTCTGCTTTCCGGGTATCGATAGAGACGAGGGCGTCGGCGTCGGAAAGCGCCTCGACGACGGGAACGACGCGCTCTTTCTCTTTTTCGACCGCGACAGGGTCGGCGCCCGGTCGGGTGGACTCCCCGCCCACGTCGACGATATCGGCGCCGGCCTCGACGAGGCGTCGACCCTGTTCGACGGCGTCGTCGATGTCCTCGTATTGGCCGCCGTCGTGGAAGGAGTCGGGCGTCACGTTCAGAATCCCCATGACCGCGGTTCCGTCGTCCCACGGGTAGCCGTGTGGTTCGGGTCGATGGCCGATTTCCAGCGTCTCCCTGAGTTCGTCGGCGAACCGCGAGAGGCCGTAGGCCTGCCCGTCGAGTTTCTCCGCGAGGCGCTTGAACTGTGCGAGCGTTCCCATCAACACCACGTCGACGAGTTCGCGGTCCTGTGCTGTGAGTCCGGAGGTGGCACACTCCGCGCCCAGCGACAGCGACTCCTGTTTGAGGTATTCGGCCTGTCGGGGTTGGACGCGGGTGGCGACGACACGGTGGACGCCCTTCGCTCGCATTCGGTGGATGCCACCCTCGGTCACGTCGGCGCTTTCGAGCACGTCGCGAGCGGCGTCGAGGTCCGGCACGCGCTTTTCGACGCGGAGTCGGGTCCAGCGCCGCCTGGCTTCGGCGACGACGAACAGCGACCCACAGACGAGAACGGCGTCGCCGTCGCCGGCCGCGTCGATGGCGGCCTCGACGGCGTCCTCGACGGCCGCCTTCGTCCGTCCCTCGGCGTCCGACCCGGCGGCCTCGAACGCCGCCGCGAGCGCCTCGGGCGTTTCGGCGCGCTCGAAGTCCGGCCGGCAGGTGTAGACGTAGTCGGGGTCGGGCAGCGCTTCGACCATGCCCGCGTGGTCCTTGTCGCACATCGCACCGAAGACCAGATGCAGGTCGTCGTACTCGAACGTCGATAGCGTCTCCGTGACGCCGGCACAACTGCCGGGGTTGTGTGCGCCGTCGAGGACGACGAGTGGCTCTCGCTCCATCACCTCGAAGCGGCCGGGCCAGTGGGCGTTCCGGAGGCCGCGTTCGATGTCGTCGGTCGAGACGCCGCCCATCTGTCGACAAAGTTCGGCCGCGACGCCGGCGTTTCGAGCCTGATACGTCCCGAGGAGCGGGAGGCGTGTCTCCACAGTCCAGTCGTCGCCGTCGAGTGCGACGGCCTGCTCGACGCCCACCCGACCGTCGTCACGGACGCGGATGTCCGCCTCGTCGTCGGTTCCGACCCGACGGACCGTTCCGGCCACGTCCGTGACGGCGTCGAGGGCGTCGCCCTCGGTGGCGGTGACGAGCGGGTTCGAATCCGGCGCGACCGCGGCCTTATCACGGGCGATTTCGGGTATCGTGTCACCGAGGATGTCGGCGTGTTCGAGCGTGACGCTCGTGACCGCTGCGGCCTCGCTGTCGACGGCGCCGGTCGCGTCGTAGCGGCCGCCGATGCCGACCTCCAGTACCGCCACGTCCACGTCGGCACGGGCGAAGGCCCACACCGCAAGCGCCGTCGTCGTCTCGAAGAACGTTGGCGAGGCGCCCTCGGCGGCCCGCTCGGTGACGTACGGTTCGACCTGCTCGACGAACTCACACACTGCGGTCTTCGAGACCTTCCGGCCGTCGATGCGGACGCGCTCGCGAACGTCGTCGAGGTGCGGAGAGGTGTACAGCCCCACGTCGTAGCCGGCTTCCCGGAGGACGGATTCGACCATTCGGGCGGTGCTGCCCTTCCCGTTCGACCCAGCGATGCGGACGACCCGGAGGTCCTCGCCGGGCCCCCCGAGGAAATCGAGGAGCCGCCGGGTCGACTCGACACCGGTCGTCGGCGAGTACCGGCGGAGGTCGAACAGGAAGTTCGCCGCCTCGTGGTACTCCATACCCTAGGGAGTTCCGGCGGCCGCTTTAGCGTGTCGAACGCAGGTGAGACGGCAGCGACTGGCGGTGGTGGCGGAACGCGCCGAGAACCGGATGCTTATAACCGGGTGCGCGCAACGGACCGCCATGAACACGGAAGTCGGGCATCTCATGACCGCGCCTGTACTGACGGCCGACCCGGAGACGCCCGTCGAGGAAATCGCTGACGGAATGCTCGAGAAGGGCATCAAATCCGTCGTCGCCGTCGACGACGAGGGCCGCCCGATTGGCATTCTCACCTCGACGGACTTCGTCCGCATCGTCGCCGAAGGGACGCCCAAGTCGACGACGACCGTCGGCGACCACATGACTGAGGACATCGCGACGACGCAATCCGACGTGGCGATTCCCGAAATCGCCGAACGGATGGTCGAGTACGAAATCAGTCACTTCCCGGTCGTCGACGAGGACGGCGAGGCAATCGGAATCATCTCGGCGACGGACCTCACCGAGTACATCTCCGGAATGGCGGTCAGAGAACCGAGCGAATAGAATTCAGTAGTACGACCGTTCCACGTCCCGAACGGCCTCGATTCGCTTCTCGATGGGCGGGTGCGTCGCGAACACTCGCTCCAGTGCCGAGCGCTCGCCGCCGAAGATACACAGCGCGCTGACGTTGTCGTCTAACTCGGCGTTGCCGCGCTGGCCGGCCGAACTAATCTTCTGGAGCGCGCGTGCCATCGCGTCGCCGCCGACGTGCTCTGCCGCATCGGAGTCGGCGACGTACTCCCGGTACCGGGAGATGGCCAGTACGAACACCATCGCCACCGACTGGACGAGGATGGAGGCGATGTAGCCGAGGATGATGCTCCCGATACCGTCCTCGCCGGCGAAGGCAACGACGAAGTACGCCGCCAACCCGAGCATCGAGGCGATGGACTGGCCCATCACCATCGTAATCACGTCGCGGTTGTCGATGTGGGCGAGTTCGTGGGCGAGGACTGCTTCGAGCTCATCGTGGCTCAGGAGGTGCATCAACTCGGTGGAGACGACGACCACGCCGGCGCCCCGGCGGCCGACCGCGAAGGCGTTCGGAACGCCCATGTCGGCGACCATCAGGCGTGGCTTTTCGAGGTCCATCTCCTCGCTGATGCGTTCGACCGAGCGATGCACCTCGGGGAACCGGTCTTCGGGCATGTCCTCGGCGCCGGTACTCCACAGCGCCATCTTCTTGCCGACGACGTACTGGAAGCCGGCGAAGGCGACCGTCCCCAGCAGGATGACGGGGATGCCGACGCCGAAGACCTCGAAGGCGACGATGGCGAGCATCGCATAGAAGGCGAAGAGGATGCTCCCCACGACCGCCATGCGGGCTTTGAGTCCTACGTGTCTCATGTACCCCGAGTTAGGCGTTTACGGTCAAATGGCTTCTGGCGTGGATGATAACACACCACACGACGGTGTGTCGGACTCAAAACGCCTAAGTCCGTCCGCGAACGTCTCTGATGTATGCGAGATGGCGTACTCGTCGGTCGGCCACGGACGAACCCCAGCGAGTCCGTCGTCTCAGTCGCTTTCTCCAAAGGCAAACGTTCGTAGACCGGTCTCCGGCGGGCGTGGCGTCCCGTCGCAGGTCGACACCGAACGCACAGCCTCCGAACGCACGACTCCCAACACACCATGACACACGACACATTCGACGGCGTCTTCCCCGCGATGACGACGCCGTTCCACGACGACGAAAGCATCGACCACGACACCCTCCGGGCCCACGCCCAGCGACTCGAAGCCGCCGGCGTCGACGGCCTCGTGCCGGTCGGCACGACCGGCGAATCCGCGACGATGACCCACGACGAACACATCGAGGTCGTCGAGACGGTCGTCGACGCGGTCGACGACGTGCCGGTCATCGCCGGCAGCGGGTCGAACAACACCCGCGAGGCGCTCGACCTCTCGGAACGGGCGGCCGCCGCAGGCGCCGACGGCCTGCTCCTCATCTCGCCGTACTACAACATCCCTGAACCGGACGGGATGGAACACCACTTCCGGCAAATCGCCGACGCGGTCGACCTCCCGCAAATCATCTACAACGTCCCCGGCCGCACCGGCCGGAACATCGCCGTCGAGACCGCCGTCTCCCTGGCCGAACACGAGAACGTCGTCGGCTACAAGGCCGCAAGCGGCGACCTCAACCGGACCAACGAGGTCATCGAGCGTACCCGCGAGGAGAACTTCTCGGTGCTGTCGGGTGACGACGCCCTGACGCTGCCCGTCATCGCACAGGGCGGCACCGGCTGTATCAGCGTGGCGGCGAACGTCGAACCCGAACGCACCGTCGCCCTCGTTGGGGCGGCCCTCGAGAACGACTTCGACCGCGCCCGCGAACTCCAGTACGAACTGGGTGACCTCTTCCGGACGCTGTTCGTCGAGACCAACCCCATCCCCATCAACGAGGCGATGGCGATGCGGGGTATCCACTCCGATACGATGCGCTCGCCGCTCAATCCGCTCCAACCCGAGAACCGCGACCGACTGCGCCGCGTCCTCGACGACCTCGAATGAACCTGCTCGTCATCGGTGCGACCGGACGGACCGGCAGCGAAATCGTCGCCGAGGCCAGCGGTCGTAGCCACGACGTGACCGGCGTCGCCACGTCCTCTGACACCATCGAGGACGTTCGCGTCTACCCCGACGAGGACCTCCCCGAACTGCTGGCAGACGCCGACGTCGCCATCGACTTCACCGTGCCGTCGGCCAGCCGCGAGTACGCCGCCCTCGCCGCCGAATCGGGCGTCCCCTACGTCGTCGGGACGACGGGGTTCGACGAGGGCGGCCTCGATGCGCTCCGGGCGGCCAGCGAGTCGACGCCGGTGCTGAAGGCGTCGAACTTCGCCCGCGGCGTGCAGGCGCTGCTCCGGGTCGTCGAGGCCGGCGTCGAGGCGCTGCCGGGCTACGACGTCGAACTCACCGAGACGCATCACAACGGCAAACGCGACGCCCCGAGCGGGACGGCGAAGACCCTCCTCGAGGTCATCGATTCCGCTCGTGACGATGCCCTCGACCGCGTCCACGGCCGGGAAGGCGAACATGAGCGGGAGGATAGCGAAGTCGGCGTCCACGTTCGCCGGGCCGGCAACGTCCGCGGGGAACACGAGGTGCTTCTGGCCGACAACGACGAGGTGCTGACGCTGACCCACCGCGCGGAATCGCGTCGAGTGTTCGCGGCGGGCGCCGTCGACGCCGCCGAGTGGCTCCTCGGCCGTGAGGCCGGCTGGTACGACTTCGAAGACGTGCTGTAGGTCCGTTTCTACACTCCTCCTCGGCGCTCCGAGGGACGCACGAGGCGACGAGAGTCTGCATCACTGTCGGACGAACTCGATGCCGGTGAATTCGAAGCGTGCTCCCCCGGCAGTTCCCTCGTGGACTTCGATGTCCCAGCCGTGTGCCTCTGCAATTCGCTTGACGATAGTCAGGCCGAACCCGGTACCACCGCTCGCCGACGAGTGACCGGGTTCGAATACGGTTTCCCGGTCGGCTTCGGGGATACCGGACCCGTTGTCCTCGACGTAGATGCCGTGTTCATTGATACATCCGATGTGGACTGTTACGTCAACCCGTCCGTGTTCGACCGCGTTCCGGAAGAGGTTCTCGAAGACCAGTCGGAGTCGGCTTCGGTCACCGCGGATGGTGATTTCGTCGTCGATTTCGATAGTCGCCTCCTGCGTTGCCGTAGTTTTCCAACAGGACCAAACGAGGTCGGTCAGCCGTATGGAATCGAACTCCGCGACGACCTGTCCCTGTCTGGCGAGGGTGAGCGTATCCGAGATGAGTCTCTCCATCCGGTTGAGCGCCTGCAGAAGCGGCTTGAGATGCTCGCTGTCGTCGTCCTCGGCGAGGAGTTTCGCTCGTCCCTGTGCGACGGTGAGTGGGTTTCGCAAGTCGTGAGAGACGACGCTTGCGAACTCGTCGAGTTGCTCTTTTTGCATTCGGAGTTGCCGCTCGCGTTCGACGCGCTCGGTGACGTTCCGCGTGATGCCGATAATCTGAGTCACTTCGCCGTCGGTGACGACCGGTGCGAGGTTCGTCTGCCAGAACCGTGCTCCCGTCTCGACGGGGACTTCCTCCTGATACGTAATCGGTTTGCGGGCCATCGCACACCGGTGATAGTTCGACTGGAGTTCCAACCCGAGTTCGTCGCCGAATACGTCGGTCGGGGTCTTCCCTCGGACGTCCTCGGTCGTGATGCCCGTCTGTTCCTCGTAGCTCTTGTTCAGCCGTTCGAACCGAAATTCCTTGCTGTCGTCCACGTCGTCAACGGCCAGAAAGAAGATGCCGTCTTCGACGGTTTCGAGCAGTGTCTTGTACTCCTCTGCGAGCTGTTGATACTGTTGTTCCTGTCGTTTTCGTTCGGAGATGTCACGGCTATTCACCAAAATCCCGCTGATGCGAGGGTCGTCTATCCGGTTTTGTAGCGTCGCTTCAATCCAGCACCACGACCCGTCGGCACGCCGAAACCGGGTTTCGATAACCCGTGTCTCGTTGGGGTTCGCCTGCAGCCTCTCGATGGCTTCGGCGACCGCCGCACGGTCGTCGGGGTGTTGGTAGTCGAACCCTGACTCGCCGAGCAGCCCCTCCTGCTCGTACCCGAGTGTCTGCTCTACCGAGGGACTGACGTACGTAATCGTCCCGTCAGAATCGATAATCGTGGCAATATCGGAGGACTCATCGACGAGTTTCCGATACGTATCCGCCTCCATGTGGATACTACGGCACGTTATTTTATAAGTCGTGTCGTCAGCCCACCATGAGTCCCTGTCAGCCCGGCCGCCACGGAAAACACGCGTCTTCCAATAGAGCCAAGTCCCGTGTTTCCGAGGATACGCCCAATGAGTGCACTCGAAAACGACATCGTGGACCTACAGCAACGAAAAGAAGAGGGATTGACCGCCGATGAAGCCACCGCCGAGGATATCGCCGTCTTAGAGGAGTTCCTAGCGGCACTCGAAGCGGGCGAGGTCCGCGCCGCGGAGAAAAACGACGGCGAGTGGGAGGCAAACGAGTGGGTCAAACAGGGCATTCTGCTCAATTTCGGCTTGCGGAACATCGAGACCCACACCTACGGCGGCGTCGACTACCACGACGTGTTGCCGCTGCGAGAGACCGACGACCTCCCCGAGCGAGGCACCCGGAACACGCCCGACGGCACCGTCGTCCGCCGCGGCGCCTACATCGGCTCGGACGCGATTCTGATGAGTCCGGCGTTCGTCAACATCGGGGCCCACATCGGCGACGGCACGCTCGTCGACTCTTGTGACACGGTCGGCTCTGCAGCCCAAATCGGTGATAACGTGAAGTTGGGTGCCAACACCCTCATCGGCGGCGTCCTCGAACCCGTCGAGGCCGCCCCCGTCGTCGTCGAGGACGGCGTTTCCTTGGGCGCTGGCTGTCGAGTCACCTCCGGATTCGTCGTCGGCGAAGGCAGCATCGTCGGCGAGAACACGCTCCTGACCCCGCGCATTCCGGTGTACGACCTCGTTGAGGAGGAGGTCATCTACGGCGAGTTGCCGCCCGAGCGGCGCGCCTTTACTCGGTTCGTCGAATCCAGCGTCGGCGACCACGACCTCTTCGAGGGCGGCGCCTACAAGCCCGCCGTCGTCGCCACCGACGTCGAGGAAGAGACCCTGGAGGCGACCCAACGCGAGGACGCCCTGCGCGATAACTGAGGGCGGTACGAGAACGGTTCTGTGGCAGGACTCGACGTTCAGTCGTCGGCTTCGGCGGGTTCGTCGTTGCTCGACTCCGTGTCGTCTTCGCTGCTTTCGACCGTTTCCTCGTCTGCGTCCTCGATTTTGATTGTCGTGGCGTCGGCGTCGTCGAAGCCGTCATCGTCGTCCCTGCCCGCGCCGACGGAGAGTTTGAACGCGAAGCGGTCTTCGCTGACGACGCTGCCGACGGCGGCGCTGAAGGGACCGAGCGTCGACCCGATGGCGATGCCGACGGGGTTCGTGCGGTCACTGCGGCGGCGTGGCGTCTCGTCTGTCATACCCCTCGGTTCGCTGTCGAGTAGGGCAAGCCTTTCGGTCGAAGCGGAACCCTTGTTATCGGTCGACCCTCCCTTTCGACAATGAGTCTCGCCGCCTCGCCGCTCGTCAAGCGCCTCGCCGATTGGGACGCCGACCGCCTCGAACGGGTGGCCGACGAACACGGCACGCCGCTGTACGTGATGGACCACGACCGCATCCGCGAGAACTTCGCGCGGTTCGATTCGGCGTTCGACTTCGCCCACGTCATGTACGCCGCGAAGGCCAACACGGGCCGGGCAGTCATACAGACGCTGTACGACGCCGGCGCCGACATCGAGTGTGCCGCTGCCGGGGAACTCGACCGCGCGCTGAAAGCCGGCGTCGCGCCCGAGGACCTCCAGTACACCGCGGTCAATCCGCCGGACGGCGACCTCGATTACGCCGTCGATTTGTGGGAGGACACCCCCGAATTGACCATCACGGCGGGCGCGGAGATGACGCTGGACCGTCTCGAAGCACGCGGCTTCGACGGCCGCCTCGCCCTGCGCGTCAACCCCGGCATCGGCACCGGCCACCACGAGAAGGTCGCCACCGGCAAGGACGCGAAGTTCGGCCTGCCGTACGACGAGGTCGAACAGGTCGCCGAGGAGGCACGCGAACGCTTCGACTTCGTCGGCCTTCACGCCCACGTCGGTAGCGGCGTCCTCTCCGATGACCTCGACGACCACCGTCGGGCCCTCGAGAAGGTCGCCGACCTCGCCGAACGCGTGGGTGATATCGAGTTCCTCGATTTGGGCGGCGGCTTCGGCGTCCCCTACCGCCCCGAGGAACCGCCGCTGGACATCGAGGCCGCCGCCGAGATGGTCCGGGGGGTCACCGAGGACGTCGATGCCACCATCGCGCTCGAACCCGGTCGGTATCTCGTCGCCGACGCCGGCGCACTCCTCACGCGGGTCAACACCATCAAACAGACGCCCGAGACGCGCGTCGTCGGGGTCGACGCCGGTCTGACGGCGATGATTCGCCCCGCGATGTTCGACTCCTATCACCACATCAGAAACGTCACGGGCGACGACCGCGAGGCCGTCGAATCGAGCGTCGGCGGGCCGCTGTGTACCAGCGCCGACGTGTTCTGTACCGACCGGCCCATCCCCCGACCCGAGGCCGACGATTTGCTTGCCATCGGCAACGTCGGCGCCTACGGCATCAACCTCGCCAGCCAGTTCCACTCCCAGCCCAAACCCGCCGAAGTCGCAATCGAGGGCGACGACGTTCGCCTGACGCGTCGCCGGGAGACGTTCGACGACCTGACGCGACTGGAGGACGAAGCGCCCGGAACCGAGTGACGCGGTGGTCCTCACGTGAGCCGTCGAAGGTGCCGACGCTTGTATCCGTCTCCCGACTGACTCGTTCAGCGTTCGGGTATCGAATACGTACTGTCTGCTCGTGTCACTGTGGAGCGGTCGTTCGGTCCCCGAGTTCGATATCCAGTGGGTCTTCGATTTCACCCATCACGGCTTCGAGGGCGTCAGTTGCGGTAATCAACCCCACGACGGTCCCGTCCGTGTCGTCAGTCACGAGCGCGAGTTCCTGGTGTTCGTCCTGAAACGAATCGACGGCATCACTGATGGGTGTGTCCGCGGGAAGCGTCATCGGCGGAGCGGCGATATCCTCGAACGTAACTTCGCCGCGTCTGAGGGCGTCGAGTTGGTCGACGACCGTGGGGACGTAGACGATTCCCCGATACTCCGCGGGGTCGTCACCGATTAACGGAAACCGTGTATGTGGGCTCGTCCCGATTCGGTCGAGGTTCTCTTGTGCAGAGACGGCCGTCGAGAGGAACACGATGTCCGACCGATGGGTCATGACCTCACTCACCGGCAGTTCGCCCACGCTGAACGCGTTGATAACCTCCTCTTTGCGTTCGTTGGTGAGGTCTCCGTTGTCGAGTAACGTCCCGAGTCGGTGACGGAGGTCTGCCCGCGATTCGACACGGTCGGTTTCGGTTTCGAGCCAGGCACCGGTCATCTCGATACCGAAAAGCCCGAGCGTCCATTTGGCGACGCTGTCGCCGAGTATGATAACCGGATAGAGCAGTTTGGCAAACCAGTAGAGGGGAGTCGCACCGTACCGAGCGACGAACTTCGTCCGCTCGACCCCGAGATACGTGGGCGTCTGCTCGCCGTGGGTCAGGTGGAGTAGATTGATGATGACGAACGCGAGGATGCCCCCCACACCAATCGACGTAAGCAGTGTGTTTTCGAAAACTGGATTAATCAACGCAGCCAACGCTGGTTCTGCGACGATGCCGACAGCAATACTGGTCGCGGAAATGCCGACCTGACAGCTCGTGAGATAGATTTCGAGGTTCTGTGTCATCTCCCAGGCCCGCCGGAGCCCCGGGACGTCGAACTCGGATCGTGGATACTGCCGGACACGGGTCAGCGCGAACTCGATTGCGACGAAAAAACCGTTCGCCAAAATGAGCAAGCCCCCGGCCAGCAGGCGAAGTATTAGTTCCACCCCGTTCATGTATCGATATCTTCCCGCCCGCATTATCAAGCGTTACGTTCCCTTCCCTCCGGGGTGAGCGGCCGGGTATCAAACCTCCTCGACCAACTCGCTGCCCAATCCGGTGTAGCCGGCGGGAGTGAGGTCGTGGAGTTCCTGCCGAACCGATTCGTCGACATCGAGTTCGTCGAACAACTCACGGAAGTCTTCCAGCGTCGCTCGCTGTCCCCGTGTGAGCGCCTTGATGCGCTCGTAGGCTTCGGTGTCGCCCTCCCGACGGAGGATTGTCTGGACGGCCTCGCCGATGATTTCGGGATTGGCCTCCAGTTCCTCCCGCATCACCGCCTCGTTCGGTTCGACTTTCGAGAGTCCCTTGGCGGTCTTGCCGTAGCCGATGAGACAGTGAGCGAAGGCCGCGCCGATGTTGCGCTTGACGGTCGAATCCGAGAGGTCCCGCTGGAGTCGTGAGGTGGTGACGTAGTCGGCGAGGAACGTCAAATCCGAGTTCGCTTTCGTGAGGTTCCCCTCGCTGTTCTCGAAGTCGATGGGATTGACCTTGTGTGGCATCGTCGAGGAGCCGGTCTCGCCCTCGACGGTTTCCTGACCGAGATAGCGGTCCGAGACGTAGAGCCACATGTCCAAATCGAGGTCTCGGAGGACGTTGTTGACGCCGCGCAAGGCGTCGAAGACGGCCGCGAGGTCGTCACAGGGGTTGACCTGCGTCGACAGTTCGGTGTGTTCGAGACCGAGGGACTCGACGAAGGATTTCGAGAACGCTCGCCAGTCGACGTCGGGGTAGGCGACGTGGTGGGCGGCGTAGGTGCCGGAGGCGCCGGCGAGTTTCCCCGAGAGGTCGTCGGCGGCCGCCTCGAGGCGACCGAGCGCACGGCCGAGACGGGAGGCGTAGACTGCCAACTCCTTGCCGTAGGTGGTCGGCGTCGCCGGTTGGCCGTGGGTGCGAGCCAACATTGGAAGGTCGCGGTACTCCCGTGCCTCCGCGACCAGCGTGTTGCGCAACTCACGGATTTCGGGCGCCAGCACGTCCTCGACAGCGGGTTTCACGAGCAGGCGGTGGGCGAGGTTGTTCACGTCCTCGCTGGTGAGCCCGAAGTGGACCCACGGCCCCTGTTCGTCCTCGTCGGGCAGCGCCATCCGGACGAAGTACTCGATGGCCTTCACGTCGTGATTCGTCGCGCTGTAGCCGGCGTACCCCTCGGTTTCGAGCTGTTTGACGACGGCGGCGTCCTCGGCGTCGAAGGATTCGTATCGGTCCCGAAGCGTCGCGCGTGTCTCCTCGTCCAGCGACAGCGGCGTCGCCTCGAGGTCGGCAAGGGCGATGAGGTACTCGACTTCGACCTCGATGCGGGCACGCATGAGGGCGGCCTCGCTTGCGTACTCTGTGAGCGGTTCGGTGTAACGGGCGTAGCGGCCGTCGAGCGGCGAGACGGCGTACAGCGGGCCCCGGTCAGTCATGGTCGTACCTGCGACGAGGCGTTGAAAAAGGGTGTCGATAATCGGCCCGTGGGAGCAGAATATAATCACGTCCGTGTATATCCTATCGCCGTTCGCGCGCTCGTTACGGGCGGAAAGATTTTTTCGTCGCTCTTCGTGCCGCGGAGCATGTCGCCCACACGCAGGTGCTTCCTCCGCAGTGTCGGTGCCGCGGCCGTCGGTGGTTCGCTGGCGGGCTGTACCGGTCTCGACGACATCGCTGGCGCGAACGACGGAATCTTGGCTGCCGTCGACGCGACCGACGGCAGCGAAAACTGGACCTTCGAGGCCGCCGACTGGATACGCTCCTCGCCGGCGTTCGCCGACGGCACCGTCTACGCCGGCAGCGACGACACCTACTGCTATGCGGTCGACGCCGCCGACGGAACCGAACGATGGCGTGCGTCCCTCGGGTCGGGGTCCGAAGACTGGGTCCGGTCCGGACCGACCGTCGTCGACGGCACCGTCTACATCGGCAGCGACAGCAGCCACCTCTACGCGCTGGATACGGACGATGGGTCCGAAGAGTGGTCAATCGAGACTGAAGACTGGGTTCGTTCCTCGCCGACGGTCGCCGAGGGAACGGTGTACGTCGGCGACGAGTCCGGTGTACTGTATGCGGTCGGTGCCGACTCCGGGACGGTCCGCTGGCGGTACCGAACGGACGATGCCATCGAGGGCACACCAGCCGTCGCCGACGGAACCGTCTACGTCGGGTCACGCGAAAGCGGCGTTCACGCCGTCGACATCGAATCCGGAACTGACCGGTGGCAGGCGGCCACGGGCGAGGAGTTCGTCGCTGGCCCGGCCGTCGCCGACGAGAGAGTCTACATCGGCAACACCGACGGAAGGATGTACGCCCTTGGCGTCGACAGCGGGACGGTCCAATGGGACCGAACCCTCGACGACAGCGGCGTGTACCGGCGAGCGACGCTGGCCGACGGCGCCCTCTACGTGAGCACGTCGGAGGGCCGACTCTACGCGATGGACACCGACGGCGCGCCACGATGGGAGGTCGGTCTCGGAGGCGAAGCCTACTCCGCACCCGCAGTCGCCGACGGCATGGTGTACGTCGGCAGCGACGACGAGACCCTGTCCGCCTTCGATACCGAAGGCGGGGACCGGTGGACCTACTCGATGCTGGATTGGATTCGGACCGACCCGCTCGTGGTCGACGGAACGGTGTACGTCGGGTCGGACTGAGACGCCCGCCGCCACCGCGGGAATTTTGCCGGAGCGGCACCTACTGGAGCCGTGACCTACAGCGCCGTCCTGTTCGACCTCGACGGAACCCTCTGTGAGCAGGCGCAATCGCCGGAGACGGTGTATTACGGCGCCTTCGATGCCGCCGGAATCGAACCGTTCGGCGAACCCGACGACCTGTGGGCGGCGCTCGGTGACTCGCCGCCACCGGACGACCAAGCGAGTTATCTGGCAGCCGGATTCACGAAGGTGGCCGCCCAACACAGCCGGGCGCCGGTCGACGCGACAGCTCTCGGTGAGGGATTCCTCAAGGTCGTGGATTACGCCCAGGTGACGCCGTCTCCGGGCGCGGAAGCAGCCATCGAGGCGGCCCGAAACCACGCTCGGGTCGGCCTCGTCACCAACGGCCCCGAATCGAGACAGGCCCAGAAACTCGACGCGCTGGCGTTCGGCGACCGCTTCGAGACGGTCGTTTACGCGGGAGACCTCCCGCGTCGGAAACCGCACCGCGACCCCTTCGATGCCGCACTCGATACGCTCGATGTCGCGGCGAGCGATGCGCTCTACGTCGGCGATTCACTGGAGTACGACGTTGCCGGTGCGCAGAACGCCGGACTGGCGAGCGCGTGGTACTCGCCGACGGAGGCCGACCCCGAACCGTACCGACCCGAACACGTCCTCGGTTCGCTGTCGGACCTCGGCGGTGTGGTCGGCCCGTGACTGACTCGCCGGAAGCCGTCATCGCGGAGGTGTGTCCGGAGGCATCCGTCCAGTCGGTCACGACGCCGTCGGAGGGGAACCGAAAGCGAACGGCTATCGTCGCCCTCGATGACGACCGAACGGTCGTCGTCCAGCAATCGCCCGACGCCGAGGCGCTCCGGACGGAGATGCGAGTGGCACAGGCGGTCGCGACTCGAACGACGATTCCGGTCCCTGCCGTTCTCGACGTCGGCCGCATCGACGCCTTCGGCTACTGTGTCACCGAGTACGTCGACGGTGACAACCTCCACGAGCGGTTCGTGTCTCTCCCGCCGGACCGCCGAGCGCACATCGCACGGCGGTTCGGCCACGCGCTCGCCGAGTTACACGAGGCGTTCCCCTTCGACGCCTTCGGCCCCGTCCGTGCCCAAAACGGGACCCTCGGGGCGAACGGACCGGACGCGTACGAACCGTGGCTGGTCGGCCACGGCGAGGCCGGCGTTCGTGCCCTCCCGGCGGCGTTTGCCGACCTCGAATCGCCGTTGCTCGATGCGATACGGGAGGGTCCCGACCGGAAGCCTCCACAGCCTCGGCTGTACCCGTGGGACCTGCGGCCCGGAAACGCACTCGTGGCGGCCGGCGAACTCGTCGCCGTCCTTGATTGGGGCGAACCGCTCGCGGCGACGACTGGCCTCTCTGTTGCCAAGACCGAACACCTCGTCGCCGACTGGTACGTCGACGACCCGACCCGGCTTCGGGCGGCGTTCCGTGACGGCTACAGTTCCGTTCGACCGCTCCCGGAACCGACGCGACGGGAGCGACTGATAGCCGTCCTCCGGTCGGCAGTCGACGCCGACGGCGAGGTCACGCGGCCGGGATATCCGGAACGAACCGGCGGCGACGCCGTCGCCTTCCACCGAAACCGACTGGAAACGCTGTTGTGAGCGCTACCACGGATTGATTGCGTGTTTCTTCGGCGGCCACTCCTCCTCCCGTGGTTCGTCGTAGCGATTCAACGCGCGTTTCACCCAGCCGTACGTTTCGGTGGGTTCGATGACGGCGTCCATTCCGACGCCCTCGACGGACCGAATGGCGTCGGTGCGGTCCTTGTAGAACTCGACGAGTTCCTGCCGTTTGGCATCAGGGTCGTCGGCCGCCTCGATTTCCCGTCCGTGGACGACGTCGACGGCGCCCCCGATACCCATCGCGGCGACCTCGGCGGTCGGCCAGACGGCCGTGAGGACGTTCTGGACGGACTCGCCGCCGCCCATGGCGACGTGACCGAAGCCGTAGCCGCGCCGAAGGACGAGATTGACGACCGGTACCGTCGCGCGATTGAGTTCGAACGGGAGTTTGCCGGCGGCGCGGGCGACGCCGTCGCGTTCGGAATCCGGCCCCGGGAGGATGCCGGGTACGTCTTCGAGGGCGACGATGGGGAGCCCGAAGGCGTCACACAACGAGACGAACCGTGCGGCCGCGGTGGAGGCGTCGGCGTCGATGGTGCCGGCCATCACCCGGGGGTTGTTGGCGACGATGCCGACCGGTCGGCCGTCGATGCGGGCGAACCCGGTGACGACGTTCCGTGCGAACTCCGGTTTCGTCTCGAAGAACGTCTCCTCGTCGGTGACGCCCTCGACGATGGCGTAGATGTCGTAACCCTTCTTCGGGTCGGCGGGCATCACTTCCAGCAGGCGTTCGCGGGTGGCCTCTGCGGGCGGCCGGGCGTCGGCACTCGGCGGGTCGCGACGAGCGTTCCGCGGCAGATACGAGAGGAACTCCCGAACCCCGTCGAGGCAGGCCTCGTCGTCCTCGTAGGCGCGGTCCGCCATACCCGTCTCGGCCGTCTGGAACCCCGCGCCGCCCAACTCCTCCTTCGAGAGGTCGACGCCGAGGGCGGCTTTCACCAGCGACGGGCCGGCCACGCCGAGCGTCGACCCTTCGACCATCGGCACGAAGTCGGCCATCGCCGAGAAGTTCGTCGGTGCGGCGAACCCGGGGCCCATCATCGCCGAGACGATGGGTACCCACCCCGAAAGTTTCGTCTGTAACCGGAAGATGCCGCCGTCGCCCTGTGCGGTGGGGCGGGCGTCCAGTCCTTCCTGAATCCGGTGGCCGCCGCCGTCGTGGAGGAGAACGGTGGGGAAGCCGCGTTCGAGCGCCAACTCCATGACTCGCTTCAGTTTCTCGCCGCCGGTGTGGCCGATGGAACCGCCCTTGACCGTGAAGTCGGTGGCGGCGATGGCGACGGGCCGGCCTTCGATATCACCGACGCCGGCGACGACGCCGTCGGCGGGGGCATCCTCCCGGTCCCAGTCGGCAGTCTCGGGCGTCGTCGGCGCCGGGGCGGCGAGTTGGCCGATTTCGTCGAAACTCTCACAGAGGTACTCGACGCGCTCGCGGGCAGTGAGTTTGTCCTGTGCATGCTGGCTCTCGACGGCGTCCGGCCGCCCCTCGTCGGCGACGGCCCGTTTTGCCTCCCGCAGTTCTTCGAGAAGGTCTGCCATTCGCGTTTCCTCCGACATGGGACGACGCTCACCCCGCGTGCTGTTAACATTGTTCGTCGAACAGCGAACACATACCCAACGCGTTAAACTGGGTTCTGTAGGCACAAACGTGTATAACAGCGGCATTCGGAGCCGCTGTCGTTCGTATTATATCCGTATATGTGTATATTCGAGGACCTGCAACCGCAACTACTTTGCCGGCGCGGCGGTCCGTTTCAACCATGAAAATAGCCGGTATGGCCTCGAACCGCGGCCGAAACCTGCTTCACATCGCGGACACCGAACCGGGCGGTGCCGAGTTCTCGGTCGTCCTCACGAACGAGGAGGGCGCCCCCGTCATCGAAGGCGCCGCAGAGCGCGGCATCCCGACGGAGGTCGTCCCCAAATCCGACGACGAGACGCGCGAGGAACACGAACGTCGCGTCCTCCAGCGGTTGGAGGGGTACGATGTCGATATCGTCTGTCTCGACGGCTACATGCGCATCCTCACCGACGAGTTCCTCGATGCGGCGCCGACGACGCTCAACGTCCACCCCTCGCTTCTGCCGTCGTTCCCGGGGATGGACGCCCACGAGCAGGTGCTCGATTCGGGCGTTTCCGTCACCGGCTGTACCGTCCACGTCGTCGACGAAACCGTCGACGGCGGCCCTATCGTCACCCAAGAGCCCGTCCCCGTCTACGACGGTGACGACGCCGCCGACCTGAAGACTCGCGTCCTCCACGACGCGGAGTTCACCGCCTACCCGCGCGCAGTCAAGTGGTTCGCCGAGGACCGCGTCACCCTCGAAGACGGCGACGTGTCCGTCGACGGCGACGACGGTGGACAGTTCCCCGCCCGCCGGTTCGTCTCCGACGACCGGGGTCGAGAACTCCGCTACGGCGAGAATCCCCATCAGGACGCCGCGGTGTACGTCGACGGCGCCTGTGAGGAGGCTAGCGTCGTCGACGCCGACCAACTGAACGAGGGCGCGAAGGCGCTGTCGTACAACAACTACAACGACGCCGACGGCGCCTTGGACCTCATCAAGGAGTTTGACGACCCCGCGGCGGCGGTCATCAAACACACCAATCCGGCTGGCTGTGCGACCGCGGGAACGCTCGCCGACGCCTACGAGCAGGCGCTGTCGACGGACCCGATGAGCGCCTTCGGCGGCATCGTCGCGCTGAACCGCGAGTGCGACGCCGCCACTGCCGAGGCCATCACGGATTCGTTCAAGGAAGTCGTCGTCGCACCAGCGTACACCGAGGCGGCGCTGGATGTCCTCTTCGAGAAGGACAACCTCCGTGTCCTCGAGGTGGGTGACCTCTCCGAGCGAAGCGAAGCGCTCACCGAACAGCATCTCGTCGGCGGCCGACTCGTCCAGGAGCGGGACTTCCAGGCGCCCTCGGCCGACGACCTCGAAATCGTCACCGAACGGGACCCCACCGACGAGCAAATCGAGACGATGCTGTTCGCGTGGCGCACCATCAAACACGTCAAATCCAACGCCATCCTCTTTGCCAAGGGAACCGAGACGGTCGGCGTCGGGATGGGACAGGTCTCCCGGGTCGACGCCGTCCGACTCGCCGCGATGAAGGCAGACGAACACGCCGAAGGAAAGGACGCCGACGGCGCCGTGATGGCGTCGGACGCCTTCTTCCCGTTCCCCGACGGCATCGAGGAGGCCGCCGACGCCGGCATCGAGGCGGTCATCCAGCCCGGTGGCTCGGTCAACGACGAGGACGTCATCGACGCTGCCGACGAACACGACATCGCGATGGCGTTCACCGGCCAGCGGGCCTTCCAGCACTGACGCGACGCAGGCCGGCGATTCGGCGCGCTACCGTATCGTAAACGCCGGTTCGGTCACGTTCTCGCTTTTACACTCCGGACACCGCGAGGGCCGGTTCGTCAGGTCGTCGAACGACGAGAAGCCACAGTCGCGACACTCCGGCGGCGCCGCGAGCAACTCCTCGTCGGTACCGTCGAGCGACCGCGCGATGTGTTCGACGTGCGACAGCGCGGCGGCGGTGGTAATCTCGAATTCGTTCGCCAGCGCGCCCGCTTCGGCGCTGTTGTTCCGGAGGAACTCGGCGATGCGCTGCCGGGTGGTCCGCTCTGCACCCTGCATACCGCTACTCCGGGTCCCGAGGGCTAAAGCTTACTCCCCGGAACCGTTCGTGAGCCGCGTGTGGGCGCCGATGAGCGCGCCCGCGAGGTCGACGTTCTCGATGTGGGTTCCCTCGTCGATGATGGTGTCGTGGATTTCACAGTCGGAGACGGTAGCGTCGCCGAAGACGACCGACCGGTCCAGCGTCGAGTCGACGATTTCTGCGCCCGGCATGACGTGGACGTTCTCGCCGATGGTGGAGTTCTCGACGGTCGCCGACTCGGCGATGACGCTGTCGCCGTCCAGTGACCACGCGATTGCCTCCAGATACGACTCCGGCGTGCCGATGTCGAACCACGGTTCCTCGAAGACGAAGGCGTGGACCGCCTCCCGTGACTGCAGCCACTGGAGGAACCATCCCGGTTCGTCGGGATTGTTGCCGCCCCCCAGGTACTCCTCGAAGCGCAGCGACTCCGCGGGGAAGGCGTAACACGCGATGGAGACGAGCGTGCTCTTGGGCTCGTCGGGTTTCTCCTGGAAGTCGACGACGCGGTCGCCTTCTAACTCCACGAGACCGTAGGACTTGGCCTTCTCGCGGTCGCCGACGTCGTAGGCGGCGAGAGCGGCCGTCCCCTTCTCCTCGAAGTAGTCGATGAAGTCGGTGAGGTCGAAGCCGATGAGGTTGTCGCCGGCCACGACGACCAGGTCGTCGTCGATGCCCTCGCGGTCGACCAACTGTCCGAGCGCGCCGACGACGCCGAACTTCTCGGATTCCTCGGTGGTGTCCTCGACCGACAGCGTCGGCTTTTCGAAGCCGCTGTCGGCGATGTAGCGTTCGAACTCCTCGGCGAAGCGCTCGTTCGTCGAGACGTATACTTCCTCGATGCGGTCGTCTTCTTCCAGCGCCTCGAAGATGCGGTCGATGACAGTAGACTCACCAACCGGGAGAAACATCTTCGGACGGTGTTTCGTGATGGGCCACAGACGCGTCGCGTACCCGCCAGCGAGAACGACGGCTTTCATTGTTCGATGACGACAGATGCCGCGACCAAGTGTCTTTTGTTACGGCGAACGGCCGATGAAGTGGCCGTTACTCGCCGAGCCACGCGTCGGTGACCCGCAGGGAGCCACGCGACCCGTCGAAGGTCGTCTCGTAGGACAGTTCGATAGGGCGGTCCATGTGGGGGCCGTCGGTGACGAGCGTCTCGAACTCCCCACCTTCGCCGAGGACGTGGACGCCGTACTCGTCGTTGAGCGCTTCGAGGTCGGCGACGGCGTCGGCGTCCAGCGTCCGCCCGAGCCACGACTCGTCGAGGCCGTAGGCAGCCACCCGGACGATTGTGATTTCGAAGCCGGCGTCCAACATCGCGTCGGCCAACTCGCGGGGGTCTTCCTGCCACAGCGGGGCGAACAACTCGCATTCAAGCCGGTCACACATCGCCTCGATGCGGTCGGTCTGATAGCTGCTCTCGACGGCGCCGGCCGTGACGCCGCCGATGCCACCGAGGCCGTCGGCCAACTCGGCCAGCGCCGCCTCCAGCGGCTCCAACTCCCGGTCGCCGCGCTCGCCGCTGTCTTCGGCCGGGTCGGCCCCTGCCTCGAAGTCATCGGGGCGAACGTCGACGAGCGGAATCCCGATGCTCTCGGCGGCCAGCGACGCCAACTCCGTCGCTGGCACGTGATACATGAAGGAGTCACCCTCGGGATGGACCGTCACCAGTCGCTCGACCGGCAAATCGCGTTCGAGCGCCCGGTACAGCGCCCACGAGGAGTCCTTTCCGCCCGAAAAGAGGCTCACCCACGGATTCATACTCGGAGTAACCCAGCGCCGACTAAATGGGCGTCGGTTCGGCTACTCGGGGACCTCGTCGAGCGGCGACTCGCCCTCGCTCATCCGCGAGGCGAAGGCGACGCCGAGGAAACTCGCGAGGATGCCGGCGGCGACGTACAGCGCGAGTCGCCCCCAGATACCGAGGACGAACCCCTCGATACTCACTGGGCCGAGTTCTACCGCCGTGACCTCCAGCGGACCGATGACGGCCGCGCGTTCGAGGAAGTACCCGGTAAAGCCGCGGACGACCAATCCGACGGCGACGACGCCGAACGGAAGGTTCATCAGCGCCGCGGAGACGCTCTCTTCGGCCAGCAACTCGTCGATGAGGCGGCCGGTCGCCGCGGCCAGTGCCGCCGCCGCGAACCACGGAACGCTGTCGAAAATGAACCGCAAGCCGACCAGGAGTTCGCCCGTCTCGGCCGTTCCCACGCTACCCATGTTCGTCGCGCTGATGCCGCCGGCGAAGATGCCGACGAACGCCAACCCCGTCCCGACGACGTAGGTGACGAGCGACACCTGCCCGGAGTAGAAGGCGTCACGAACCCGTCGGGGGAGCGTCGCCACGAAGTCGTCGATGCCGAGGCCCTTGTACAACAGGAACGTCCCGATGACCGCGGCGATGGCCGACAGCGCGATGGCCACGTCGTCGGCCAACAGCAACAACACCGGAAACGCGAGCAACGCGGCGCCGATGGGGACCAACACCGTCCCCCGGAGTTCCTCGTCGCCGAGGAACTGCTTCAGGAGGTAGTACGTCGACTGGATGTCGTGGGACTGCCGGACGACAACGCGGTCGACCGCGTCGACTTGGACGCGACTCTCTATGATGGGGACGAGTCGCTCGTCGCTGGCCGAATCCGTGACGACGATGGCGGCCTCGATGTCGTTGTCCGCGACGAGGGTGTCGATGCCCCGGGCGACGGCGCGGTCGCTGTTGACGCCGTCGCCGCCACCGCCGGAAATGACGGCGACGAGGGGGTCTTCGCCCTCGTCGCGGAGGTCACGGGCGACGCTGAGCGTCTCCAGCAGGCAGTTGACGCGGCTGTCCTCGGGGTCGTCGATGCCCACGTCGGTGACGAGCGCCTGGACGGCCTCCCAGCCGACGATTGGGCCGTCCGGCCCGAGGGTCCCGTCGCGGTCGACACACACGACCAGCGTACTCACGGTGGTCCGTTGCCAGTGGGCGGACAAAAGCTTTCAGGACGAACTTTTTGCACGGTCGCCTGCGGCGACCGGCAAAAACTTCGATGAAAAATAGCGACTCGTTCCCGTCGCGCGCCGAGGGCGCGCGGTGGTCACTTCGTCGCTACCGGCGGCTTCGCCGCCGGCGAACCGCTCGGCGCTTCGCGCCTCGCGGATGCTCAACTATCCCGGCGGCGTTATACTCGGAACCGGAACTCGCCGCTGGCGTCGGTGAACTGACTGGCGATACCGGCGCCGACGGCGTAGGCGACGGATTCGGCACCACCGCGGAGCCGTTCGGTGACGCCGAGTTGGGGCTCCAGCTCCGTCGTCGCCACCTCCTCGTCGAGCAGGCTCTCGAGGCGCTCCTCGACGTCTTTGCGGGTGCCGATGGAGTCGACGAGCCCCATCTCGTGGGCCTCGCTTCCGAGGAAGACTTTCGCTTCGGTGTCCCGAATCTCGGTTTCGTCCATCGCTCTCCCCTCCGCGACGGTTTCGACGAACTGGTCGTAGTAGTCGTCGATGATACCCTGCAGGTACTCCCGTTCCTCCGGCTCGAGGTCGTCGAAGGGAACGCCGGCCTCCTTGAACTCCCCGGCGGTGAGTTGTTCGTATTCGAGGCCCGCCTTTTCGAGGAGGTCGGCGGCGGTCATCCGCGAGCCGCGGACGCCGATGGAGCCGACGACGCTGCCGTCGCGGGCCCACAACTCGTCACAGCCGGAGGCTATCCAGTAGCCGCCGCTTGCACACACGTCCGTCGCGTAGGCGATAGTGGGGCCGTCGAACCGTTTCGCCGCCAGTCGGATGTCGTCGCTCGGGACGACGGCGCCACCGGGTGTGTTCAACCGCAGCAACAACGCCTCCGCGTTGTCGTCGTCGTCCGCGTTTTCGATGAGGTCGACGATTTTGTCCGCGCCGGGTGTACCGGGGGTCGACGGGGGAAATCCACCACCGCCGTCGCGGGTAATCGGCCCCTCGACGGCCACCTCCGCGACGTTGTACGCCGGAAACACGTTGGCAGCGATGTTGCTCCCGATGCGGAGTCCAACCGCTACGGTCGCGACCACAAGGAGCACACCGAGCAGGTCTGCGATATCTGTTGGGGTCTGGACGAACAGTAGCCAGCCCGCGGCTGCCGCGACGATTGCGACGAAGATGCCAACCGTGAGTCTGGCTACTTTCTGAGCGCCGTTCATGTACCGACCGAAGGCTGGCGGACTGTTAAGTGTGGCTCGTCAATAAAAAGAATCGACCGACGGTTCAAACAGCGGCGTCCTTCTCGGAGAGCCCGACGAGAAGGGTTCCGACGACCATTCCCAGCGTGGCGACTGCAGCGACACCCGTGGGGTACGGAATCGGGGTGTCGAGGAATCCCGCGACGAGGACGACGATACTGCAGACGACGAGGAGCACGCCACCGACGACGAGTCTGCCCGTGTTGGTTGCCATACCTGTCGGTATGTGAACCCGGCAGTTAAAACTCACCGATTGTCACTGGCGGAGGTGCCGTCGCTCAGGGCCGACTCACAGGGGTTTTGCGGGTGCGGCACTCAGCGATGGCATGGGCAGCAGTCTCGATTCGTTGCGGACCGTCGCGGACTACCAGTTCGGGGCGGGCGCCGGCGCCGCGCTGTTCGACGGTGATATCACCGTCCAGCGAACCAGTTCCGGCCGGCCACAGCAGATTCTCGCCGACGACGAGCGGATACTCTCCTACGGCGTCGACGGCCGATTCACGCTCGGCGCGGCGGGCGGCCGACGCCTGCAGGCCGCCCTCGATGCGCCGGCCTACCGGGTCGTCGTCGGCGACGACAGCGAACCCTTCGTTCGCGAGGAGAAGAACGTCTTCGCGAAGTTCGTCCGGGAAGTCGACCCCGCCGTCCGACCGGGCGACGAGGTGTTGGTCGAACACTACGACGGCGACCTCCTTGCGGTCGGTCGAGCCGAACTCTCGGCCGACGCCATGCTCGATTTCGAGACGGGCATGGCGGTGAAAGTCCGCGACGGCATCGAGGCGTGAGTTCTCCCACGGCGTAACATCAGGCTTTTTGCCCCGTCGCACCCTCACTTCGGGTATGTTTGGAGGAGGCGGCGGCATGAACCCGCGCAAGATGGAACAGATGATGAGCCAGATGGGTATCGACCTCACCGATATCGACGCCGAGGAGGTCATCATCCGCACGGCTGACGAGGAACTCGTCTTCCACGACGCCGACGTACAGCGGATGGACGCCCAGGGCCAGCAAACGTATCAAATCGTCGGCGACCCCGACACCCGCCCCCGCGGCGAGGGCACCGAGGCCATCGAGGCCGAGTCGGAATCCGAGAGCGACACCGGCGACAGCGAGTTCTCCGACGAGGACGTCGAAATCGTCGCCCGTCGAGCCGAAGTCCCCGAGGAGCGCGCCCGTGAAGTGCTTGAGGAGACTGGCGACCTCGCGGCGGCCGTCCAGAAGCTCGAAGTAGAGTGAGCGAGCGACGCGTTCTCGTCGTCCGCGGCAACCGTGAGTTCCTCGTCCGCCCCGGCGAGACGATGGAGTCCGACCTCGGCATCCTCGAAGTCCCCGAGGACGTGACAACCGGGACGACCCTCGAGACGCATCTCGGGGAAGCCTTCGAGGTCCGACGACTCCGCGGTCCGGACCTCTTCGACCACCTCGAACGCACCGGCGCGCCGATGATGCCACGCGACATCGGCTTGGTCGTCGGCCACACCGGCGTCGCGTCGGGCGACCGCACGCTCGACGCCGGTACCGGAACCGGCGTCCTCGCCGCCTATCTCGGCCGCCTCGGGGTCGACGTGACGACCTACGAGCGTGACCCGGAGTTCGCCGAGGTAGCCCGCGAGAACATGGACCTCGCGGGAGTCACCGACCACGTCGACGTTCGAACCGGCGACCTGCTTGAAGAAATCGACGACATCGAGGACTCCTTCGACTTGTTGACCCTCGATACGGGCGATGCGCCCGAAGTCGTCGAGCGCGCGCCCGAATTGCTCGCTCCCGGTGGGTTCGTCGCCGCCTACACTCCCTTCGTCGAGTCCGCCCGCGCCTGCGTCGAGTCCGCCCGCGAGGCGGGCCTCTCGGAAATCGAGACGCTCGAAACCATCCAGCGGCGGATGGACTTCGACGACCGCGGCTCCCGCCCCTCGACCGCGGGCGTCGGCCACACGGGGTATCTCTGTTTCGCCCGGTTTACCCCACAGCTCGAATGATATCGAGCAATTCTCCTTCGTAACGCGCCGTCTCGGCGTCGACCCACCGGTCGAGACCCTCCGTCGGGTAGGCGCCGCCGGCGACGTAGAAATCGCGGTCGTACCAGGCTGCTACCCGTCCGCTGACGGGGAGAGACTCGCCGTCGAGTGGCAATTGCGCCCGATAGCGGGTAAGACGCGCCCGCTTGCGGTTGTCCGTGCGGATGCTCTCGGTGTCGCCGATTTCGACGGCTTCGAAGCCACGCTCCCGGAGTTCCTCGGCGAACTCCCGTTTGGACTCGGTGACGATGCGCGGATTCACGAGCGACGTGGTTCCGAACGGAAGCGACGGCGAAAATTCGAGTCGAGTCGCGAAGACGAACCGCCAGATTCGGTCCGGGCCGCCCGCGGCGACGATGCGCTCCCGGAGGTCGGCGTCCTCGTAGACAACGGTGTGGCCAGTCACGTCGACGTTCGGGAGGCTGAACACCGTCTCGGTCGTCTCCTCGGTGCGTTCCCACCCGCCCGACATCTCGTCTGGAACCGACGGTACTCCGGCGTTCGACATACGCCGAGAACGGACCGAAGGGCCTTCATTGTACGCGACACTGCGGTCGCTGTCCGAATTCACCCCCGAACGCGTCTCACTCGCCGTCCGGCGATGCCAGGAGGTCCTCCTCGTATGCGGCAATTGCCCCGATGACTTTCTCGGCGTCGTCCTCCGGCACGTCGAACGCATCGAGCGAGTCGGACAGGAGGTCGACCGCGCGCTGGATGTGGGCCGGCGTGAACGGCACGTGGAGGTGTGCCTCGCGCACGGGCGCTGCGTCGTACGTTTCCGGACCGCCTGCTGCTTCACAGAGGAAGTCCGTCTGTGTCTTCCGGAGTCTCTCCATGTCGGCATCTTCGAAGAACGGCCCGAGTTCGTCGTCTGCCTGCAATCGGTCGTAGAAATCGTCGACGACGGCGCGGATTCCATCGTGCCCCCCCGAGTCGCTCGTACAGCGTCTCCTCGGCCATACTGACTCGGTTCGTGTTCTCGCGGATTAAACGACTCGAAACCGGCGTTCAGTACTTCGGTTCCGCGCCCGTCTCCGTGTAGATGTCGTCCATGATGTGGTCGCGCTCGCGACGCCACGACTCGAAGCCGTCGGGGCTGGAGGGGTAGGTCTCGTAGTGGTCGAGCAGGCGGTCGGCGAGGCTCTTCGTGTCGTAGAGGTTCTTCAGCGTCCCCCAGTGGCCGATGGACTTGTACAGCACTTGCAGTTTGAGTTTGAGGCTGACGTTCGCCGACCCCGAATACAGCGCATCCGAGAGCTTTTCGGCGGGCATCGCGGCCAGCAGGGCAAGGAGGTCGTCGAGGTCGTAGGCCGTCGAGAAGATGTTGTAGATGTCGAGGGCGGCGTACCGGCCGCCGTAGTGGTCCATCACGCGCTCGTTGTACCGCCAGAGACTCGACTCGCTCACGTCGCCCTCTTCGATGGCCTGGATGGCCTGTTCGCCAGCGTACTGGCCGGCGTAGGCGGCGCCGGCGATGCCGCCACCGCTGATGGGGTTGACGTGGGCCGCCGAGTCGCCGATGGCCATGTATCCGGGTGCGACCGCCGAGTCGTAGGGGCGGCGCGTCGGGAGAGCGGCGCCGAGTTTGTCCTTGACGGTGGCGTTTTTCAACTCCGGCCGCTGGCTGATGTCCTCCCGGAGGTCCTTGACGAGTTGCATCGGCTCCTCGTTCATCTGGAAGCCCAGGCCGACGTTGATTTCGGTGGGCGTCCGCGGGAAGTACCAGAGATACCCCGCCGAGCGCTTGGTCGGTTTGAAGACGAGGGCGTCGGACCACTCGACGGGTTCGTCGACCTCGATGACCTCTCGGTAGGCGGAGGCGAACTGCGAGTAGCGGACGTTGGTGTCGAAGGTAGTGTCCTCGAAGTCGGCTTTGTCCTGCAGCAGCGACAGCGAACCGGCGCCGTCGAGGGTAATCGTCGCCTCGTAGGTTCGGGGTTCGCCTTTGTGTTTGGCTTTCACACCGTGGACGCGACCGTCGTCGTCCTGCATCACGTCCTGGACGACGGTGTCGTAGTGGAACTCGACGCCGGCGCGTTCGGCGCCGTCGATGATGAGTCGGCCGTACTCCCAGCGGTCGATGACGGCGAGTTCGCCCGGAACGGGAATGTCGAGGACGGCGTCCTCCTGTGGAATCTCGAACTGGCCGTGGTCGACCTCGGTGTTGGTGAAGGCGTCGGCGATGTCGGATTTCGGAATGGACTCGGGGAAGTTGTCGGCGCCCTTCAGGGCGTCGCCGCAGGCGATGTGGCCCGCCTCCTCTTCGTCCTTCCGTTCGACGATGACGACGTCGTAGCCCGCATCCGAAAGCGTCGCGCCGGCGTAACAACCGGCGGTTCCGGCCCCGACGATGACGACGTCGTACTCGAAGGTGGTCATGTCCGCCTCTCAACACCCGGGCGGCAAAACTCTTGCCAACAACCCCGGGTGTTCGACGACCCCGCTCGACTACTTCTCTCGAACCGTGCCGCCGCTTAGCCCCTCCCACTCGACGCGGTAGCCGAGTCTGGAGAGGACCGCACTCGCGTCGTCGATGTCGTACTCTGCCAGTCGCTCTTCGACGGCGGCAAGGTCCATCCCTGCCTCGATTCGGCCGTCGAGTGACTCCAGCACCGCCGGCCGGACGAGCGTGCGTCCGACGCGTTCGTGGTCCGGGAACGCCGCTGCTTCGATGGCCGATTCGGGGACGCCGTAGGAGTCGGCGAGGGCGGCGATGGTCGTCACGTCGGCTTCGGGCGTCAGTTCGTCGGGAACCGATTCGGCACTCTCGGCGCGCAACTCCTCTTCGTAGGGGCGAAGGGCGTCTCGTACGTCTTTCAGTCGAACCGTCTTCGAGTACGGTATCGCGCGGTGGCCCTCCGCTTCGATGGCCTCGCCGACGCCGAGTGATTCGTCGTAGGCGACCAGAAACGCCACGTCTTCGAGGGTCGCGAACTGCGAGAGTTTCTTCTCGACGTACTCGGGGGTCCAGAAGCCCATTATTTCGAAAAACACCCTGAAATCGCCGTGTTTCCAGTCGAAGGCGAAATCGGGGATGGCGACGTGTTCGCCGGCGGCCAGCGGTTCGGGCTCCCGAACGAGGTTCCAATCGAGGTCCAGCGCGTCGAATCTGGCGTAGAAATCCGATTCGACGCCGCTGTCGAAGGTCGGTTCGGCGACGGGGTCGGTTCCCGGTACCGTCACGTCGCCGTCGTCGAGAGTCAGGCGGCGTTCGGTGCCGCGGTCGTCGATGGTGGCTTCGAGATGCCACTCCTCGGCTTTGGCGACCGTCCGCAGCAGGCGGGCGAAGCGCGTCCCGTAGCGACGGGAGCGCTTGAACAGCGCGTCCGGGCCGGTGACGACCACCTCGCGTCCGTCGTCGGTGCGGCGGATTTCGTACATCAGACGGAGCCGTTTGACGGCCGAGACGAGCGCCTTCGGGTCCGATGACCGGACTCGTACTTCGACGGCGTCGAACAACGCGGTCTGTGCGAGCGAGAGGTCGTACTGTTTTCGGAGGCTCTCGGGGTCGTAGTTCGATTCGACGGCGACGAGGACTTCTTCGGGTTCGCGGTCGGCGAACAGCGACGCCTCGATGTCCTCGGTGGCGGCATCGAGACGCGCGGCGGCCCGCTCCAACGCCGTCTCGCGTTCGGCCTCCGTGACGACGCCGACCGACTCGGCGGCCTCGAAGGCGGCCGTCCGTGCGCGAATCGGGTCGATGGGCGCCCGCGTCTCGAAGGTCGCCGCCCGTTCGAGCAGTTTGGCGAACCCCCGGACGAGTTTGAAGTCGTCGGCCTCACCTTCGATGTCGGTGAGTGCGGCCTCCAGCGTCTCGCGTCGCTCGCCGACGTGGCCCTGATAGACGCCGAGGACGCGCGCGGCGAGCGCCTCGTCGTCGGCGTCGGTGAACTGCGGCTGGTAGCCGCCGCCGGCACGGGAGACCCGCAGGAGGTCCTTCGTGAGCACTATCGGGGGTGGGCGGGCGGCCCGCAAAAACGTCCCGCTACTCGGCCTCGGGGGCTTCGCTCGGGTCGACCACCTCGCCCGTCTCCGGGTAGACGCCGAGTTGGTCACAGTCGTCGGCCAGCGGGCAGGCGTCGGGGTCCTCCAAACACGCCGGCTTGCGCGCCGAGCAGTACTCCCGGCCGAACTGAATCATTGCCGTGTGGCCGAAACCACACTTGTCGGCTGGAACGTCGCGTTCGAGGTACTCTCGGACTTCCTCGTGGTCGGCATCGGCCGGAGCCAGTCCCATCCGGCGGGCGATGCGGTGGACGTGGGTATCGACGGGGAAGACACCCCCGCGACCCCCCGAGAACAGCAACACACAGTCGGCGGTTTTCGGACCGACGCCCTTCATCTCCAGCAGGGCGCTCCTGACTTCTGGGGGGTCTTCGTCCTTCACGAACTCGTCGAAGCCGTCTTCGCCGCCGTATTCCGCGACGACGCGCTCGGCGAGTCGGATGAGCGTCTCCGATTTCTGGTTGTACAGGCCCGCCGAGGAGATTGTCTCGGCGAGTTCGTCTTGGGCGGCGTCGGCCAGCGCCACCGCGAGGTCGCCGGGGTTGTCGCTGCCGTACCGTTCCATCAGCGCGTCGTGTGCCGGTTGGCTCGCCTTGTCGGAGGTGTTCTGGCTCAACACGGTGCGGACGAGACACTCGAAGGCGTCCTGTCCACCGTAGGTCTTCTGCCAGTACAACTCACCGAGTCGATCGACGACGCCTTCGGCGCGAGTGTCGGCACTCGTGGGGTCGAACTCCGAGACCGTGCCGCCGCCGGATTCGCCGCCGGAGATGTTCTCGGCGGGTTCGTCGTCCATGCGGCCACGTAGGCGGTCGACGCCCTAAACCCTACCCGAGGCGGCGAGGCGTTCGTCTGTTCAGGCGTCGACCGAGAGGATACATTCGAGGTCGGCCCCTTCGGCGAGTGCCTCGACGAGGTCGCGGTCGAGGTCCGCTGCGGCGGCATCGCAGTCGACGGCGACGGTCCGGTCGTCGACGTAGTCGCTGGTTCGGCCGACCATGCCGCGCATGTTCTCGAAGGTGAGGTCGGGGTGGCCGCGTCCCTCGATGACGTGTTCGTGGCCGTCGGCCCGGAGCGTGACCGTGATTGTCGCGTCGTGAGACTGACAGGCTGAGACGAATTCGTCGTCGAACTCCGCGGGGACGGTGTCGGCTTCGATACCGAGGATGCAGTCGCCGGCGGGCGTGAGCCAGTCGTCGCTCGTCAACTCGAACGTACTCGTGTGTTCGGCGGTGACGTGCTCGTGGCCGCTCGCGTGTACGTGCTGTTCCATAATCGGGGCAACGACGCACGTCGGTTTGTGTCGTTTGATTGTGCTGCGTCGGCCCGCATGGAACAGCGACCTCTCGAAGGCGTCAGTTGGCAGCCTGTGTCTGTCCCGTGTTCTGGTCGACACTCATCTCGGCCGGGTTCTTCATCCCTTCCTTGACACCGAATCGCACGAGGACGACGTTGATGGGGTAGGCAGCGATAAACCCGAGCGACAGCGAGAACGCCAGCGCCATCCAGAACAGAAGGTCTCCCATGTGGGCCTCCGAGGCCAGCAGGAGGTCCGCGCCGATCGCTGTGACCTCCATAATCGTAATCGAGGGTGTTTCGCTGTAGAAGGCGTCCTTCATGCTCTCCCAGAACGCGACGCCTTCCTGCATCAGCGGCCCGACGGTTAGGGCGTAGCCGAACACGTACGCGAACCCGAAGGTGATTGCGGCGACCCATCCGATGGTCAACGCGAGGATGCCCTGTGCGAGGGTGATGCCGACGATTTCACCGGCTCCGCATCCGGAGTAACAGTGTGCCGTCGACCGAACCCCGCGGCGCCACAGGGAGTCGGTAGTAATCTGGGTTCGACCGGTCCACCAGTAGAGTGCGAGGCCGAACGGCCCCGAGTACAGGACGACGAGTGCCCAGACGCCTTTCATCATCGACGGCAACGCCTGATTGCGGGCGCGGAGGTCCCACAGAAGCGTTCCAACGGACATGCCGACGAGGAGTACCCACACGGCGGCGACGAGTGGGTCGGAAAGCAACGGTCTCAACACAGCACGAACCGGTGAGAACGCCTGTTCGATTCGGGTTCCGAGTTGGATGAGCAGCATTCGTTTTATCGACGGTGAGTTGGTTCAGTGCGACCCCGATTCGGTGTATCGGCGATGCTCCACGGGCTATTACACGAGGGACGGTTAACCGAGTTGTGGCCGGTGTGGGCCGTTCGCATTTATATATGGGCGAAAACGTGTGTGAACACCTAACGCGGCACCTTCAGGCGTGTGGTAGCCGTTTTCACGTGTCTCGACCTCCGTAATTCTTAAATAGAGAAACACAGTAGTAACAGACACCAGAACGCATCCGGCGTTCGGCAGCATCGTCAGCCGACCAGAATGATAGGTACGATTCCTTGTACGGCGACAGCGGCTCTCCGAGCGTTAGCTGTCCGCACCCGGAGCGGTAATGGAGTAGAACGATAACCATGGTAGAGTCAATCGACGAATCCCAGAACGTAGAACTGACAGACGACGACCTCGAAAACGATTCTAAAGGTCAACTCATCAAACGCGCCGGCCAGCTTCGCGACCGGCGAAACGAGCTCAATCAGATGGCCTCCGAGCGCGCTTCCAAGCGCGACGAACTCAACGCGAAAACTCGCGAGAAGGTCGACGAGGCCCAACAGCACCGCGAGAAGCGCGACGAGCTCAACGAGCAGGTCCAAGAGCACAAAGAGAAGCGAAACGAGCTCAACGCGAAAGCCAACGAGCTCTTCGACAAGGTCGACGACCTGAAAGACGACCTCGAACTCAACGAGGGCAAGAGCGTCGACCAGCTCAAAGAGGAAATCGAGGAGCTGGAGTTCAAACAGCAGACCGAGGTGCTCTCGACGGAGGACGAGCGCGAACTCATCGAGAAAATCGAGGAGAAACGCGAGAAACTCGCCGACCGGAAGGGGAAACTGAACC
The DNA here is from genome assembly GCF_009741925.1 of Natronomonas sp. CBA1123. Lineage (GTDB taxonomy): Archaea > Halobacteriota > Halobacteria > Halobacteriales > Haloarculaceae > Natronomonas. Next base: position 57,296 of record NZ_WPCC01000015.1, read on the forward strand.
AGGACGGCGAACTCGAAGAGCTCAAAGAGGAGGCCCAGGAGGTCCGTGCGGAAGCCTCCAACCACCACCAGAAGGTCACCGAGCTCGCCGACAAGGCCCAGGAACACCACAACCAGATGATCGAGGCCTATCGGGAGGCCGACGACATCCGCGACGAGGCCGACGAGTGGCACGAGAAGTTCGTCGACGCCCAGGAGGCGGCCGACCGCCACCACGAGGACTTCGTCCGCGTCCAGAAGCGCCTGCGCGAACTCGACAAGGAAGAAGAACAGGAGCGCAAGGGCGAACGCGAAGAGAAGCGCGAGGCCGCAAAGGAGGAAGCCGAGGAAATCTACCAGAAGTTCAAGGAAGGCGAAACCCTCGACACCGAGGACCTGATGAAGCTGCAGAAGGCCGGCAAACTGTAATCGCCGCTATCTAACGCCGTACGGCTCGCTGTTTTGCTGTTCTCTCGTCCCGTTAGAGGAGGAACCGCTCTTCGTCTTCGCTCATGTCGACGAAGGAATCCGTGGCATCCCGCAGCTCCTCGGCCGTCGAGGAGCCGAAGCCGAACACCTCGGTGCGGACGCCCTCGTGTCGGAGATGGGTACACAGTCGCGCGAAGTCGCCGTCGCCGCTGAACAGCACGATTACGTCGACTTTCGGCGCGAGCGTCACCGAATCGAGACACATCCCCAAATCCCAGTTGGCCTTCTTCGACCCGTCGGCGAACGTCTTGATGTCCTTGATTTTCGTCTCGAAGCCGATGTCTCGCAGCGCCTCGAAGAACTCTTCTTCGCTGGGGGAGTCGGCGCGGATGACGTAGGCGATGGCACGGACGAGTTCGCGGTCGCCGACGGCGGCCGCGAGCAGTTCGGTGTAGTCGATGTTCCGGGAGTAGAGGCTGTGGGCGGTGTGATAGAGGTTCTGGGAGTCGGCGATGACCGCGACCCGCTGGCTGTCGTGAATCGGCGGCATATCCGAACTCGTTCGGCCTGCCGGATAGGTTTTCGTATCGGTCCTCAGGAGTCGGTGCAGTCGTAATACGTGATGGTGTATGCGTGTTCGTTTCCGAGGTAAACTAAACTCACCTCGCAGTCGTCAGTTACGCCTATCTCGATTGCATCGCCCGAGACGACCGCCGCACCACCGCGTCGGGGCCGCTCGCCGCTCACCGACCCCTGCCACTGTCCCGGTTCGGTCTGGTCAACGCCGTCGACCGTGGCGAAGCCCTCACCTCGGACTCCGAGATTCTCGGGGGAGAGAGGGTCGCCCCCGTTGTGGGTGAGCGTGAGAACGGTCGTGTTCCCGTCGGCCGGTCGCTCTTCGGCGACGAACTCCGCGTTCGGACCTCCGCCACTCCGCTGTTCGGTGTACTCGTCAGCGAAAACCGCTCCGAAGGGGGAGACGCCGAGGAATCCCACGACGAAAACAGTGGCCACGACGAGATTGAGCGCGACTACCCGGACGAACGGCGATGTTCCGTTGACTCCGGTGTAGAAACGATAGGTGAAGGCAATCCCCACGGAAACGACCGTGATTCCCCCAACGGCCCCGAGGAATATAACGGGACTGAAGAGTCTGAAAATGAATGATTCGAGGGCTACCAGGATTACCAGCATCACGGGCACAGTCACGACGATTCCCGTGACGGCGGCAGCGATATGATACACACGATTCCCCCTTTCGCGTGTCCGAACCTCCGCGATTGCGAACGGAGCGGCGACGTACAACAGCGTCGCTACGAGGAGCAATCCCTTCACTAACACCGACCCGATTCGCGCCTCGATGAGCGACACTGACCCGTCCATTGGCACAAACACCGTCATCGAGGCGACGACCCCACCGACGACGCCGACGATGAACGTCAGGGCTGCAGCGTACGCCAGCAGCCGCTTTCGCGGCCCCGTCATGGGAACAGCGCGAACAGCACCAACGCGAGAAGCGGTGCCAGAAAGAGGTTCAACACCGTCACGTAGCCGAGGACGCCTCGTCGCTTGAGCGCGTTGTCGGGGAAGGCCTCGCTTGCGAACCGGTAGCCGACGTACTCGGAGGCGGCGAAGACTGCCGCCCCGACGAGCGTGACGAAGGCACCCGCGAGCCAGCAGGGCACCGGGCCGCAGGTCGTCGCGAACTGGACGCCCTCGGGGTAGGTGGGTTGGATTCGCGCGGCCTCGGCTTTCGTCAGGCCGTTCGCTTCGACCCACTCGACGACGGGATGTTCGTCGGGGAGGTCCTCGATTCGGACCGTCGGGTCGGCCGCCTGCACCGACTCGACGAGGTCCTCACGGCCGGCTTCGAGCATGAGGTGTGCCACGGCACAGGGCGTTCCGTCGGAGCCGACGAACAGCGGCGTTCGTTCGGCCTCGGTTCGGTTCGTCGGGAACTCGCCGCGGCGTCGGTACGCTGCCAGTCGGTCGAGATGTCGCTGTCGACGGCGGCGCTGGGTGGGCGTGAGGTGGTCGTGGTCGGCATCTCGGAGCGCTGCCTCGGTCCGCCGAAGGTGTTCGCGTATCCGGACGGCGTCGATTCGACGGCGCAGTCGGTTCACGGCGTCGACGGAGGGTGCGGGCGGCCGGTCGGCCGACACGTCGTTTCGTGTCGCTGACATTGTGGTTGGTTGTCACACGACCCGCAATAATAGTTCCGGCGTAGTTCCGCTACTGGAACCCGCGAATCGACTGGGCTTGCGTGCTCTCGTCGCGGTCGGCGTCCTGCAGTCGCTCGGCGAGTTGTTTGCGGGCTTCCTGTATCTCGTCGGCACGCTCGAGGAGGGCGTCGGTGTCGACCTCGATATCGGCGATTGGGCTGATACCGTGTTCCAGCAGGACGCGGGCGGACTCGGGGTCGGGGAACTGCGGTTCCGTCTGGACGATGAGTCCGACGGCATCGAGGCCGACTTCGCCGGCGCGGTGAATCAAGGCGCCGGTCGGCCCGCTGACGAGGCCGCTTTCCCGCGGTGGGACGATTCCCTCCTCGTCGAGTACGTCGCCTGCGCCGCCGGTGGCGACGCCGTACATCTCGGGGACGCCGTCTTTCTCCTCGCCGAGGCCGCTGAGATACAGCGGGAATACGTCGTGTTCGTCTATCCAGCCAGTGACACACCCGGCGAAATCCGAGGATTGGGTCGGGGAGACGGGCACGTCGCTCTGGAGGACGACGAGGTTCCGCTCTTCGTCGGCGTACAGCCGGACGGGCGGACGGACCTCGGAGCTCTCGCCTCGATAGACGGCCACTTTCGGCAGTCCCTCGCAGTGAAGGGCGCCGTAGTAGGTCATCTCGAACTCCTCGACGAGGTGGTCGGCGGCGATTTTCCCGACGAGCCCGGCTCCCGGAAGCCCCTCGACCAGCGTTGGCGAATCCAACTCGATGTCTTCGGCTTCGACCTGAACGTGTGCCATGCGATAGCGAACGTCCGGCGGCGTCTTAATACTGGCCGCCGGCGGTCGGCGGATGCTTCGGAACCGACACCGACAAACCCGCGGCCGCCGGACGACGGATATGGACCCGCTCGCCAGATACGACTCGCTGGTCGACGATTCGGCGGCGTTTCACGCGGCCTGCGAGCGACCGCTGCCGTCGGTCGTCCGCGTCAACGACATCAAGGCGACGCCGGACCGCGTCCGCCGGGCGTTCGACGAAGCGGGCATCGACTACGAGGGCGTCGGCTGGCACGACGGCCTCTTTCGACTCGCAGAGGACGTGAAACCGGGCAACACGTGGCCGTTCGTCCACGGCTGGGTGTACGGCCAAGAGGAGGTGTCGGCGGTGCCGGCACTGGCTGTCGACCCCCAACCGGGCGAGCGCGTCCTCGACTGCTGTGCGGCGCCGGGGAGCAAGACGACTCAACTCGCGGCGCTGATGGACGACCGCGGCCTGCTCGTCGGCAACGACAACAACCTCGGGCGGTTGTCGGCGCTGCGGTCGAACGCCGAGCGCTGTGGCGTCTCGAATCTCGTCGTCACCAGAGCCGACGCCCGCAACTTCTCGCTGAAGCCGTTCTCCGGCGAGCCGTTCGACCGGACGCTCGTCGACGTCCCCTGCTCGTGTGAGGGGACCGTCCGGAAGAACCCCGACGCCGTCGACGACTGGTCGCTGGACCACATCGAGGGCATCGCGGGCGTCCAGAAGGCCATCCTCGGCCGGTCGCTGGAAGTCACCCGCGAGGGCGGCACCGTCGTCTACTCGACGTGTACGTTCGCCCCCGAGGAGAACGAGGCCGTCCTCCAGTACGCCTTAGAGGAGTACGACTGCCGACTCGTCGAGTACGACCTCGACCTCGACCACGTCCCCGGAATCACCGAGTGGGACGGCGACACCTACGACGAATCGATGACGCGTGCCAAACGCATCTACCCACATCACAACGACACGGGCGGGTTCTTCTGTGCGAAACTGGAGGTGGGGGCATGACCAGCGAGAACGACAGTTCTCGGGAGAACGACGGACAGGTGTTCAATCGCCTGCCGGCGACCGCTGCCGAACGCGACGACGAGGGTCGGGCGACCCGCGAGGAAGTCGTCGAGTGGTGGGTCGACCGGTTCGGACTCGACCCCGAGACGTTCGAGAACTACACCTTCTGGGAGAAGGGCGCCGGGAAGGTGTGGGCGTTCGCTTCGGACCTCGAATCGCCGGCGGACGTGGAGGGTCTCGGAATGACGTTCCTGCGGACGCGACAGGAACACTGGAAGCCGACGACCGACGCCGTCCAGCGGTTCGGACGCGAGGCGACGAAGAACGTCGTCGTTCTCGACGCAGACGACGCCCGAGCCTTCCTTCGCGGGGCGGACACCGACCCCGAGTGGGACGGCGACTGGGGGTATCTCATCGCCGCCCACGACATCGCGGGCGGCGTCGAACCCATCGGCGTCGGCCTGTACCTGTACGACGAACTGCGCTCGCAGATGCCGAAGGGTCGACAACGAGAGCTGTGACCCGATTTCTCCTCTCGGATACCCACTTCGACGACGAGGAGGTGCTGTCCTACACCGACCGGCCCTTCGCCTCCGTCGCCGAGATGAACCGGACGCTCACGGAGAACTGGAACCGCGTCGTCGAGTCGGACGACGAAGTGATATTCGTCGGCGACTTCGCGGAACCGTCGGAACCGACGACGGTCCGTCGGTGGCTCGGCCGCCTGAACGGCGATATCACGTTCGTCGCCGGCGACCACGACGCGGGCGTTCGTCGCGGCTACGCCGTCACCACACAGTCGGCTTTCGAGTTCGAGACCGGCGGCCATCGCTTCTACTGCGTTCACGACCCCGAGGCAGCACCTCCCGATTTCGACGGATGGGTCGTTCATGGACACCACCACGACATCCGCCCCGAAACGTACCCTTTCATCGACCCTTCTGCTCGCCGGGTGAACGTCTCCGTCGAACTCCTCGGGTACGAACCGGTTGCCGTCTCGGAGTTAGTGGGGTATCTCGATGCGGGCGAGCGGTTGGAACGTCGGCCGCCGTCGGGCGACTCGGGTGCGTGACTCGCTCGGGGAGCGTCTTGGTAAAGAGTTTTCACGAACTTCGCCCTACGGGCGGGCATGACCGACTACACCGTCGAGTTCGTCGGGACGGGCGAGGAGATTACCGTCTCCGACAAGGAGACCATCCTGAAGCGGTGCATCGACGAGGGCATCGCACAGGAGTACTCCTGCCGTGTCGGGATGTGTCTGGCGTGTTCGGCCAAAATCGAGGCGGGCGAGGTCACCCAACCGGCCGCTCGCGGCCTCACCGACGAGGAAGCCGAGGAGTACGCGCTGACGTGTATGGCGCGGCCGCTGTCGGATTTGAAACTCGACCGAGGGAAGTACCCGCCGAGCATCGAGGACGCCGCCGCTGACGGTGGGGACGCGGCCGCCGCCGACGACTGACCTACGCGCCCGGATAGCTCCACGGACTCGTTTCTTCGAGGGCCGCCGCGACGCCGAGCAGTCGCGCCTCCGAATACGGTTTCCCGACCACCTGCATACCGATGGGGAGTCCCTCCGTGGTGTCGGCGGGGACGTTCACGACCGGGTGGCCGGTCATGTTGAACGGCCACGCCATCGTCCAGTCGGTGGGCATGCCGCTCGTTGATTCGCCGCCGATTTCGGTCGGCATCGGTTCGTCGTGGGTCAGCGGCGGCGTCGCGAGCGTCGGACAGACGAGGGCGTCGTACTCCGCCAGCGTGTCTTCGACGGCGTGATACAGGTCGGTTCGGGGGAAATCGACAGTGGTGTACTCGGAGATGTCGTTGCTCTCGCCCATCGAGACGAGCGTCTGGAGTTCGACGGGCACCTCGTCGGCGTGGTCGCCCAGGAGGTCCATCCCCAGCGATTCGTCAATTTCGGCGACCGAGGTGGCGAAGAACGTCGTCACGGCGACGCTGTAGGCGTGGGTGAGGTCTCCCTTCGAGGGCGTCTCGAGAGATACCTCCTCGACGGTCCCACCGGCTGATTCCAGGTCCGAGAGCGTCGATTCGATTGCCTCCTCGACGCGGGGGTCGACCGCGAAGATATCGAGGTCTGGCGAGTAGGCGATGGAGAGTTCGGAGGCGTCGGGGGCGGTCTCGACGGCTCCCCGATAGTCGTCGGGCGTCGGCACGCTGAAGGGGTCGATGCGGTCCTGTCCGGCTATCACGTCGAGCATCGTTGCGAGGCTCTCGACGTCGCGGGCCATCGGTCCCAACACGCCGACGGGGGTGTGTCCGCGGTAGCCGTTCGTCCGGTTACCGCGTGGAACGAGGCCGTGACTCGGCTTCACCGAGACGACACCACAGCAGGACGCGGGATTCCGGAGCGAGCCGCCCACGTCCGAGCCGGTCGCAAGCGCACAGAGGCCGTCGGCGAGTGCCGCCGCCGAGCCTCCCGAGGAACCGCCGGCGTTTCGCTCGGGGTCGAACGGCGTCCCGGTCGGCCCCTGTAGCATGTTGTCCGTTCGGACGGTGTGGCCGAGTTCGGGCGTGTTCGTCGTCCCGACGACGACGGCGCCCGCCGCCTCCAATCGTCGGATGGTGATGCTCGTCTCCTCGGCGACGTTGTTCTCCAGGGGCTTCAGCCCCTTTGTGTTCGGGACGCCGGCTTTCGTCTCCGAGAGGTCCTTCATCGCCAGCGGGACGCCGGCCAGCGGGAGGTCCTCGCCGTCTTCGACGCGTTTTCGCACCTCGCGGGCGCGCTCTCGGGCATCGTCGGCGAGGACGTTGACGTAGGCGTTCGTCACGTCGTTTCGCTCCTCGATTCGGTCGACGAAGCGCTCGACGATTTCGACGGGGTCGTACTCCCCCGCGTTGACGCCCTCGGCGATGTCGACTGCGGACTCGAAGTAGCGACTCATGTGTCCGTCCGTCTCACGGGGGCGAACTAAGCGTTGTGCCGTCAGTGAACGGTTGGTGTGCGCCTACAGCGCTCACCAATACAGCGACTGGTTAGTATTTGGGTTGGGCTCCGGTCACGTCGTACACCGTCTCCATGAGGTCGTCCCGTCGTGATTGCCAGTCGGCGAAGCCGTCGGGCGTGGTCGGGTAGTCGTCGTAGATGGTCTTCAGTTCGCCCGCGAGGTCGTTGAGTTTCTTTACTCTGAACAGCGTCCGCCAGTGGCCGAACGTCTCGACTGCGGTGCGAATCTTCAGCGGCCAACTCATCGACGTGGTGCCCTCCGCGCCGAGGGCGTCGACGAGCTGTTGGCCGGGCATCGCGCTGACGATGTCGACGAGTTCGTCCACGTCGTGAGTGCCACCCCAGATGTTGTAGAGGTCCATCGCGGCGAAGCGCTTGCCGAAATCGGTCTGGACGCGGTGGTTGTACTCCCAGAGCGCGCGCTCGGAGGTGTCGCCGTCGGCGATGGCGTCGGCGGCGACTTCGCGGCCCACACGCCGGCCTTCG
>NZ_WPCC01000003.1 GCF_009741925.1 Natronomonas sp. CBA1123
GTCGCACACGCCGGTGCGTGATTCGTGTCGGTCGCTATCATCGCCCAACTGGTCGCGACGATGGAGACGACGCCGCTTGCCGCCAGCCGCAAGCCGTCGGCCGACAGCGCGGGCGGCAGCGCCGTCAGCGTGACACCGGGGCCACGCAGCCAGTACGCGCCCAACCCCGCGACGGCACCGATGACGTGGCTGCCGACGACGCGGTAGGCGTGGGTCCGCTCGCCGCGGCGGTCGAAGGCGAGAATGTACGCCGAGGGGCCGAGACTCGGGAAGACGAACGGCTGGCCGCTCGCCCACGCGACGGCGCCCAACACCGTAAACAGCAGTCCGGCGTAGAGGCTCGTCCCGACTCGGCGTCTCATACCTCGCCGTCCGGCGCCGTGGTTCAAAACCCTGTGATTTCTCCCGGTCGAAAGCGACCGTTCGTACGAACTCCGACCGCAGACGCGTTGCTACACCGCTGCCACGTCGGTGGTGTCGATTTTCCCACCGAGGTAGATGAGACTCCCCACCAGCAGCGCGACGCCGAGAGGGAGCAGCCACGCGAACAGCGACACGAGCAGGCCGCTGGCCTGAATCCCCAGTGCGATTAACACGACGGGGCCACAGCAGACGGTCCCCGACAGCAACGCCGGAACCGACGCGAGCAGCCCCGACCCCGCTCCGATGCCGCAAGCCTGCGGTCGGACGACGGCCAGATACGACAGCGCGAGGCTGACGCCGACGAGCATCGCTATCGACAGCCCGATAGCGACGTTCAGCGGCGCGACCAACAACCGGACGACCCCGGTGTCGAGGACGGCGACGGCTTCGAACGACGCGGGACCGGTTCGGAGGAACGCCCGTCCGAGGGGGTCCGAAACGACGAGCAAGCCCGGCTTGACGTCGGGGCGAAACGAGAGATTTCCCACCGCCCAGAGATACGCGAGGATGTACACGACGGTGACGGCACCGATGACGACCAGCGAATCCCGGCGCCGGGCCGCGAGTCCGATTGCCGCTTTCGTGTCCGTGAGTCGGCGCCGAAGCGTCGCCGTCGGCGTCGGTGACGTTCCGTCCCTCGGGGTTCCGGTAGACGTAGCCCGTATCGAGGGCATCGTCGTAGACGGTCACGTACGGAACGCCGCCGAGGGTATCTTCGACCACCGTCTGCTCTCGGAGGGTCGTCTTCGGAACGGCGAGGGCGCCGTCGGTGGTTCGGCTGCCCAGCACCACCGTCTTGGGGCGGAACCGGTCGTCCGTCGCGAGCGGCCGAAACAGCGTGTTGTCCTCGGCGTAGTAGCCCCTCGGTGGGTTGTACCCGCCGTAGGGGTCCCGGCCGTAGTCGCGGGCGTGGCCGGTGTCCTCGGTGAGGACGACGGTGTCGGGATGTGCCGACCGCCACTGCTCCCAGGTCGTCCAGACGACGCGGAACTCCTCGAGATACGACCCCTGCATCGGCCCCTTGATGGCTCGCGCGAGCATCTGGGGCCACCAACTGTCGGTGCCGCGGTCGTACATCACGAGGTTGGCGTTGATGAGTCGGCCGGAGACGCCGAACTCGGTGTCGCCGCGGCGAAACCCCTGTGCCGTCCCGGTGAGCGGGCAGTAGGTGACCGAAACCGGCTCGCCGCCGACGGTGTCGTTGACGATTTCGTGCCAGACGAGGACGTACTGGGTGTAGGCCTTGGCCTCGCCGTTCAGTTCGACGCCGAAGACGGGGTCGGCTCCATCGAGGTTCGACGGCGCGTCGGCGGCCGCCGCGAACGTCGGGTCGTCGATGGAAGGGATGCCGTCCTTCGGCGGCCCGCCGTCCTCGACCGCATCTCGGAGTTCGGCGGCGGTGTACGCCTCCGGTAGCGACCGGTCGGCCGTCGGCGGCTCGCTGCCGGACCCGCTCCCGTCAGATTCGTTCGGCTCTCCGCTACCCAGACAGCCCGATAGCGCGACGAGTCCACCGACCGACCCGAGGACGTGCCGTCTGGTCGTTTTCATACTTCTAGTTGGGTTCGGGTTCGATTAACCTTGTGTGGGGTGTGCGCCTCGGTCACAATTCCCGCTGCAGGTGCGCGTGGTCTCCGCTCCCGAGAGTAATTCCCCAGAGCATGTGCCCGATAACCGTCGTCCTCGCGACGACGAAGCCGATGACGGCGATGAGTACGCCGCTCGGTTCGAGTTTCCGTTCGCTGCCGGCCGGTGGGGCCGTTGGTGTTGGATGAGGGAACGAAGCGAGTCAGTGAGACGCTCGATGCCGACGGTCGCGAGACGGTTTAGCCGAGGATGCCCGACCCGACGACGGCGCCCAAGACGACGCCGTAGACGAGATGGAAGACGGTGAACATCCCCATCATCTTCGGGTCGGGCTCCATCGCCAGCACGACGCGCATCCACAGGATCATCCCGACGACGGTCAGCACGATGCCGTAGGCGGCGCCGAAGGCGACGGCCGTCAGGAGCGTCTCCAACCCGAATCCGAGCGCGGGAACGACCAGCACGAACGCGACGCCGGCGCCGATGCCGTACATTATGTGTAGCGCCATCCCGGGCATCATGTACTCCTCGGCCGGGCCGTCACCGACGTACTTCGCCCACAGTTGGGCCGTCGGCGGCGGCGAGTCGTCGCCGAGCGCCATCATGAACATCGTCATGACGATAGTTGCGAGCAATCCACCGACCAATCCGCTGAGTAGTGTTACCATCGTGGGGTACCTCTTGAATCGGAAGCATCTGACGGGTCGCCCCTCAGACGCTTACTGACGGTTACTCGGTTTTGTAGGGTAACTATTAAGCATTCGCTGAGTGACAGGTAATGGGATTACCAGCACGTAATGGACTCCGTCGCCGCCACCACGTCTGCGCGCTGTCGGACGTCTGGAAAGCTCGCAGTCTGGCGGTTTTCGTGTGTGCATGTTCGTGACACGGTCGGCTGGATTACTTATGGTTACTATCCGTAACCTACTGTGTGAGTCTCCCGACCGATTCCCCCGACTCCGGAACCGCGCCCGACTGTACGACCAGTTCCTCTTTCGAGGACCACGGGCTCGCCGACGGCGAATCGCTCGTCCGTGAAACCCACTATCGACTCGTCGACGCCGGGGTGACGTTCGAACCGACCGAGGCGTTCTTCGACGCGCTCGAATCGGCGTTTGTCTGGAGTTACATGAGCACCACCGACGAGTCCGGTGTTCCCGAACACGTCGATGCCGCAATCGAGGACACGCGGGCGTTGACACACGAGGCCTTCGCCGAGGACCGGTCGGCGGACCTCCGGACCGAAGTCATCCCGGCGTTCTACCAGCGAGTCGCCGGCTTTCACTGCATCTATCGGTGACCGGAGACAGACGGTGGCGGTGGTTACACGCGTGTTAGTACCTGAACCGGCAGTTAGCGAGCGATTATATTCTCCGAAGCCGAACGTACGGTCGCCGGCCGTCTGCTGTGTGTCGTTGCACCCCCCACCCCCCTTTCGGAGTCCCCATGGATGGCGACGGTACGGCATCTCCCCTTTCGGAACCTCGCTTTTCGAGCCGCGCGTGCGGGCGTCGCTTTCAGCGACGCTGTCGTGTCGGTCGATACCCTGAGCCGACCGCTTGATGCGACCACCGACTTCGAGCGCCGCCTGCAGAACGCAGCGTCCGTTCGGTGAGCCGCAGGTAACTCGGTTTCCTCTTGCTCAGCCAGCAGTTAAGGTTACTAAGAGTAATTGAGTAACCGTACATGTCTCAGACGGATTCGGCGGCGGGTGACACCGCCCACAAGACGGTCGACGTACTCGTCCTCGGTGGCGGAACCGGAAACAAAGTTGCCTCGGCGGCCGCGGCGGCGGGACTGGAGACGGTGCTCGTCGAGAAGGGACCGCTCGGCGGCACCTGTCTCAACCGCGGCTGTAACCCCTCGAAGATGCTCATCGCCCACGCCAACCGGGTGAACGCGGTCGCCGACGCCGACCGGTTTCACGTCGATGTCACGCTCGACGGCGTCGACGTACCGGCCATCGTCGAGGAGGTCCACGGCACGCTCGGCGACATCGCCGACGGGATGGCCGAGAGCAAGCGAAACGAGGAGAACCTCACGCTCGTCAACGCCGAGGGGCAGTTCATCGACGACCGGACGCTACGGGCCGACGGGACGGAGTACACCGCCGAGAAGGTGCTCGTCGCCGCGGGGACGCGCCCGCTCGTCATCGACGCCATCGACGGTCTCACCGACGTGGACTACCTCACGAGTTCGGAGGCGCTTCGACTCTCCGAGCCGCCGGAGCGACTCGTCGTCATGGGCGGCGGCTACATCGCCGCCGAACTCGGCTACTACTTCGACGCCCTCGGCACCGAGGTCGCGCTCATCGAGATGGAGGACAGCCTGCTGCCCAGAGAGGACGACGAAGTGGCCGAGCGATTCACCGACATCGCCAGACGGCGCCACGACGTGTTCACCGGCTACCGCGTCACCTCGGTTTCGGAGGCCGATGGTACGATTACCGCGACTGCCGAGTCGGCCGACGGCGACACCATCGAGGTGTCCGGCGACGAACTGCTCGTCGCGCTCGGTCGCCGACCGAACACCGACCGAATCGGCATCGAGAACACCGACATCGCACTCGACGACCGGGGGTTCGTCGAGACCGACGACCGACTGGAGACGAACGTCGACGGCGTCTACGCCATCGGTGATATCATCGGCGACCATCCGTTCAAACACGCCGCCGACTACGAGGTCGAGGTCGTCACGGAGAACCTCGTGGACGGTGCCGACCGGACGGTCGATTACAGCGGAATGAGCCACGCCGTCTTCACCGAACCGCAGGTCGCGGGCGTCGGCCGGACGGAGGGTCAACTCCAAGAGAACGGCGTCGAGTACGTCGTCGGGCGCGCTGAATACGCCGACGCCGCGATGTCGCGGGCGCTCAAAATCGACGACGGACTGGTGAAGGTGCTCGCTTCGCCCGACGGCGAACTGCTCGGCTGTCACCTCGTCGGTCACGAGGCATCGATGCTCGTCCACGAGGCGACGCTCGCGGTCCGGCACGGACTCTCCGTCGAAGACGTGGCCGACACGATTCACGTCCATCCCTCGATGAACAAGGTCCTCGAGTCGGCGTTTCGGGATGCTGCGTCGAAACTGGCGTAATCGGGGGCAGCACCGCCGACACACTCCGCGTAGCGAACGTATAGGCTGCTCCGACGCAATATATACACGATGACAACAGACGCAAACACCACTGACGACGGCTCCGGAGGGTCGCTTACTCCGCCGGAGCTCACCGACGAACAGATACTCGAAATAGCGGACGACCACTTCTCGCCGGAGAACGTCGCGCTCGTCACGGGCGCCGGCTCCGGAATCGGGCGGGCGACGGCCGTCGCACTCGCCGCCAACGGCCTGACCGTCGCCGGACTCGACATCGACGAGGACGGTCTCGAAGAGACCATCGCGACCGCGGAATCCCTCGACACGGATGGTCGCGTGTTCGCCACACCCTGTGACCTCACCGACGACGCGGCGGTTCGAAGCGCCGTCGATGCGGCCGCACAGGAAGGAACGGTACGGTATCTCGCCAACATCGCGGGAATGCAACACATCGCCGCCATCGCCGAGTTTCCGATGGAGAAGTACGATTTCATGCAGGACCTCATGCTCCGGGCGCCGTTCTACCTCTCACAGCTCGTGATACCGCACGTCGAGGCGACCGACGACGGCGTCGGTGCAATCGGCAACATGTCGTCGGTTCACGGCCACTACGCGACGCGGGACAAACCCGCCTACATCACGGCGAAACACGGTCTGACCGGTCTAACTCGTGCCATCGCTGCCGAGGGCGAGGGGACGCTGCGGGGTTTCTCCGTGAGCGTCGGCTACGTGTTGACGCCGCTGATGGTCGACCAAATACAGGATACGGCCGAAGAGCGTGGCCTCTCCGAGACGGACGTCGTCGAGGACGTGATGCTCGGACAGGCCCGAACCAAGGAGATGATGACGCCGATAGAGGTGGCGAACCTCTTCGTGTTCGGCTTCTCCTCGCACGCCAAACACCTCAACGGCGGTGATTTACTGTTCGACGGCGGCTACACAACGACCTATGAGTAGAATCGCCATCGCCTGTCAGGGCGGCGGCAGCCACACCGCCTTCACCGCGGGCGTTCTCAGACACGTCCTCGAAAACTGGGACGAGGACGACGAACTCGTTGGGCTGTCGGGGACTTCCGGCGGTGCGCTCAACGCCGTTGCCGCATGGTACGGGTTGGCGACCGAGGGGCGCGAACGCGCAATCGAACTGCTCGATGCGGTTTGGGACGACGTCGCTGCGGACGACCCACTCGACCGCGTGACGAACGCGACGGCCGTCTGGACGCGCCAACTCGAAGCCAGCGGTCTCCCAGTCGCGCAGGTGAGTCCCTACTTCCAGCCGACGGCGACGTGGGCCCAATCGGAGTTCAAGGCGCTCATCGAACGCCACGTCGACTTCGAGGAAGTTCAGGCGCTGTGTGCCGACCCCGAACGACCGGAACTCGTCGTCGGGACGGTGAACGTCAACGCCGGGGAGTTCGAGACGTTCACAAACGAGGACGTGACCGCCGACGCGGTGTTGGCCTCCGCGGCGATACCGGAGTTGTTCCGGGCCGTCGAAATCCACGACCACTACCACTGGGACGGGTTGTTCAGCCAGAACCCGCCCGTCAACGACCTGATGGTCGGCGACGGCGACCGCAAACCCGAGGAGCTGTGGGTCGTCCAGATTAACCCACAGGAGCGCGAGTCGGTGCCGAAAACCGGCGAGGAGATATCCGACCGCCGAAACGAACTCGCCGGCAACATCTCGCTGAACCAGGAACTCGGCTTCATCGAACGTATCAACGACTGGATCGACGAGGGACTCCTCCCCGAGGACCAGTTCACCAAAACGAACGTCCACAGAATCGAGATGGGACAGGCGTATCACTGCTCGACGAAGGCCGACCGCTCCCCCGAGTTCATCGAGGAGTTGGTGTCGCTCGGGGAGACGCGGGCGGCAGCGTTCCTCGACGACCGGTAGCGAGGACGCCGCGTGTCTCGCCGTCGGGTACTGCTCGGTAACCCGGCAACGAAACCGTTAGCGAATCTATATCTCCGCCGGGAGCCACCGGTACGGTATGACTTCCCGCTCACGACCGATTCGAATCGAACTGTTCGTTCGGTCGCTCGCGCCGAACGCGACACGGCCGACCCAGGAGTCGGTCTTCGAGCGCCTCCAGCGACTGGCGGCGACCGGCTCCATCGAACTATCGGTTCATGTCACCGGCGGGCGTGTCTGTCCCAACACGGCGGCGGCGTCGACCGAAACCGGGCAGTTCCTCCTCGACAGCATCGACGCCTTCGAGTCGTGGGCCGACGAACACGGCCGTTCCCTCCGGCCCTGCTTCGAGTACCACGAGAACGCGACTGCCATCGACGGCAGCGACTGCAGCGGTATCGAGTTCCCCACGATGGTGCTGGCAGAGTACGACGCGGCCGGGTTGCGGTTCGTCGCGCCGTCCTCCGACGGCACCTCGACGGTGACGGTTCGGGACCGCCTGGAGGCGATAGAGCGCGAGGCCCCCACCGACGACGACGGCGCCGTCGCCGCCACCGCCTCCGAGTAGCCAACTCACTCTCGAATCGGAACGACGTACTCCTCGAATGGCTGCTCGTAGGGTATCTCGAGCCGTTCGTACACCGACGCCGGGATGCCGATGTCGCCCAGCAGCAACTCGCCGCCGTTCGGCCCGAGCCCCGTCTTCGGCAGCGCGAGCGTCAGGGTCGCGTCGGCGTCGACGGCCGCTCCCGGAACCGCTCCCGTCGTCGCGTTCACGCCCGACGGCACGTCGAGTGAGACGACGCCGTCGGCGTCGTCACAGGCACGCGCGAGGTCGGCAGCGACGCCGTCCAGCGCATCGGTGAGGCCGTAACCGACCAGCGCGTCGACGGCGAACCGACCCGCAAGCGAGGGCACTTCGTCGCGGACGGTCGCGCCTGCGGCCTCGAGAATCCGTCGCTGGGTCGCCGCGGCACCGGTGGTCGAAGCAGCCGGTCGGTCCGTAACGACGGTGACCGGAACGTCTCGATTCAGCAGGTGTCGGGCGCAGGCGAGGCCCCCACCGCCGTTGCCGCCGCCGCCAGCGAGGACGACGACCGGCCGTCCGTCCCGTCGGTTGCGGACGACGCTCGCGAGGTTCCGCCCCGCGTTCTCCATCATCGAGTACAGCGGGAGGTCGACGGTTTCCGTTGCGACGCGGTCGACGGCGGCCATCTCCTCGGC
Organism: Natronomonas sp. CBA1123; assembly: GCF_009741925.1. Lineage (GTDB taxonomy): Archaea > Halobacteriota > Halobacteria > Halobacteriales > Haloarculaceae > Natronomonas. The sequence continues at coordinate 8,252 of NZ_WPCC01000003.1, forward strand.
GGTGACGGCCGTCAGCGGCGTGCCTTCGGCCGTCTCGAAGGCGTTGGATTCCACGTTCCGAACCGTCGTTCCCGGCGGTCTTGTATTCCCGCCCGGTTTTGCGTTCTCGGAACCCGTGCACGTTCGTCACCAAACCACCACGACATTGATACACAGGGGCTCGATTGGACCTGTAGATGAGTGGTGATTCGACGACCAGCGACGTACTGGCCGGCCGCTATCGTGTCCTCGTCGTCCTCGCGATTGCCGAGTTGCTCGCGATGACGCTGTGGTTCAGCGCCTCCGCAGTCGGTCCGGAGTTGGCCGACGCGTGGAGGTTGTCCGGCGCCGAGACGGCGTGGCTGACCAACGCCGTCCAGTTGGGATTCGTCGTCGGGGCGGTGCTGTCCGCCGTTTTCACCGTCTCCGATACGATTCGGCCGCGGTATCTCTTCGCCATCTCGGGGGCCGTCGGCGCACTCGCGACGGCGGCTATCGCCGGTCTCGTCGACTCGTTTCTCCCGGCGGTCGCGTTGCGATTTCTCACCGGCGTCGCCTTGGCCGGCGTCTACCCGCCCGGCATGAAAATCATGGCCGGGTGGTTCCGTTCGGGACGCGGGTTCGCAATCGGCGTCCTCGTCGGCGCGCTGACCGTCGGGTCGGCGATGCCGCACCTCCTGCGGGGCGTCGGCGGCGTCGGACAGCCGCGACTCGTCCTCTTCGGGGCGGCCGGCCTGGCTTTCGTCGGCTCCGTCCTCGTGTTGTTCGTCGATTCGGGGCCGTATCAGGCCGCCGCCGCCCCGTTCGACCCGAGGGCAGTCCCCCGACTCCTGCGCGATAGGGGGTCGCTGCTGGCGAACGTCGGCTACTTCGGCCACATGTGGGAGTTGTACGCCGTCTGGGCGTGGATTCCGGTGTATCTGGAGCTGAGTTTCGCGGCCAGCGGTGGCCAGTCGGCGGGGTTCGCTGCCCTCGTCGCCTTCGGTGCCATCGGCATCGGCGGCGTGGGTGCGGTCGTCGCCGGCCTCGGTGCCGACCGCATCGGTCGAACGACGGTCACGAGCCTCAGCATGGTCGGCAGCGGGGCGGCCTGCGTGGCCGCGGGGTTCGTCTTCGGCGCTCCCGCCGCCGTCGTCGTTCCGTTCGTCCTCCTATGGGGGTTCGTCATCGTCGCCGACTCCGCACAGTTCTCGGCGGCCGTCTCGGAGCTGGCCGAGGACTCCTACGTCGGAACGGCGCTGACCCTGCAGACCGCCGTCGGCTTCTTGCTCACGCTCGGGTCGATTCAGGCGACCCCCATCGTCGCCGAGGCCGTCGGCTGGCGGTGGGCGTTCGCGCCGCTGGCTATCGGTCCGCTCGTCGGCACGCTTGCGATGCTCCGACTCCGCTCGCTGCCGGAAGCCGCGGAACTGGCCGGCGGCCGTGGATGACGACGGTCACCTCGTGGTAAGGCCGTTACCGCTCGGTCAGTCATACCCTTATTGTCGATGCGATTGTTGGTTACGTATGGTAACCACGCTCTCGACGCTCGGACGGTGGGACGATGGATAGGTCGGACGGCCGCACCGTGTCGATGGCCGTCGTCGTCTCTCTGACTGCTATTGCCGCGACGACGGCCATCGTCAGCGCCGCACCGTTGGGGCAGGTCGCGGTACCGTTCTCCGAGGCGCAGTTCTTCGACCACTGGTGGGTGTTTCCGGTGTCGGTCGTCTTCGCGTTCGTCGCGCTGTCCTCGGGCGTCTCCGGGGCGCTGTTCTTCAGTCCGTTCTTCATGCTCGTCGTCGGATTGACCCCGGCACAGGCCATCGGCGCTGGCCTCATGACCGAGGTGTTCGGGATGGGCAACGGCCTCCGGTCGTACGTCAAGCAGGGCGTCGTCGACTACGCCACGGCGAAGTGGCTCCTGCTCGGCTCGGTTCCGGCCATCGTCGTCGGGTCGCTGGCGGCCCACTATGTCGACCCGACGCTTCTGAAAATCGTCTTCGGGGTCGGCCTGCTCGTCCTCGGTGGGTTCCTGCTGTTTTACCCGTCGCCGGAGACGTGTGAACCCGGCGAGAGCGAAGGGGAGTACTTGCGCGAACGCGCCGAGCGGAACCCCGAGACGGTCGTCGAAGCCGCCGACGGGGAGGTCTACCGCTACAGCACCTGCTGGCGGCCACCGGGTGTCGCGCTGTCGACCGTCGGCGGCTTCATCACCGGCCTCATCAGCGCCGGCCTCCCCGAAATCGTGACGACACAGCTCGTCATCCGGTGTCGACTGCCGCCGCGGGTCGCCATCGCGACGAGCGTGTTCGTCCTCGCCATCACGGCGTCCGTCGGGGCAGCCATCCACGCGCTCAGCGCGACACCGGTCTGGTACGTCGTCGCGTGGTCGATACCCGGCGTCCTCGTCGGCGGCACCGTCGGCACTCGCGTCGGGAAGTACCTCCCCGAGGAACTGATGGAAAGTGGCCTCGGCGTCGTCTTCGGCATCGTCGGCGGTATCGTCCTCGCCGTCGAACTACTCTCGATTTGATACGTCATCGAGGAAGAGACACAGTATGCACACCTTACTCCGAACGTAGCCGGTTTCGTGCCAGTAACCGAGTTACCGGAACGTTCGCTTAGGTTGATACGAACGTCAGAACAATGCTGTTTCGTACCCAATGACGCACTACGATAGACGTACCCTCCTCCGATTCGGCGGCGTCGCGGCCGTTGCCGCGCTCGCGGGCTGTTCCGGAGCAGAGGACGACGAAGACGAATCGACGCCGACGGGGACGCCCGACGGGACAGCGACCCCGGCGTCGGGCGGCGACGCATCGCCCGGTGGGGACGTACTCGGCGGTCCGGACGACCTCCAATCATCGGCGACCGTCGAGGCGCTGTCGCTGGATTCCGACCAAGGGGCCGGTCAGTTCGTGTTCTCGCCCGCCGTCGTCTGGGCCGAGGCGGGCGCGACGGTCACCTTCGAGGACGTGGCAGGGAGTCACTCGGTAACTGCCTACCACGCTGACAACGACAAACCGAATCGTCTCCCGTCGGGGGCGGCGGCGTTCGACTCCGAGGTGATGAGCGAAGGCGACTCCTTCGAGCACACCTTCTCCGAGTCCGGCGTGTACAACTACTTCTGTTCGCCACACGAGGGTCTCGGGATGGTCGGACTCGTCGTCGTCGAGGAACCCGGTGGTGGCCCCGGAACGACCGCCCCCGAGGACGTCGAGAGTTCCTCGGCGCGGGAGACCCTCTCGCGACTGCTCGAACTCGCCGGTATCGGCGGTGGTGGTGGCGAGTCGGCGGCCTACAACTGGATCGACGCGACGTGGGACTCCTACTGGTACTCGCTGTACAACATGAGTACCAACATCGCGATGGCGGAGAACGGGGTCCCGTTCCCGCTCAACGAGCAGATGGCGGAGATGCGGGACCAGCGACTGCCGGCGATGCTGGAGAACGCCGACACTGACCGGCCGCCGATTAACAACCCGAACTTGACTTTCGCGGCGTTCACCGAAGGCGACCCGTCGTTCACCCAACGGCCCGTACTGGAAGACGACACCGGGCGGCCGGACGCCAGCACGCTCAAGTGGGACAAATCCCAGTCCTCGGGAATCGTCAGTCCATCCTCGCTGGCCTGGACACACCTCAAAGGAATCACCTGGGCGAAGAACTTCCAGAACCACTTCGAGGTTCTTCCGCCGGAGATAGCGGCGAAGTTCCGTGCGCAGTTGCTCACGACGCTCGCACAGGTCGGCATCAACGCGGCGCTGCTCGTCGGCGGCTCCCGGGAGAACGGCGCGCTGACTCACGGCGACACGTGGGAGTTGCTCTCGGAGTACCGGCCGGCCGAGGGAGAAATCGTCGACGAAACCCGGCGGCCTCACCACCACTCCGCGATGCTATGGTTCCTCTCGGACATCAACAGCCTCGCCCAGGGCGACTGGTTCGGGTACGTGAACCCGCGACCGCTCATCCCGAAAGACGAGGACAGCGACGGCGTCTTCGATACCCCGGTCGGTATCCAGGAGATAACCGACGGGGTCGCACGGACCACGATGGAGTTGTTCGACCCCGCCGAGGTGGTGTCTCAGGAGTCGACTCGGTCGGCCGGACAGATGCTCGGGGCGGTCGGGTACTACGGACCGCAGGCCGGAAGCGCCGAACTCCGGTCGGCAGCCGCCACCTACGCCAACGGGCTCGCCGCCGAAATCGAGGCGAACCTCGCGGGCAACGGGATGGTCGAGAACGGCGCCGACAACCAGGCGGCGACACAGGGCATCGTCGCTCAGGGCCTGCTGTGGGCCTCCGAACTCGACGGCGTCGACCACAGCGATACCGCCGAGGACGTCCTCGGCTACCTCACCGACGAACTGTGGGACGACGACGCCGGTGTGTACGCCAGCGGCGCGGGCGACAGCACCTACACGATTACGGCACGCGACGCCGGCGACATCACCGGCGGTCTCAACGCCGCCGATGCCTTGCTCGATATGGATATCAGGGAGAACTACGCCAGGTTCTTCAATCAGACGTTCAACCGCGGCCGACTCCAGCGAGCCGAGCGCCCCCCAGTCCAGAGACGAGGGCGCCGAGTTCACGCTGCCGTTGCCGCCGGCGGCGGGCGGGGAGTTCGGACAGGCCGCCGTCTACAACGCCGAAGTCGAGTACGACGTTGACGCCGACGAGTGGTCCGTCACCGACGACCGCTTCGACACCGAGTGGGCGCTGTACCTCGCCAATCAGGACATCTGGATTAGCCACTGGGGCGGGGAGTTCTACCAGGGGCGGGGTGTCCCCGGACGGAGCGACACCCCGGAGAACTGACGCCGTCGTGGTGTCGGACCGACCGCGGCTGTCCGTTCCGAGTACCATTCGGAGAAACCGCAAATACTGATGGGCACGACGTCTCGGTAGATGCAGGCGACGCTCCTCGACGGGCTCAGACGCCCCATCGAAGTCGGTCGGAACCTGCGGTCGGCGCTCGCTGGCCTCCTCTCCCAGGAGTTCACGTTCTCCAGTGGCCACTTGACCGCGATTCTGAACGGCTGTCTGTTCGCGCCGTCGATTCTCACCTTCTGGTTCGTCAACGGCGTCATCGACTTCTCGACGGCCATCGTCATCGGGTCGGTCGCCTCGCCGGCCGGCCTCCAGATACGGCTGTACGCGTATCTCCTCTTGGTGCCGACGTTTCTGCTGTTGCGGGCGGGGTTTCACCTCGCCCATCCCGGCCACCGAAAGCGAGTGCTCTCGGGGACGTGCCCACAGACCGAGTATCTGAGCCTCGATTGGTTCAGCGTCGGTATCCTCGCGACGGGCCTGCCGTTGGCGCTGCAGGACCTCGGACCGTGGCTCGGAATGAACGCCGTGTTCCTTGTGGGGTTGTTCGTCTTCCCTCGATTCCTCCCCCCGCGACTGGGGATGGCCGAGAAGTTCCTCGCCATCGCTGCTGGGTCGGCGCTGTTCCTGTTCGCGAACTACGGGGCGCTGCTCCCGGTGGGTCCGGACCCGGCGTCGGTCGTCGGCCCCGTCGCGACGCTGGCGCTCACCGACGCGACGACGGCTTCGCTGTTGGCCGCCGTCAACAGCGTCGGCGTCGGGCCGCTGCTCGTCGCCGCCTTCGCCGTCGCGATGAACCACCTGCTGACACGGCCGGAGTTACGGGACGTGCCGCTCCTCCGTCACACCCTCCCGCGTCGGGACCCCGACCGCGTCGTCGTCGCGAGTGCCGCCTTCGGGACGGTGTTTTACTTGCTCGTGGTCGCCGCTGCCACCGGCGAGTTGGTCTTCGTGCCGTGACTGCCGCCTCGCTGTTCGACCGGTCAGGCGATACCGGCTCCCCCGAGGACGAGACGGACGCCGATGATACTCAACAGCGTGAGGACGGCGGCTCGACGGGGCCGCTCCCCGACACGACTTCGGAACCGTTTGCCGAGTGCCACGCCGAGCAGCGCCGGAATCGCGGCGACGAGCGAGGCGACGAACACCGTGCTGTCGGGGTACAGTCCGAGGGCGCCGGCGGCGGCGACGCGGATTCCGTTGAGTCCGAGAAACACCAACGCGACGACGCCGACGAAGACGCCGTGCGAGAGGTCACAGCTCCGAACGTAGGCGATGAGCTGGACGCCGACGTTGGTCCCGCCGAACAGCAGTCCGGAGACGGACCCGACGCCGACCATCGCGGGCGTCGATTCGACGAAACACCCCTCCTTGGCGCGTGCCAGCCCCGGAACCGGCACGACGCGTTGTGCGTTGAGGACGAACGCCAGCGAGATGAGCCCCAGACCGATTCGCAGCGGGGCATCCGGGAGGCGGTCGAGGAGGGCCATCCCGACGACGGTTCCGAGCAGCGCCGAGAGCAACAGCGGCGTGAACCGCCGCCCGCAGGATTTCAACTCCGGAACCGAGAGCTCTCGAACCAGCGAGAGGTTCACCGAGAGAATCGGGAGAATCATGAACACGACCGCCGTCGCCGGGTCGAAGGCCGTCGCAAGCACCATCGTCCCGACGATGGCGAACCCGAACCCAGCGACGCCGTTGACGACGCCGGCGACCAGCAGGACCGCGCCGACGAGTACGAGCAGTGTCGGTGATGGGACTGGGACCACGGCGGACCTTCTGGCCCTTTCGGCATAAACGGCAGCTAACCGCTCAGTAACCGAATCGCGCTCCGTGTCGTTCGAACCGGTGAGCAATCGGCCGACCCGTTCAGCCGATGGTGAGCAGGTCGAACCCCTCGTCGGTTAGTTCGCCGACTGATGGCCCATGGTCGCCGTCTCCGAGGAGTTCGATACCCGCCTCCTCCAATTCCGCTTCCGTCTCGAAGGCCCCTGCACAAGCACTGCAAGCGCCGGCGAGTAGCCCCCGTTCCCTTGCTTCTTGGAAGGCCCCGTTGACTGGGTGTTCCGGGTTTGCGGCGAGCTCGCCCGGCCACTGGGTGGCGGAGCCATCGAAGAACACCTCGACTTCCTTGCCGCTCTCGTCGAGGTCCAGGGCGTACTCGAGGCCGTTTGCGGTCTGTCCGACTTCGTCGGTGCTCGTGTTGAGCAGTACTGCGAATCTGTCCATCGTCGTGCCTCCAGTACGTTGTTCGTTCGTGGTGTGATATGCGTTATCTAACCGCACAGTAACGGCGTTACGCAGACCTCACGGGGTACGACGGGCACGGAATCAGCGGTGTTCGTCCGGAACTGCGTTGGCGGCGGTCCAGGCCCTTACCATCACGTTACCGCCTTACCGGAAGGTGTGCGAGCGCTTATTGATTACTATACGTAACTTACGTTCTATAGGTGACCCAAATGCAAACCGAAACGACGTGTTCGGCCGGTGAGTGTCCGACTGTCGGCGTCGACGCCGTGTCGCTGGACCGCTTCGCCGCGGTCGATACTGGCGGTACGGACCTGCTGATATACGACCGAAACGGGGAAAACGCCTGGATACAGTCGGACCTGTACTACTCCCGGGAGACGTGTATCTGAGTCTCACTGCCGTTCAGGAGCGGCCGCGTTTCCCGTGTTCGACCCCTCGCCGACCGGCCGGTCTCGGCAGGTTACTTTATGAAAGTAGGTTTTGTAATGTAACTATAAGTGTCTCCCACACGAACGTATTCTCATGAACGACAACCGCAAAGAGGTCTGGTGTGCCGGTGAGGAATGGTGCCCGATTACGACGACCTCGTCGCTAATCGGCAAGAAGTGGCATCCCGTCATCATCCACAGATTACTCGAAAACGGACCGCTGGGGTTCAACGCGCTGAAAGAGGAAGTCGACGGAATCTCGAGTAAGGTGTTGTCCGATACGCTCGACGACCTCGAAGGGAACGACCTCATCGACCGCGAAATCGTCAGCGAAAAGCCGTTCCGCGTCGAGTACTCTCTGACGGAGTTCGGTCAGTCCCTAGAGCCGGTTATCTACTCGATGCGTGATTGGGGGTTGGAGTACCTCAAACCGCCCGAAGAGATGCGGGACTGACGTCGAACTCTCCGAAACCGAGCTTCGATTAGGAGAGGCTGGGCTACTTCGTCCACCGAATCTCGTATTCGAGTTCGTACCGTTCCTCTCCCGTCTCCGAATCGGTGAGTCGCTCGAGTTCGACTTCGAAGCGAGGCGTCTCGGGGACGGCAACGTCCTGTGTTTCCGTGTCACTCTCTAACTGGACGGTCCCCGATTCGATTTGTTCGGCCGCTGAAACGAGTGCCTCGGCGATTTCCGACCGCGTATGCTGCTGCTCGGTTTTGAATAGTACTTCTTCTGGCATCAGCTACAGGTTTGTCCCCGAGTCTCATATCCTCCAGAGGCGAGTGTCACGGTCCGGGAACCGACACCCCCATTCATACCACACTCGCTCTCGGTTCGTTCGTTGTACGACGTTCGCTTCCGATGCTTCGACAAACGAACCGCTAGAGGAACGGGGAGGACAGAGACGAATCGGGTGTCCGGTGTCTCCGTTTCGGCTCTGTTACGTGTTCGGATAGAGATTCAGCGTCATCAGCGGGTATTTACCGCTCGGACCGAAAGAATCTACTAACCGAAATACGCGCTGTCCATTTAGGGGAGTCGTCGTTCTGGATTTGTCGAGACGACGCGATGCGGTACCTCTCTCCTGATTTCTCGGTTCTCTCGGGATTCGGGCTGCTATGATCGGAACGAATAATGGAAATTGAAATCGCTACTATCGGCGGCTACGAGGAAGTGGGACGACAGATGACTGCGGTTCGGGCGGGCGAGGACATCGTCATCTTCGATATGGGGTTGAACCTCTCGAAGGTGCTCATCCACGACAACGTTCGAACCGAGCGGATGCACAGCCTCGACCTCATCGATATGGGTGCGATTCCGGACGACCGCGTGATGAGCGACCTCGATGGAGACGTACAGGCTATCGTCCCGACACACGGCCACCTCGACCACATCGGCGCCATCTCGAAACTCGCCCACCGCTACGACGCACCCATCGTCGCCACGCCGTTCACAATCGAGTTGGTCCGAGAGGAAATCCGCGACGACGACAAGTTCGACGTTCAGAACGAACTCGTCAAGATGGACCCCGGCGGCACGATGTCCATCGGCGAGGAGTGCGAACTCGAGTTCGTCAACGTCACCCACTCCATCATCGACGCCATCAATCCGGTGCTCCACACGCCCGAAGGGGCCGTCGTCTACGGCCTCGACAAGCGAATCGACCACTCGCCGGTCATCGGCGAGCCCATCGACATGGAGCGGTTCCGGGAAATCGGTCGCGAGGGCGTCCTCTGCTACATCGAGGATTGTACCAACGCGAACAAGAAGGGCAAGACGCCCTCCGAATCCGTGGCTCGAGCCCAACTGAAAGACGTGATGCACTCCCTGGAGGATTACGACGGTGGCATCGTCGCCACGACGTTCTCCAGCCACATCGCCCGCGTGAGTTCGCTCGTCGAGTTCGCCGAGGACATCGGCCGACAGCCGATTCTGCTGGGCCGCTCGATGGAGCAGTACAGCGGCACCGCCGACCGACTGGGAATCACCGACTACCCGGACGATTTGGAGATGTACGGCCGCCGCAACGGCATCGATAACGCGTTCAAGCGCATCATGAACGAGGGCAAGGAGAACTTCCTGCCCGTCGTCACCGGCCATCAAGGTGAACCTCGGGCGATGCTCACCCGCATGGGACGCGGCGAAACGTCGTACGAACTCGACGAGGGCGACAAGGTCATCTTTTCGGCTCGGGTCATTCCCGAACCCACCAACGAGGGCCAGCGATACCAGGCTGAAACGCTGTTGAAGATGCAAGGTGCTCGTATCTACGACGACATCCACGTGTCGGGGCACCTCTCTCAGGAGGGCCACTACCAGATGCTGGACGCCCTCCAACCGGAGCACCTCATCCCCGCCCACCAGAACCTGAAGGGCCTCTCCGGATACGTCGAGTTAGCAAGTAGCGAGGGCTACAAAATCGGTCGTGACCTCCACCCGACCGCCAACGGCAACACGATTCAGCTCGTTGAGTGACGCTCGGGTTCAATCCCGTATCGTCCCAACGAGCGCAAACCCCTGGCATTCAAACCGCTCCGGCCCGAAAACACGACTCGGTGGCGGTGACGAAAGTTACCCCCTCTGAGCCCCTTGTGATGAGGGACTTTCTCTGAGCCACCGTTCCAGTTCTGACGAGATACCTCAACAGTCCGCCAGCATGTAGCATCCGCGCGAGCGAAGCGAGCGCGGTTCTCCGCGCCGAACGCAGTGAGGCGCGGGTTGCGGGCTTGCCCGCAACCGTACCGTCGTGGCGGCGAAGCCGCCACGCACGGGACCGAGGGCCGACCAACGGGAGGCCCGACGTGTCTTTTTCATGAACGTTTTTGCCGGTCGCTCGCCCTCGGCGAGCGACCGTGCAAAAAGGTTCACTAGAAGAACTTGAACAAATCGTCGCGCTGCTGTTCGTGAAGGTGGTGTCGGACGGCGTCGTTGAGCGCTTTGATGTTGCCACGTTTCGCGGAGATGGGCGCGAGAATCTCGTCGAACTGCTGCCAGGGGGTGTAGAGCCCGAGGCGTTCGGCGAGGTCGTCGAGTCGCTGGTCGCGGTCGTCGACTTTGTCCATCTTGTTGACGGCGACGACGGTGGGGATGCCGAGTTCCTGCAGGAAGCCGAACATCTCGACGTCGTGTGGTATCTCCTCGGGGCCGGAGTGGCGGTCGATGATGTCGACGACGGCCTTCCCGTCGACGACCAACACGGCGACGAGGATGTTCTCGGCGTACTCTTCGACGTACTGGACCACGTCGCGTTTGATGTCCTCGCGAACCTCCTCGGGGACGCCGGACATGAAGCCGAATCCCGGCAGGTCGGTGATGACGAAGTCCTCGGCGGCCCAGTCGTAGTGGTTGGGTTTCTTGGTGACGCCGGGGCTGCCGCCGGTGGCGAACTTCGAGTGGCCGGTGAGTTCCCGCATCAACGTCGACTTCCCGACGTTGGAGCGCCCGACGAGGACGACCTCGGACTCGCGGTTCGGGCGTGTATCGAACATACCGTCGATTGACGGTTCGACCGGATAAGGAGCGCGGTCCTGGGTTCAGGCCGACTCGACGGCTTCGAGGACCGCTCCGTAGTCGGGTTCGTTCGTGGGGTCCTCGGCGACCCACTCGTAGACGACCGTTCCGTCACCGTCGAGGACGAAGACGGCGCGGTTGGCGATGTCGAACAGTCCGAGGTCGGGAATGTCGATTTCGAGGTCGTAGGCGCCGATGGCGTCGCCGGCCATGTCGCTGACGAGGTCGAACTCGATGCCGTGTTCCTCGCGGAAGGCGCCCTGTGAGAACGGCGAGTCGGCGCTGACGCCGTACACCGTCGCGCCGGCGTCCTCGAAGTGTTCGAGCCGCTCTTGGAACGCCACCATCTCGTTGGTACATGGCGGTGTGAACGCGCCGGGGAAGAACGCTAACACGACGGGGCCCTCGCCGAGTTCGTCGGCCAAATCGAACGATTCGTGGTCGCTGGTTCCGAGTGTTGCGGTGAACGTCGGTGCGGAATCGCCTGTCGAGACCATACACGTCGTACGGTCGGATTGCCGATAAACCCCGTCCCGTTCGTGTTCGGCCCGCTTGTTCGGTAGCGTTAACGCCCCTCGCTCCGACGGCCGTCTGTGCGACTCGTCCAGGTGACCATCCCCGCCGGGAAGCGACAGACCGTCCTCCGGGTCCTCGACGATGAGGGCATCGACTACGTCGTCACCGAGGAGACGAGCGGCCGGGAGTACACCGCGGTCGCGTACTTCCCGCTCCCGACGAACGCGGTCGAACCCATCCTCGAAGAACTCCGAGATGTGGGTCTCGACCGCGAGGCGTACACCGTCGTGTTGAGCGCCGAAACGGTCGTCTCCGAACGGTTCGAACAACTGAAGGAGAGCTACGCGGAAAAGGAGGAGAGCGAAGAGCGCATCGCCAGACAGGAACTCGAAGCGCGCGCGGAGGAACTGGCGTCGTCGCTGCCGACCTACGTCGTGATGACGGTCGTCTCGGCGATTATCGCCACCGCGGGACTGCTGCTCGACTCCCCGGCGACGGTCGTGGGGTCGATGGTCATCGCCCCGCTCATCGGCCCGGCGATGGCCGCGGCGGTCGGCAGCGTCATCGACGACACGGACCTGTTCAGACGCGGCGCAGTACTGCAGTTGCTCGGCATCGTCCTCTCTATCGTCGCGGCGACGGCCTTCGCCATCTTCGTTCAGACGACGAACCTCGTTCCGCCGGGGTTGGACCCGCTTGCGCTCTCGGAGGTCGAAGAGCGGCTGTCGCCGAACTTCCTGTCGCTTGCGGTCGCCATCGGCGCCGGCGTCGCCGGTGCGATAAGCCTGATGACCGGCATCTCGGCGGCGCTGGTCGGCGTCATGATTGCCGTCGCGCTCATCCCGCCGGCGGCGACGGTCGGCATCGGTATCGCCTACGGCGAACCGTCGCTCGCGCTCGGCTCGGCCGTCCTCGTCGCCGTCAACGTCCTCTCTATCAACCTCGCGGCGCTCGTCGTGCTGTGGTACTCCGGCTACCGCCCCCAGCGGTTCTTCCAGCGCGACCAGGCCCGCGTGGCGACGCTCAAGCGCGTCGTCTTTCTCGTCGGCGCTATCGCCGTCCTCTCGCTGTTCCTCGGCGGCGTCACCTTCGACTCCTATCAGACCGCCACCACCGAACAGGACATCCGTGCCGGCGTCGACGCCGAACTCGAGGACCCCGCCTACGACGGCTACGAACTCGTCGAACTCGAGGTGAGGACGACGAGCGAGTACGTCCTCCTCCAGCGCCCCTCGGAGGTCGTCGTGACCGTCGGCGTCCCACCCGACGCGCCGCGGCCGGGGCTTGCGGCCGCTATCGACGAGCGACTGGCCGCCGAGTACGGTCTCGACGTGGACGTTCAGGTCCGGTACCTCGAAATCGAGGAGAGCTGATGGCTCAAAAGCCTCTTTGAGCTACCGTCGTTTATACGCTGTCTCCCGCCGACTACCTCCGTGTATGTCCCCGAAGAAACTCTCGGCACTCGTCGTGGCGACGGCCCTCCTCGCAGCGGGGCTGGTCGGCGCCGCGATGATGATGCCGACCGGCGCACAGAACACGGACGAAACCGCGGACAGGACGATTACCGTCGACGCGACGGGCGAGGCCGATGCCGCCCCGAACCAGGCCGTCCTCCGAATCGCCGTCACCGCCGAAGGTGACGACCCCCAGACGGTTCGCGACGACCTCTCGGCCGGCGCAGCGGACCTCCGTGAGAACCTCGCCGAGGCGAACGTCTCCGAGGAGCAATACGAGACCAGCGAGTACCGCATCCGACAGGACCGCCGACCCCCTCGTGAGGAACAGTCCAGCGACGCCCCCGAGTACCGTGGCGCACACCAGTTCGAGGTGACGCTCGATGACCCCGACCGCGTCGGTGCGGTCATCGACGCCGCCGCGGATGCCGGCGCCGAGGTCAACCACGTCTCCTTTACGCTCTCCGACGAGCGTCGCGAGGAACTCCGCTCGGACGCCATCGCCGACGCGATGAGCGATGCGCGACTGCAGGCCGACACTATCGCGAACAACGGCGACCTCAGCGTCACCAGCGTCGCGAATGTCGACGCCTCCGAACAGCGGTACGCGCCGGTTCGATACGAGGCCGCCGCCGCGGGCGCGGCCGCCGACGGCACCTCGGTGTCTCCCGGCGACGTCACCGTGTCGTACAACGTCCGCGTGACCTACAACGCGACGACGAACTGACGGCCCACGCGGCGCCCGCGTCACCTGCTGTCCCTCGACAGCCCGCTTTTTATATCCGCTCCGACCGTACTGAAGGTATGGACGAGACGACCGTCGACAGTTGGGGCGAGGCGATTCCGTTGGCGCGAGCGCTCGGCTACGACGGGTCCGTTCGGGTCTCCAAGGTCGACGAACCCACGCTCCCGGCCGACCTCGACGTGGTCTCCTCGAACTTCCCGTGGTCGGTCCACAAGGGCGCCCTCGCCGTCTACCGCGAACGCGAACGCGGCGACCACCTCCAGATACGCGAGTATCCCGCCTTCTGGGTCGTCTCCCTGGACCACTACAACCCCCACTTCCGCCCGGTCGAACACGCCACCGTCGACATTCCGGTCCACATGATTCTCGCCCTCGGTGCACTGACCCCCGTTCGCGGCTACCGCTGGGTGTTCGGCGACCGACTCCCCTCCCCCACCGCTGCAGTCGCCTTCTCGACGTCGACCATCGGAATGCTCCCACGATTCGGCCGGAAGTTGCTGTTCAGTTAGGAAAATCCGGTTCCGGTACGAGGTCGGCGCAGGCGACCTCGCTACTCCTCTACGGTTCGCTTCGCTCCCCGTTTCGGTACGAGACCCCTCGCTTCGCTCGGCGTCTCGCTACTCACGGCGGCCGCTGGCCGCCGTTCGCTAATCGAGACTCCTCACTCCGTTCGGAGTCTCGCTACCCCTCGAACGGCAACTCGGCTTCGTACCCGACCGCATCGACCATCGCATCGACGACTTCCTCGACGCCTTCGCCCGTCTCGACACTCATGTAGTGGTCGGCTTCCACGTCCGTCGACCGGTCGGCCTTGTTGCAGACGACGACCACGGGAGCGTCGAACTGCGATTCGATGTCGGCGAGCAACTCCAGTTGGTCCTCCAGCGGGTAGCCACAGGCTCCGCTGGCGTCGAGCATCACCAAGACAGCGTCGGCGAGGTGCGTCAGCGCCGAAACCGCCTGGGCCTCGATGGCGTTGCGCTCTTCGGCGGGCCTGTCGAGCAGCCCGGGCGTATCGACCAACTGATAGCGGATTCGGTCGCGTTCGAGGTGGCCGACGTTGATGCCCGTCGTCGTGTAGGGATACGTCGCCGTCTCGTTGCGGGCGTTGGTTACGTCGTTGACGAACGATGACTTGCCGACGTTGGGGTAGCCGGCGACGACGATGGCCGGTTCGTCGGCGCGGATGTCGGGGAGGACTTTCAGCGCGTCCCGTGCTTCGCTGATGGCCAGGAGGTCGTCTTCGACCTGCTCGGTCACGTCGGCGAGTCGGGCAAAGGCCTGCTTGCGGAGCTTTCGTGCGGTTTCGAGGTCGGCGTTGCGGATGCGACTGTGGTACTCCTCGCGAATCTTGTCACACTGCCGGCTGGCCCACATGACCTCCGAGAGCCGCTGCCGGAGCGCGTCGACGCCATCGACGTCCGTGTCGGCCAGCGTCGCGTCGGCGAGTTCGTAGTAGAACTCGTCGACCAACTCGAAGTCGGGCCACGACGTGACGACGTTGCCGAGGTTGTCCGAGAGGATGTTCGAGGCGGTCTGGAGCATCGACTCCTGGGCCTCGAACCCGGATTTCGCTCGCCCCGCGCGTGCCGCCCGCGAGAACGCCTTGTCGACCAACTCCTCCGACCGGGGCGTGGTCGGAAGGTCTTCGAAGTGCATACCCTCGTTTGTACGTCCGGCCGTATAAGCGCCGTGTATCGGTGTTCCGTACTGTCGGGCCGTCGCGCCGAGTCGGCCAGCAACGATTTGTCTTCCGCCGCCCTACGTCGGTCTATGACCAACTGGCGTGCGGTCGTCATCGGCTTTCTCGTCGGCGTCGTCGCGAGTCTCTTCGCGTTCGCGCTTCCGGTCGTCGGCCACCTCGGTGCGGGGTTCGTCGCCGGTGTCGTCGCGGGCGTCGTCGCTGGCGGCGGCCTCGCCAGCGGTGCGTGGCACGGCCTCTTGGCCGGTGCCTTCGGTGGCCTCGTCGCGGCCGTGGCGCTGGCGGCGTTCGTCACGCTCGTCGGCGCGACCGTCGGTGGCCCAGGTGGCGTCCTCGCCGGCTTCGGCGTCTTCGCCATCGGGGCCGTCGTCGCCGTCGTCTTCGCCATCGACAGCGCCATCGGCGGCGCGATTGGCGGGTTCCTCGCCGATTAAGTCCGTGGCGCCCCAACGGTCGGTATGGCATCCATCGACGCCGACGCACTCCTGCCGAACGACCGCGTGAAACAGGCCGTCCTCGCGGGTGACGTGACGCAACTCAGCCGCGGCGCCTCGAACCGCTATGCGACCGAAGGCGACACCTTCGCCATCGAGGAGACGACCTTCGAGGTGGCCAGCGTCGAGGAGCGCACGCTCGGCGATTTGACCGACGAGGACGCACAGCGGGAAGGCTCTGACTCACTGGAGGCGTACAAGGAGCGAATGAAGATGGTCCACGGCGGGAACTTCGAGTGGGACCCGACGAGCGAAATCGTCACCTACCGCTTCGAACGTCAGTAGTCGTCCGAATCGCCCATCAACACTTTTGCCAACACGCTCGTAGTCGGACGCATGATTGCCCCCGCAGAAGCCGTCCGCGAAGCCCTCTCGGACGTTTTCGAGGAGCGATACGAGGTCGCGGTGGTCTACGCCGATGCCGATGGGGAGACGGTTCTCCACGAAGGGCCCGTCCGAATCAAAGCCAACGGCTGGCTCGAACTCCCGAGCGGGCGACTCCTCTCTCCCGAAGCAGTCCACCACGTCGACCGCGTCCCGACCGATTAGCGCCGCTCCCGCAGTTCCGCCCGCAGGTCCTCAAGGTCCATCTCCTTCATCGACAGCAACACGAGCATGTGGTAGACGATGTCGGCGGCCTCGTGGGCCAACTCCTCGCGGTCGTCGTCTTTCGCCGCCAGAATCAGTTCGGTCGTCTCCTCGCCCAACTTCTCCAACACCGCGTTCTCGCCTTTCTCGTGGGTGAACAGCGAGGTGGTGTAGGAGTCCTCCGGCAGTTCCGCTTTGCGGGACTCGATGACTTCGAACAGTTCGTCGAGTACGTCCTCGTCGCTGCCGCCGTCCATCAGGCCATCACCTCCCGGATGTCGTCGAGTTCGTCGTACTCGTCGAGGGGTTCGCGGTTCGTCTCGAAGACCGCTTCTTCGACTTCGATGTCGGCGTTCGTTCGGGCCGCCAGCGCCAGTGAGTCGCTCGGTCGGGCGTCGACGACCGCCTCGTCGCGTGGCGTTTCGAGGTGGAGGTCCGCGACGTAGGTGCCGTCGTCGAGACCGGAGACGACGACGCGCTCGACGCGCCCGCCGAGTTCCTCCATCACGTCCAACAGGAGGTCGTGGGTGAGCGGTCGGCCGATGTCGGTGGCGTCGAGACCCCGGGCGATGCTCGTCGCCTCCTCGACGCCGATGAAGATGGGCAACACCTCGTCGTCGTCCTCGACGCCGAGCGTCACGACCGCCGCGAGTCCCGAGGCGGTCTCGGCGACACGAACCCCCTCGATGTGTGCGTTCATACAGTTGGGAGGTGACGGCGGTTCAAAAAGCCACTCGCTTGCGGGCCGTGTCGATGCCGCTATCGGAAAAACGCCAGGCCGTGAATACGAGAGTCGTCTGTCAACTCCGGATGGAACGCCGTTCCGACGACGTTGTCCGCTCGGACGGCGACCGGCCGCCCGTCGAACGTGGCGAGTACGTCGATTCGGTCGCCGATTTCGTCGATGGCCGGCGCGCGGATGAACACGGCTGGAAACGGCTCGTCGAGACCGGTCACGTCGAGGGCCGCCTCGAAACTGTCCTTCTGTCGGCCGAAGGCGTTGCGGTCGACGCTCACGTCGAGGATGTCGAGCGTCGTCACGCGGTCGTCTTTGGCGTCGCGGCTGGCGACGATGAGGCCGGCACAGGTGACCAACATCGGCTTGCCGGCCGCGGCGTGGGCGCGAATCTCCTCGTCGATGCCCTCCTCGCGGAGCAGTCGCGAAATCGTCGTCGACTCTCCACCGGGCATGAGCAGCAGGTCACACTCCGGGACGACGCCGGCGGTCCGAATCTCCTCGACGGTGACCGACTCGCCGTGGCGCTCTGCGGCCCGACGGATGGCCGCTGCGTGTTCGGCCACGTCGCCCTGTACCGCGATGACGCCCGCTGTGAGCATACGCGAGGTAGTCGCCAGCGGTGGAAAAAGGACTCGAAACGGCCGGCCGCTACAGTTCGGGCTCGATGTAGACGGTCTTCACGCGGTCGTCGCGCTCCCGCATCGCCGCCTCCATCTCGCTGATTCCGGTGTTGACCTCCTCGGTCGTCAGCCCCGAATCGAAACTCACGTCGGCGGTGACGAGGACCTGACCCGACCCGATGAACATCGTCCGGAAGTCGTCGACGTGGGTGACGCTCTCTTGGGATTCGACGATTCTCCGGAGGTCACTTTCGACGTCGCTCGCGAGGCTCTCGCCGAGAATGAGCCGTTTGTTCTCGATGGCCAACAGCACCGCAAAGCCCATCAGCAACACGCCGATGACGACCGCGCTGAAAGCGTCGTAGATGGGGTTCTCGGTGATGCGTGTGGCGACGATACCGAACAGCGCGACGACCAACCCCGCGAGAGCGACGGTGTCCTCGGTGAACGCCGTCAGCGTCGTCAGGTCGCTCGTCCGGTCGAAGGCCTCCCGGTAGCCCGACCAGCCGTAGGTCTCCATCTGTCGCCGGAGTTCGGCGTTGGCCTTCACGAACGCGTAGGTCTCGAAGGTGATACCGCCCAAGAGGATGGCGACGACTATCCAGAAGGGGTCGACCGGCGGCGTGATGTCGATGGTGTAGCCGAGGAACTCCGCGGGGCCGGCCTCGGATTGGTGACCTCCGGCGCGGACCTCGCTGATACCGTGTTTGAGGCTCTCCCAGCCGGCGATGCCGAACAGCAGCACGGAGACGAGGAAGGCGTAGAAGAACTGCGCCTTCCCGTAGCCGAACGGGTGGGTCCTGCTCGCGTCCTGCTGGCTGTACTTGATGCCGACCAGCAACAGCACCTGATTGCCAGTGTCGGAGATGGAGTGATACGTCTCGGCCAGCATCGAGGGGCTTCCGGTCAACAGAAAGCCGATGAACTTCAGGACGGCGATACCGCCGTTGGCGAACATCGCGGCGAGGACGACGCCCGTACTACCTGCCATGAGGGTCCCGTCCACGGGGACACACTAAGCGTTGGTGTCATGCGGCCGCGGGTTCTACCCCGGGTATGCTCGTCGTCCTCTCGGATACCCACGGCCGTGATTCGACGCGACTGGAGGGTCGGACCGCCGAGGCCGTCGACGCGGCCGACCTCGTTATCCACGCCGGCGACTACATGACCGAGACGGTTCTCGACGCCTTCGAAGCCCGCTGTGACCTCCGCGGCGTCTACGGCAACAACGACCCGCCGGCGGTTCGAGAGCGCGTCCCCGCCGAGGAACTCGTCGAGTGGGCGGGGCTCCGAATCGCGGTCGTCCACGGCCACGAACACACCGACACGGCGCTGTCGATGCTCGGCCGGCAGGCCAACGCCGACCTCCTCGTGTTCGGCCACTCCCACGCCCCCGAGTTCCGTGAGGCCCCCGTCCCGATGCTGAATCCGGGGAGTCACGCCGACCCGCGGTGGAACCGACCCGCCCACGCGGAGTTGGAGTTCGACGACGCGGCCGGTCGCGCCGAGGGCCGACTCGCCGACCCCTCCGGCGAGGTGTTCGAGCGATTCGTCGTCGAACCGCGGCCGCTCGAGTAGCCGTCGCTCGGCGGGTGATGAAGGAGGAACGCGCCGAACGCCGGGCGGGGGATGTCGGAGGGGGCGTCAGCGGGAGTGGAGGGCCGAAGCGTTCAGCGCGTCAGATACGTCTACCGGTGATAATAAGGCATCAACGGAAGGTCAAACGGCGATTTAACGTATCGAAACGCCGACCCTACCGTCCCCGGAGATACGTCAGCGCGACGACGACGGTCAGCACCGTCGCCCCGCCGAGGAAGAACGCGATGCCCGGTTCCAGCCCCGCCCCGAACAGCGCGTCGAACAGCGGGTCGAGGAACTCGGTGGCGCCATCGGCCGGCGTTGCCGCGTCTTCGGCGGTGGGCGTCGGTGTAGCGGTTTCGGCGGGCGTCGACGCCTGCTCGGTCGCTGCGGGGGTGTCCATCGGTTCGGCCGTCGTCGTGCTTTCGGTCGCCTCCGGTGCAGGCGTCTCCGTTGCGTCGAAGGCACCCACGTCGTTGCTCTCAGTCGCCGTCGTGGTTCCCTGTGGCGTAGTCTCCGGTGTCGGTGTCTGCGTTGCTTCCACGCCGCCACCGTTTCCACCGGCGTCGCTGCCCCCGCTGCCTGTGGGGGCGGCGCTTTCGGGAACCCCGCCGAACAGTTCCTGGACGGCGAGGGCGCCGACGGCGAGGGCGAGAAAGCCGCCGAACAGTCGCGACAGCGCTGCTCGAAGCCCCGAGGCGCGTTCCTTCTCGCCGGCGAAGATGACGAGCGGGCTGTCGGCGGGACCGTAGACGCGCATCTCCCGGCCCTTCTCGGAGTAGGCGGTGCCGACGACTTCGATTGCGCCGGCGTCCTCGAGCTTTTCGAGGTGATACTGGGCGTTCTGCAGAGAGGTGTCGGCCCGGTCGGCGAGCTCTCCGGGTGGCGCCGGCTCCTCGTGGAGTTCAGCGAGGAGTTGCCGGGCCGTCGTCGAGGAGAGCGCGGCCATCAGGTCGTCGGCCTCCTCGCTGTCGAGGCCGACGACCCGAGGCTCACCGTCGGGAGAGACGTCCGGGCTGGAGGGCAGGAGACTCATTGCTGTTCGTTTTTAACTGGGGGGCTAAGAACTTTGTTCCGTCGCGGTGTCGCCGAGTCGTCGCCCCGAAACGATTTTGCGGTGGCGCGGCAACCGGCGAGTATGTTCCCCCTGCAGCTGCCTGAGGTCGACCCCGTCCTCGTCGGCATCATCCTGGTGCTGCTGCTCATCGTCTTCGCCTTCTTCCTGCTCCTCCGGCGGACGCTGCTCAGCTTCTCCGAAGGGATGCGCGAAGGCCGGAAGTAACCGAACTCACGCCGCCCGCTCGATTCGGCGAACCGCGGCGTCGATGTCGTCAGTATCGACGTCGAGGTGCGTACAGAACCGCACGACGTGCTCTCCGAACGGGACGCCCAACACGTCCTCGCGTTCACAGCGTTCGAGGAACGCCTCGGCGGGGTCTGCGGTTTCGACCAACACGATGTTCGTCTCCGGCTCTCGCGCCGACAGTCCCTCGATTGCATCCAGTTCCTCGGCCAGTCGTCGGGCGTTTTCGTGGTCCTCGGCAAGTCGCTCGCGGTTGTCTAGGGCGAGCAGTCCCGGCGCGGCAATCATCCCGGCCTGTCGCATTCCGCCGCCGAACAGTTTCCGAACCCGGTGGGCCGCCTCGACGAACGCCTCGCTGCCGGCGAGCATCGACCCGACGGGCGCGCCGAGCCCCTTCGAGAGACAGCACATCACCGAATCGACCTCGCGGGCGAGGCGGGCGGCGTCGGTCTCCAAGGCGGCCGCGGCGTTGAACAGACGCGCCCCGTCGAGGTGGACCGCGACGCCGTGGTCGTGGGCTGTCTCGCAGGCGGCGTCGATGCGCTCGGCCGCGATGGCTGTCCCGCCCTTGCTGTTGTGGGTGTTCTCCAGACACAGCAGCCCGGTTCCGGGACGGTGGTCGTCTTCTTCGACGTACCCTTCCCGAACTGCTCGGGGCGTCACGACGCCTCGGTCGCCGCCGTCTATCGTCCGCGCCTGCAGGCCGGCGTGCTGTGCGAGGCCGCCCAACTCCCACTTGTAGACGTGGCTCTCGCGTTCGACGAGGGCCTCTTGGCCCGCTTCGGTGTGGACCTTCGCGGCGATTTGGTTGCCCATCGTCCCCGAGGGGACGAACAGTGCGGCCTCCTTCCCGACGACCTCGGCGAACGTCGCCTCGAGGTCGTTAATCGTCGGGTCTTCGCCGTACACGTCGTCGCCGACTTCGGCGTCGGCGGCGGCCTCTCGCATCGCGGGCGAGGGCTTCGTCACCGTGTCGCTGCGTAAATCTATCATACTGGATTACTGGGCGCTCCCGTCTTAGCGGTGGCGGCGACACGTGAGCATTCGGACCGCCGGACCGGCGGTTTTTAGCCGGTGACGACTGACTCTCGGGTATGGACGTGAAGTCACGCCACCACCTCCGGTCGGACGAAATCAGCGAACTGGAGGCCGACCTCGCCGACCACCTCGGCGTCGACCTCGACGGCGACAGCTACGAACGCGTCGAGTTCACCGACGTCGACCGCGAGGTCGTCCTCGTCGACGGCGACCCGCTCGTCGCCTCTTTCGACGGCGACCTCTTTTTGACCGTCCGCGGCGCAAACGAGTATCCGCCACAGAACCACGTCGTCACCGTCGACTCGGGAGCCATCTCCTTCGTCTCCGACGGCGCGAACGTGATGCGGCCGGGCATCACCGAGGCGACCGACGACATCGAACCCGGCGACCTCGTCGTCATCGTCGAGGAGACCCACAGCAAGGCCCTCGCCATCGGTCGGGCAGAGGCCGACGGCGACGACATGGTCGGCGACAGCGGGAAAGTCGTCGAGTCGCTGCACCACGTCGGCGACGACCTCTACGATTTCCACGTCTAAAGCGACAACTCGGCGGTTTCGAGGCCGTGTACCGCGACGAACGTCTCCAGTTCCTCTTTTCGTTCGCCCATTTCGGTCGGGTCGTGGCTGTCGGTGCCGGGGACGAATTCGACGCCGTATTCCGCCAGTACGTCGAGAAAGTCGGGATTGGGATGGAACTCGCCGTAGTCGGCGAGGATGCGACCGGCGTTGAGTTCGAGTTTCGTCCGCGAATCCGCGGCGGCCTCGGCGACCGCTCTGTAGTGGTCTTCGGTCGCATACCCCCGGAGGGCGGGATTACGCTCCACTAAATCGACGTGGGCCGCGATGTCGAACAACTCCGATTCCAGCAGCGCGACCGCCTCCTCGTAGAAGGTGTCGACCAACGCCGAGCGCTCGTCGTCGCTTTTCTTCGCGAAGTACGGTTCGATGTGGACGTTCATCCCGTCGAGGTGGTGGACGCTGCCGATGGCGTAGGCGAAGTCGGCCTCGTCCAGAAACGTCGCAATCGTCTCCTCGTCCCGGGCGTCGTAGTCCATCTCGACGCCGTCGTACACGTCGATATCGAAGCGGTCGTCGACGGTCTCGATGGCGTCGCGTCGACGCTCGTAGGTCACGTCGAGGTTGAATCCGAGTGCCTTCTTCGCCCGCTTCTGGGCCGGCCGGGAGGAGACGTTGCAGTGGTCGGCGAAGCCGATAGCGTCGAGGCCGGCGTCTTCGGCGGCGCTGCACATCGACCACATGAAGCGGCCGTCGGAGTACGTCGAGTGGGTGTGGTAGTCGACCCGCACGACTCGACTGTCGTCGCGGGGTTCCTTTAACCCGCTGGCGTCCCTACAGGAGATATGCGCGTCGTCTCACTGCTGCCGTCGGCGACCGAAATCGTCTACGCCCTCGGCGTCGAACCCGTCGGGACTTCCCACGAGTGCGATTACCCACCGGAGGCGACCGGGGTACCGTCCGTCGTCGAATCCCGAATCGACGCCTCCGCGTCCAGCACCGACATCGACCAACAGGTCCAACAGGCCGACGCCGACGGCGGGGTCTACGCCATCGACCGCGAGGCACTGTCCGAAGCCGACCCCGACCTCGTCATCTCACAGGGAATCTGTGAGGTGTGTGCCGTCGACACCGTCGTCGTCGAGGAGGCCATTGCGGACCTTGGATTGGACTGTGAGTTGCTGACGACCGACCCCCACAGCCTCGGTGACATCTTCGAAGACATCGAGCGAATCGGTGCGGCGCTGGGTCGGGAGGAGCGTGCCGAGAGCCTCCTCGCCGACCTCCGGAGTCGCGTCGAGGCGGTCGAACGCCGAGTGAGCGACACGGACGACCGACCGGAGGTGGCCATCCTCGATTGGCTCGACCCGGCGATGGTCGCCGGCCACTGGGTGCCCGAGTTGGTCGACCTCGCTGGCGGTCGCTACGGACTGGCCGACCCCGGCGACGCCTCGACGCCGCGAGAGTGGGCCGAAATCCGCGAGTACGACCCCGACGTCCTCGTCGCGGCGCCGTGTGGATTCGAACTCGAACAGACGTTCGAGAACCTCACGGATTTGACGGACCGGCTGGGCTTCGAGCAGCTCCGGGCGGTCGAGACCAACCGTGCCTACGCGATGGACGGCCACCACCTGATGAACCGCCCTGGTCCACGAGTCGTCGACACCTTGGAGACGCTGGCGGCACTGCTGCATCCCGAGACGTTCGAAGCGCCCGAGGAGTGGGCGACACGACCGCTCGCTCGGACGACGGTATGACGCTCGCGTTGCCGTCGGAACTCAGAGCGGAGATACTCGCCCACGCCCGCGAGGGCGTCCCCGAGGAAGTCGTCGGCGTGTTGGCCGGCGACCACGGCACCGAAACATCGACTGTTCAGCGGTGCTATCGGGCGGACAACGCCGCTCCGACGCCGCGGACGCGCTACGAAATCGCACCGACCGAGGAGCTCGACCTCCTGGAACGCATCGACGCGGCGGGACTGGACGTGGTCGGCTTCTACCACTCCCACCCACGGGGACCGGCCGAACCGAGCGACACCGACGCTCGACTGGCGGCGTGGCCCGACCGCTCCTACGTCATCGTCTCGCTGGCCGACGACGCCGAACTCGGCAGTTGGCGCTGGCGCGGCGAGCGATTCGAGCGCGAGGAGATACGCACCCCCTGAGACCGCTCAGATGGCGCAGGTCTCGGTGTACTCCACGTCGTGTATCGACTCGATTCGCTCTTCGCCGTCACCACAGACCGGGCAGTCTGGGCGTGGTTCGATGGCGATTTCTTCGAAGGTCATGTCGCCGGCGTCGTAGAACAGCATCCGACCGTCGAGCGTCTCGCCGTACCCGAGGATGAGTTTGACGGCCTCGGTCGCTTGAATGCAGCCGACCGTCCCGGGGAGGACGCCGAGGACCCCGGCCGTCGCACAGTCGGGGACGGTACCCGCCGGCGGCGCCTCGGGGAACAGACACCGATAGCAGGGGCCGTCGTCGTTCGCCTCGAACGTCGTGATTTGCCCCTCGAACCGGAGGATGGCGCCGTGGGCGAACGGGACGCCCGCGAGCGTACACGCGTCGTTGACGAGATATCGCGTCGCGAAGTTGTCCGACCCGTCGACGACCACGTCGTAGGACTCGAGCAGTCCCTCGATGTTGTCGGCGGTGACGCGTGTTTCGTGGGTCTCGACGGTCACGTCGGGGTTCTGTCGTTCGACGAACTCCCGTGCGGAGTCGACTTTCGGCCGCCCCACGTCGGGGTCGCCGTGGATGACCTGTCGCTGGAGGTTCGACCGCTCGACCACGTCGTCGTCGGCGATGCCGAGGGTGCCCACGCCCGCGGCGGCGAGATACTGGATAATTGGCGATCCGAGACCGCCCGCACCGATACACAGCACGTTCGAATCGAGGAGCTGCTTCTGTCCCTCCGGTCCCACGCCGTCCATGATGATGTGTCGGGAGTAGCGGTCGAGTTGCTCGGCGTCCAACGAGAGGTCGGTCATGTCTCGCCGTAATGGCCGGAAATATAAATCCCCGAGGGTGGCTGTTCCCCCCTCTACGAGCGCCAACTCGACCCGAAAACGAACGCTCACCGCCGGTGAGACCGCTCAGTACTCGGGTTCGTCCTGACCCTGACGGAGCATCAACACGACGAGGGCAATCGGCGAGAGGAACGCGAGAACGAGCGCGATGCCGTACAGCGCCAACACGTCGTTGCCGGGGAGTCCGCTACCGTCGCCGCCACTCCCGTCGCCGCCTTCACCGTTGCCGCCGTCACCGTCGCTGCCGCCGTTTTCGCCGTCCCCGCCCTCGCCACTGCCGTCGCCGCTGCCGCCGCCACCGCTGTCGCCACCGTCGGCCATTCCCATCTCGCCTTCGGTGATATCGGGCGTTCCCTCGCCGCTGCCGACGGCGACGGCGCCTTTCATGCCCTGCGTTTCGTGCGGCTCACAGACGTACGTCGAGATGCCGTCGCTCTCGAAGGTAACCGAGTAGGTCGTCCCGGTGGTGTCGGCGAGTTCGCTGCCGTATCGTTCGCCGGATTCCTTCTCGACGACGTTGTGGAATCCCTGGTCCCACTCCCAGACGACGGTCGTTCCGGGGTCGACGTGAATCGCCGGCGGGTCGAAGACGAGGTCGCCACCGGGACCGACGATGACGCGGACCTCGTCCTCGCCGGTCCGGTCGACGGTGCCTTCGAAGTTCGGCACGCCCTCGAACCAACCGCCGTAGTCGAACTCCTCTTGTGCGTACGCGGTCGTCGCCGAGGTCGACGCGGCGGCGGCCGCGGCCGTCGCGCCAGCAGTGACCCGGACGAAATCCCGTCGGCTCACACCACTGGTGTCGTTCGTGGACATCCTTGTCGCCGCTTGTCGGGCGCGTTATATGAGGATTATCACTTCGATTCCCGGCGTGGGGGTTACTCCGATTCGAAATCCAACGCCGCGGAGTTGATGCAGAACCGCTTACCGGTCGGTTCCGGTCCGTCGTCGAAGACGTGTCCGAGATGGCCTTCACAGCGGGCACAGACGACCTCGGTGCGGACCATCCCGTGGCTGCGGTCCTCGCGCAACTCGACGGAATTCGCTTCGGCGTCGTAGAAGGAGGGCCACCCAGAGTTCGAGTCGAACTTCGTCTCCGAGTCGAAGAGGACGGCGCCACAGCCGGCACAGCAGTAGTTGCCGTCGTCGTCCTTGCCGAGGTACTCGCCGGTGAACTTCGGTTCGGTGGCCTGCTCGCGGAGGATTCGGTACTCCTCGTCGGTCAGCACCTCGCGCCACTCCTCGTCGGTTTGGGGAATCTCGTCGGCCATACCCGGTGTTGGGGAGCCAGCGGCTTCCGACTTCCGGCGGCGCGCTCGACGCCGCAAGGACAAAGAGGGCTCCGGCGGTGTCTCGAGGTATGCGAGACGAAGCGGCGATTCGAGAGCGAATCGCGGAACTGGAGGCCCAGTACGACGACTACGACCCGCCCTCCTCGGAGTTCGAGGACACCGCCGAGGTCGCCATCCTCCGCGCGATAGAGGAACTGGAGTGGGTTCTCGAGGAGTACGACGAGACAGCCGGATTCACCACCTCCTGACTGCGAGGGAAGGCTTAACGGACGGCCCAGCGTACCACCAAGTATGACTCTCCTACAGCGCGTGGTCGTTCCGGTCGCGACCGAAGACGACGCGGCCGAGACGTGTGCCGCGCTTTCGCCATATCTCGACGAAATCGAGCAGGTCGTCGCGGTCCACGTCATCGAGAAGGCCGGCGGCGGCATCGACAAGGCGCCGCTTGAGAAACGCCAAGAAGACGCCGAAGACATCCTCGATGTCGTCGAAGACGCCCTCGGAGACGACGTTGCCGTCGAGCGAGATACGGCGTACGGAACCGATGTCGTCGAGACGCTGTTGGCGGAGGCGAACGGTCACGACGCGACGGCTATCGCCTTCGTCGCCCGCGAGGGAAGTCGACTCGTTCGACTGCTGTCGGGCGATACGTCGGTCCGACTCGTTACCGAGGCGACGCTACCGGTCGTCGCGCTGCCCAACGAGTGAGACACCCGCCGTGACCTCGACCGACGAGCGGGCGGACGGCTCCGATGGGCCGACGGTGATGGTCGCGCTGTCGAATCCCCGAACCGAGGCGGCGCTGGTCTCGATTGCGGCGGCGTTGGCGAAACATCAAAACGGGCACGTCCTCGCGATACACATCGTACAGGTACCGGACCAGACGGCGCTGTCGGCGGCCGCGGAGAACCGCGAGCGGATCGACGCCGAGTCCGCCGACCTTCTCGCGGCGGCGGAGGCCGACGCCGAAGCAGTCGGCGTTCCCGTCGAGACGAAGACGGTGCTCTCTCATCGCGGCCTCGCGGAGGTGTTCGACGCTGCCCGAACCAACGACGCCGACACCGTGGTGATGGGGTACAGCGGCGCCCGCTTCGGTGGCCGGGCCGAAGGCGTCGTCGAGGAGTTGGCCCACGACCTCCCGTGTGATTTCCTCGTCTTCGACGGCGAGTCGTTCGACCCCTCGCGGGTGTTGGTTCCGACCGCCGGCGGCTACTCCTCGGAGTTGTCGGCGGCCGTCGCCCGTGCGCTCCGGGAGACGGTCGGCGCCGAGGTGGCGCTGTTGTACGTCGCCGAGGACGGCGACGCCGAGGCCGGGCGAGCGTTCCTCACCGAATGGGCCACCGAGCACGGCCTCGTCGACGCCGAATTGCTGGTCGAGACGGGTGACGTGGAGGCGGCAATCGAAGCGGCCGCGGCATCCCATTCGCTCGTTGTCATCGGAGCCACCGAACGGGGCCTCCTGTCGCGGGTCGTCGGTGGGTCGCTCGCGCTGTCGGTGCTCGAAGACATCGAGACACCGGTACTGCTCGCCGAGCGACCGTCCTCGCGGTCGCTCCGGGAACGGCTGTTCCGGCGACGATAGCGAGAATCACTGATAAACGGCGGCCGAAAACCGGAGATACACTAAAGACGATTGCGTGGTACGGTCCGTCACACCACGATGTCAGCCGACGAATACAAACTGATAGACGAACAGGTCGGACTCTGGGGGGCGGTCGCGCTTCTGGTCGGGACAGCGCTGGGCATGAGCATCTTCATCGTCCCGACGCAGATGGCCGCGGCGGCCGGCCCGAGTATCACCGTCGCGATTCTCGTCTCCATCGTCCCGATGGTGCTCGGGGTACTGTTGCTGTTACAACTCGGCGGGGCGATTCCCGTCGCCGGCGGTATCTACGTCTACGGCTCGCGGCTGGTCGGCCCCTTCTGGGGGATGCTCGGCGTCTCGGTACCGGTGCTCGCGGTGTGGTCGTACCTACTCTTTGCCGCCGTTGGCTTCTCGGATTACCTCAACGGCTTGCTGGACACGCTCGGTATGGGGTCGGTCCCCACCGTCGCGGCGGTGTGGGGACTGCTCGGCCTGTTTCTCGTATTGAACTACGTCGGCGTCCAAATCGTCACGAAGGTCCAAATCGCGTTCGTCATCGCGCTCATTCTCGGGATGGTCGCCTTCGTCGTCAGCGGGATTCCACACGTCGAAACCGCGAACTACACGCCTGTGTTCCCCTCCGGCGAGGGCCAACCGTTCGCCGACAGTTTCGCGCCGTTCCTGTTGGCCGTCGTCACGCTGTACATCCCGTTCCAGGGGTTCGGCATGATAATCGAAATCGGTGAAGAACTCGAAAATCCCGTCGAGAACATCCCGCGCGTCCTCGCCATCGGGATGGCCATCGTGACGGTGCTGTCGATAGCCATCGTGTTCACGCTCATCGGCGCGATTCCGCTGGAGAACATGACCGTCTCGGGGCAACTCGGCGGCGAACCCGTCGACGGCGGCCTCGCCGAGGTCGCGACGGGCGTCCTCCCGACGCCGATTCTGCTGGTCGTCGGCGTCTCAGCACTCATCGCTGCCGCAACGACCGTCAACACGCTGTTCACCTCCTACTCCCGGACCGTGATGCGGGCGGCCCGCGACGAGGTCGTCCCCGACGTGTTCGCGTCGGTCCACGACGACTACAACACCCCGCATCGGGCCATCCTGCTGTTCGGTATCCCGCCGCTTCTCGCGGCGCCGTTCGTCGGCCAACTCGACGCCATCACGCCGCCGGACGTACTCGACTGGCTCGTCGTCGTCGTCGTCACCGGCATCTTCATCGCCTTCGCCATCGGCGGCGTCGCGCTGTGGAACCTCCCGAAGGTGTTCCCCCAGCGCTACGAGTACTCCATCTACAAACTCCCGATGCCCGTCCTCCGAATCGTCGCCGTCGGCAACGTCGTCGTCTCGCTGGCGTTCACCGTCCTCGTCGTCTCCAGTGCACCCTCGGCGTTCGCCGTCGTCCTCGCGTGGATGGCGCTGTCGGCCGCGCTGTACTTCTATCGCATCCGCGCCTACGACAAGAAGGGCGTCGACCTCAAAGAGCGGATGGCGCTGTTGCACAAACACGAACAGGTCGGTGGGTCCGACGACTGAATCCCCGCCGACCACCAATTGAAGCATCTCGAACCCCTATCGGGAACCATGACAGAGACCGCGACGCTCGCAGGGGGCTGTTTCTGGTGTATCGAGGCCGCGCTGAAGGAACTCGACGGGGTGGAGTCGGTCGTCTCCGGCTACGCCGGCGGCCACGTCGATGACCCCTCCTACGAGGCCGTCTGCCGGGAGGAGACCGGCCACGCCGAGGCCGTTCAGGTCGAGTTCGACCCCGAAACCATCTCCTATCGGGACCTCCTGGAGGTGTTTTTCACCATCCATGACCCGACCTCACTGAACCGACAGGGCCCGGACATCGGCACGCAGTACCGGTCGGTGGTGTTCTACCACGACGACGCACAACGCGAGACTCTTGAGGCGGTCATCGAGGACCTCGAGCCGCTGTACGACGACGACATCGTCACGGAGGTCGAAGCGCTGGACGAGTTCTATCGCGCCGAGGAGTACCATCAAGACTACTTCGAGAAGAACCCCAACGACACCTACTGCGTCGTCAACATCAACCCGAAACTGAAGAAGATACGGGAGAAACACGCGGCGCTGTTGGCCGATTGAAGACGGCGGCCGCCCCGCATCTCTTTGTACCCCGGGGGCGACACTCCGCTCATGTACGACCGGATTCTGCTTCCGACCGACGGCAGCGACGCGAGCAACCGCGCAGTCGAAGAAGCCATCGGACTCGCCGAAGCGACGGGCGCGGAACTGCACGTCCTGTTCGTCGTCGAGGATATCCCCTACGCACCGGAGATGATGGACGACGAGGTCGAAGCACGGATTCGAAACATCGGCGAGGACGCCCTCGAAGAGATTCGCGCCCGTGCCGACGAGGCCGGCGTCAAAGTCGTCACCGACCTCGAAGAGGGGGCGCCGCATACGGCTATCCTCGGGTACGCCGACGAGGCCGACATCGACGCCATCGTGATGGGCACACACGGTCGAAGCGGGCTGGACCGCTACCTGCTCGGGAGCGTCACCGAACGCATCGTCCGCACCGCGGACGTGCCGGTGTTGACCGTCCGGATGTCCTCGGAGGAGTAGGTTCAGCGCAGGCCGAAGGAGCGAAGCGAGCCGTAGGCGGCCAGCGCCGATAGCGCCACGGCGCCGGCCGCGACGAGGCCGAAAAGCGGGTCGGTCCGCACGCCGTACACCGCCGCCTGCAGCGCGCCGAAGCCGGACATCGCCGACAGCCACAGCAACGCGAGCCCGCCCAACGCGCCGCGGACGGTGACCCAGCCGTCGCCCGGCCCCTCGCTCGGGGCGTCGGCGTCGATTTCGCCGTCGTCCGTCCCGGATTCCATACCACGACGAGGGGCGTCGCGCCGATAAGCCCTCTCCCTCGCGATACACAGAGTAAAGTCACTGGCCTCGGGGGAACGTCTATGAGCGTCGAGTTGACCCGCGACGGTGCCGTCGCGACCATCACGATATCGAACCCCGAACGAAAGAACGCCGTCGACGCCCCGGCGTCGAAGGAGATGGCCGAACACATCCACGACGCCGCCTACGACGACTCGGTTCGCTGTGTCGTCATCACCGGCGAGGGTGACGCCTTCTGTTCCGGTCTCGATTTGGCCGGCGACATGGGCGGTGGCAGTCCCGCCGCCGAACTCGAACACGGGCTGAACGCCATCGCCAGCGGACTGATTCGGATGGAGAAACCGACCGTCGCGAAGGTTCCCGGGCCGGCGGTGGGCGCCGGCGGGTCGATAGCGGCGGCCTGTGACTTCGTCTACGCCGCCGAGGACGCCTTCTTCGAGTGGGGATTCACCAACATCGGACTCGCGCCCGACACCGGTGCGACGTACGTCCTCCCGCGGTTGGTCGGCGTCCGGAAGGCCCTGGAGTTGGTCATCACCGGCGACCGAATCGACGCCGAGGAGGCCGTCGAGTTGGGCGTCGCCAACGACACCGTACCGGCCGAGGAACTCGACTCGTTCGTCGACGACCGCGCAGAGACGCTCGCCGGCCGGCCGACGATGGCCGTCGGCGCCGCGAAGCGACTCGTCTACCGGAGCCACCAGCGCTCTCTAGAGGAGACGCTTCGAGAGGAGGCGCTGGCCCAGGAGACGATGATAGACAGCGACGACTTCGCCGAGGGCGTCGCGGCGTTCATGGAGAATCGGGACCCGGAGTTCGAGGGACAGTAGCGCCCTCCTGCAGTTGGTTCGAGAGTGGTCCGTGTCGACTAATAACATAAACCACCCCGCATTCGAGGCAACAGGACGATTCTGTAGTGGTCGGTAGGTGTGTCCGTCCATGACACAGATTCGTGACGACAGCCGAGAGATGCGCATCAGCGAGGACACCGTCGGTGGCGGCTACTTCAAACACGCCGTCTACAACCACTGGGACCCCTACGAGGACATCGAGAGGAAACTCATCGAACAGGACCGAAAGCGGGCCATCGAGATGGAGGGCACCGAACAGGAGTTCTTCGAGACGATGCAGTATCTCGCGCTGTTCGGGGCGGGCGAGGAGGCGGTCACCGAGGACCTCGCGCCGCTGATGATTGCACTGGACGACATCAACGACCAGATGTTCGTCTCCAGCCAAATCTACGAGGAGGCCAAACACACCCAGTTCTTCGACCGCTACTGGCGAGAAGTCATCTATCCGGTCGCCGAGGAACGAGGCTGGGAGAAAGTCGCGCCCACCGACCAGCGCTTCTTCCCGGATGGCTACATCGAGTTGTTCGACCGCACCGAGGAGGCGATGGAGACGCTTCTGACCGACGACACGCCAGAAAATCGCGTCCGGGCGTACTGTCACTACCACCTCGTCGTCGAATCCATTCTCGCCCAGACCGGCTACTTCGGCATCACGTCGGCGATGGGCCCCGATGACGACGACCCGCTCACCCCGCCGGACCGCGACACGCCGCACCTCGAAGGGCTCGTGAAGGGTATCAACTACATCCGCTCCGACGAGGGCCGACACGTCGGCTTCGGGATGCAGAAAGTCCAGAAACACCTCGCCGAGGACGGCGTCGACGAGCAAGTCGTCCAGGAGACGCTGATGGAGTTGATGCCGATGGTCGCCGAAACCGTCTCGGTCGGCGACAGCGTCATCGACCCGATGCCGCTTGTCAACTACGCTCGCGACAAACTCACCCGCCGCATCGACATCATCACCGACGCACAGGCCGAGATTCCCGATGTCGAGGAACTCGTCAAACTCGACGACGAACCCGCGGCGGCGGACTGACGTCGGTCGACCCCCGACGACGAACGAACCGCACGTTTCTTGTCCGTCTCACGCTTTTCGTCACGTAAATGGACGACACCGTGTTGCTCACCGGAGCCAAGGGCGCAGTCGGGACGGCCATCCGGGAAGGCCTCGGCGACGACTACGACTGGCGCTACCTGTTCCACAACCCGCCGCCGTTCGACCCCGACCACCCGTATTTCGTCGGCGACGTGACCGACGAGGAACTGATGGCCGAGGCGTGTGAGGGCGTCTCCGCCGTCGTCCACCTCGCCGGTGACCCGCGACGCGACGCGCCGTGGGACTCCGTTCTCGACAACAACATCCACGGGACGAAAGTGCTGTACGACGCCGCAATCGATGCTGGCGTCGAAAAGTTCGTCTTCGCCTCTTCGAACCACGCCGTCGGCCACTACGAAACCGACCGAAAACCCGACCTCTATCGGACCGACGACGAGTTCCTCCTCGACGGGACGGAACTGCCACGCCCCGGGAACTTCTACGGCATCTCGAAGGCCACCGGCGAGACCATCGGTCGCTACTACCACGACGAACACGGCATCTCGGTGTGCAACATCCGCATCGGCAACCTCACCCGGAACCACCCGCCGAAGGAGTACGAACGCGGGCAGGCGATGTGGCTCTCCTATCGGGACTGTGCGCACATCCACGACCGTGCCTTGCAGGCCGACTACGACTACGAAATCGTCTACGGTATCTCCGACAACGACCGCAAGTACTACTCCCTCGAGCGCGCCAAGGAGGTCCTCGGCTACGAACCGCGGGACAACTCCGCGGAGTTCACCTTCGAAGGAAAACCGAAAGACGAACCCGACAACTGACTGCCCTACCCCTCACGTTCCGCCGGGTCGTCCGTCGACTCGATTTTCCGCAACCGTTCGACGCCGTCTATCTCTTCGATACCCGCGACGACCGGGTCGGGGACGAGGTGAGTCCACTCCTCGCCGGCCAGCATCCGTCGCCGAATCTCCGACCCACAGAACTCCTCGCGGTTGTGCAGTGGTGTCCCCCGGACCTCGTAGCCGTCCTCCTCGAAGAGCCGTTCGACGAAGGGGTTGTTCGTGTAGGCCACCTCGAAGCGGGGACACAGCGTCTCGATGTGTTTCACCCAGACGGCGTTTCGCTCCACGTCGGCGATGGGGATGAGGTAGGTCTTGGCGTCGACCTCATCGAGGACGTTCTGGACCATCTGGACGCGCTCACCCGACGTGAAGGGGTTTCGCTTCGTGTGTGACTGGCCGGCGCTGCCGATGCCGACGACGACCTCCTCGACCTCGTCGGCGATTTCTTCGACCAGCCGACGATGCCCTTCGTGGAACGGCTGGAACCGTCCGATGACTAACCCTCGCATGGCTACGCTCTCTGCGGCCGAACGGTTAGATTCCGGGGTAACTCACTCGAAGAGCCCGTCCACGTCGGCCTCCCGGGCCTGCCGCCGTTCGACGTGCTGGACGAGCCGTTTTCGGGCCGTCGGCGACCCGCCGCGCAGGTAATCCAGCGTCAGCGTCACGAACGGACTCGTCTCGTTGCCGTCGGCGATATCGGCTTCGGCGTAGCCGACCCCCTGCTCGACGAGTTCGTCGCCGCGGGTTTCCGCGAGCGCCTCGGCAGCGATGCCGGCGGCGGGGAACTGCAAATCGGCCGTTGTGACCGTCTCGCCGTCGATGCGGAGGCGGGGCGGCCGCTCGCGTTCGCCCAACTCGGGGTCGGCGGCGAGGCCGCGAAGCCACGCCCGTAACTCGTCGTGGTCACAGCCTTCGAGGTACTCGACGGCGCTTTCGGCCAACCCGACCGCCCCCGACCAGTTGCCGGTGCGGGACTTGTGCGTCGCCGCCGTCGCCTGTACGAGCCCCTGCAGACAGTCGTCGCGCTCGCCGGCGGGTGCCTCCAGCCACCGGTGTTCCCACGGCTCGTGAGCGGCGAGGTAGTGGCCGGCGTTGAACAACGCCGCGCCGGCACGGAGGTGGTCCATACGCCGAGTTGGGGACGGGTCGGCAAAACTCCAGCGCGAGCAGTCGCTCGCGGTGTAGCGTCGAGAGAAACGTCCGGACGGAGTTCCACGCGAGCGAAGCGAGCGTGGAGCACGTCCGGGCGGGAAGCCCGGACGGCGATTTGAACAGGTGACAGACGGTCCTGCTCACCTCGCTTCGCTCGGTTGCGCGGGTTGCGACTGTCGTGTTCAAATCTCCGCGTAGAGTTTCGTCGACGCTGCTGCTCGCTACGCTCGCGGTGTAGCGTCGAGAGAAACGTCCGGACGGCGATTTGAACGCCGGTCCCTGGCTCCGCAAGCCAAGAGGATAGTCCACTACCCTACCCGGACTCATCTGTTCTTACCCCGGTTCGACGTATAGGGGTTACGATTCGACAGCCACGTACTATCCGACGACCAGTCGGTTCTCCGTCATCTACCCGTATATTTATTACAACAGAATTATAAGTAGGAATATAATGTCGGCCGGCGACGCAGTGGGGAACTCCTCGGGGGAGGATGTCGGGATGGACCTCGACGGGGTGTCGAACCTCTTGGTGCTCGCACCGACGATGAGCAGCGCTGCTCGCCGGTCGTACTACGAGGGACTGTTGCCGGAGCGGCCCTCGACGCTGGACGTGTTGGCCGTCGAGTATCGGCGCTCGCCGGACCAGTGGCTCGACGAGTGGCAGCAGTACGTCGGCGACCGTCCCCGGCAGTGTACCATCGTCAGCACCGACGAGACGACGCGCTCGGCGGCCGCGGCGAGCGGCGGTCCGGTCACCTACGGTCCGAACACCGCCGCCTGCGTCGAGAATCCGAGCGACTTGACGGGATTGGGTATCACGGTCAGCGAGTATCTCTCGGAGCACGGCGGGTCGAACACGGTCGTGACGTTCGACTCGCTGACCGCACTGTTGCAGTACGTCGAACTCCAGCGGGCGTTCCGGTTCCTCCACGTCCTCGCTAATCGCGTAAAGACGGCCGAGTCAGTCGCACACTTCCATATGGACCCCGCGGCCCACGACGACCGCGAGGTGGCGACGCTGTCGTCGCTGTTCGACGCCGTCGCGGAGTTCGAGGACGGCGAGTGGTCGCTCCGACGCCGGTAGCGACCGACCGAGGGTTTTTGACCGAAGCCGCGGCCAGCGACGCTATGTCGAAACGACGCCGTAGCGGCCGGTCGCACCGACAACGACAACGCTTTTCGGGTGGCCGTACTTGCCCTCCATAGCAATGGGCGCCATCGACGATATTTATGCGGAACTTGACGCGGACGTCGAGAAAGAGGAGTTCCGCGAGGCCGTCGAACAGAAGGTCGAACAGATGGGGGGATTGGCGGACGAGGAGACCGCCGCGATGCTCATCGCCCACGACCTCGACGGCGGCGAAGTCGAAACTATCGCGGACATCGAACCCGGGATGGAGGAGGCGAAGTTCCTCGCGAAAGTGACGAGCGTCGGCGACCTCCGGACGTTCGAACGCGACGGCGAGGACGAGGATGGCAACGTGCTCAACATCGACGTGGCCGACGAGTCGGGGTCGGTTCGCGTGGCGCTGTGGGGCGAGGACGCCGTCGCGGGCGAGGAGGAACTGGAACCGGGACAGGTGTTGCGCGTGAAAGGTCGTCCGAAGGACGGCTACAACGGGCTGGAAGTGAGCGCCGACAGAGTCGAGGGCGAACCCGACGCGGATGTCGACGTGGAAGTCGGCGGCGAGGTGACCGCCGACTCGCTGACCATCGGCCAATCGGACGTGAATCTCCGAGGGGTCGTCCTCGACACCGACTCGATTCGGACCTTCGACCGCGACGACGGGTCGGAGGGTCGGGTGTCGAACCTGACGCTGGGCGACGAGACGGGCCGGGTTCGGGTGACGCTGTGGGACGAGCAAGCCGACCGCGCCGAGGAACTCGACGCCGGCCAGAGCGTCGAGGTCGTCGACGGCTACGTCCGGGAACGGGATGGCTCTCTGGAGCTGCACGTCGGCGACCGCGGTGCCGTCGACGAACTCGAAGAGACCGTCGAGTTCGTTCCCGAAGCGACCGACATCGACGCCCTCGAACTCGACGAGACGGCCGACATCGCGGGCGTGGTTCGCTCGGCGGACCCGAAGCGGACCTTCGACCGCGACGACGGCTCGGAGGGGCAGGTCCGCAACATTCGCGTGCAAGACCAGACCGGCGACATCCGCGTGGCGCTGTGGGGCGACAAAGCCGACCTCGACCTCGGCCCCGGCGACGAGGTGTTCTGTGCCGAGGTAGAGATACAGGAGGGCTGGCAGGACGACCTCGAAGCCTCCGCCGGGTGGCGTTCGACGGTGACGGTCATCGACGGTGCGGAACCGGACCGCGGCGGGGACTCCGCCGGCCTCGACGAGTTCGCCAACGGCTCGAAGCCCACATCGAGTGGCGAATCCGAAGTCGATGCCGACGACGGCGAGGAAAGCGACGATAGCGACGAGGAGACGTTCACCGGAACCGTCGTCCAGCCGGGCGACCCGGTCATCCTCGACAGCGGCGAGGAAACGTTACACGTCGAGACCGACGCCGACGTACACCTCGGACAGGAAGTGACGGTTCGAGGCCGGCGCGACGGCGAACGGTTCGTCGCAGACGACGTGTTCTGAGGTCGCGCCGCCTGCGTTACAGTTAAGGCCGACTCGGCCCGCGTGTGGGGTATGAGCGTCGAGCTACCGTTCGCTCCGGTCGATACCGTCATTCGCCGGAACGCGGGGAACCTGCGGGTCAGCGCCGAAGCCGCCGAGGAGCTCGCGCGTCGGGTTCAGTCCCGCGGCGCCGAGTTGGCGGTCGAGGCGGCCGAACAGGCGACGGAGGACGGTCGAAAGACGCTGATGGCCGAGGACTTCGATGCCCCGGTCGTCGACAAGGACACCTTGGAGTTGCCGGTCGCGCCCATCGACCGCATCGCGCGCCTCGATATCGACGACCGGTATCGGGTGTCGATGGACGCACGAATCGCCCTCGCTGGCGTCCTCGAATCGTACGCGGACACCGTCGCCGCCGCGGCCGCCATCCTCGCGCGCCACGCCGACCGTCGAACCATCAAGGCCGAGGACGTCGAGACCTACTACGAACTCCAGCCCTACTTCGAATGAGGTTCGGCTACCGCGACCGCTGCCTCGACCACGACACCGGTTCACGACATCCCGAGACTGCCGACCGGCTTCGAGCCATCCGTCGCGGACTGAAGCGACGCCACGGCGTGGAGTACGACGACGGCAGTTTCGCGGACCGAGCGGCGCTGGAAGCCGTCCACGACCCCGACTACGTTGCGGACGTCGAGGAGTTCTGTGCCGACGGTGGCGGAACGTGGGACGCCGACACCGTCGCCGTCGAAGCGACGTGGGACGCCGCGCGCGCCTCGGCGGGACTGGCCTGTTGGGCAGCCGAAGAGGCGCTGGACGGCTCCGACGGCCGACAGACCCCTTTCTCAATCGGCCGCCCACCGGGCCACCACGCCGAAACCGACGAGGCGATGGGGTTCTGTTTCTTCAACAACGCCGCCATCGCGGCCAACCAAGCACTGGAGCGCGACGGCGTTGACCGCGTCGCCATCTTCGACTGGGACGTCCACCACGGCAACGGCACGCAGGACATCTGCTACGACGACCCGAACGTGTTCTACGCGTCGTTTCACGAACGCGGCCTGTTCCCGGGGACGGGCGACATCCTGGAGACGGGCGGCCCGAACGCCCGGAAGACGGTTCTCAACGCGCCGCTGCCCGGCGGCTGTGGCGACGTGGAGTACACCACCGCAGTCGACGACCTGCTCGCGCCCGCACTCGACCGGTTCGACCCGGACCTGTTTCTCATCAGCGCGGGGTTCGACGCCCACCAACACGACCCCATCTCGCGGATGCGCGTCTCGACGGAGGGGTACGGCGTCCTCACCGACCGGGTTCGGTCCATCGCGGAGGACAGCGACGCCGCGTTGGCGTTCATTCTCGAAGGCGGCTACGGTCTCGATGCGCTGTCCGACTCGGTGGGCATGGTCCACGAGACGTTCGACGGCCGCCAACCCGTCGAACCCGAGGGAGAAATCCTCTCGAAGGCCAAGCGAGTGCTCGCCGACGTTCGTGATGCCCACGACCTGTAGCCGACGTCAGGGCTGCGGGTCGAAGTACGACGCCAACTCGGTGCCGAACTCCTCGGCCAGTTCCGCGATTTCTCGCCCGACTAGCAGGTCGTAGTCGGCTTCCAGCGCCGACTCGACGTGCGGCCCCAACGACACCTCGAACAGTTTCGAGTCGACGAGTTCGGCGGGCGTTCGAGCCTCTCGCGGCCGTTCGACGACGTACCGTCCCGCCTCGTTGATGAAGGGCCCGGCCACGCTCTCGTCGTCGGCGTAGGCGTCGTAGAACCCCTCGGCGTGTGAGCGGACGCCGACCGGTGGGCCGTCGTGGCGCTCGATGGCCGGCAACTCGGCGACGCCGCATTCGACGAACAGTACCGCCGTCTTCTCGGCGAATCGGGCGCTCCGGAGCGGCGAAAAGCCCGCCCGTTCGAGGGCGCCCTCGATGCCCGACAGCGACTTGTCGAGTTGGGGGTACAGTTGGTCCTCGACGATATCCGGGGTCTCGAAGCGAACGGCGACGGGCACCGTTCCGCGGTCGGCGACGTAATCTCGGATGTCGTCGGCCGAGATGGGGCCGGGGTCGTGGGGTTCGAACAGTTCGATTCGGGGGTCGGAACGCATTTCGCGGGCGTAGTGAATCAGTCGGCCGACGTTGCGTGGCGAGCAGACGGCGGCGACGTTGCGCTCGGGGTCGGTCGGGTCGATGACGACCAGCGGGTCGTCGAAGGATTTCGTCCCGTGGTTCTCCGGGTCGAACTGAATCGGGGGGTTCCAGTCGGCGGCCGCTTCGAGCAGTTCCCGAAATCCGCCGTACTCGACGACGAGCAGTTCGGTCAGAAAGCCGGAAAACCCCTTCGTCCGGAGGTCGCTGCCGTAGGCGCCGACCGCACCGAGAAACGCCTTCGCCAGCCGAACGTCGTCGGTCAGCGAATCGATTCGCCCCTCCAGATACGCGGTGTGGAACGGCGTCCGGTCGACGGCCGAGCGGATGTTCGCGGCGTCATCGACGGCGTAGCAGGGCACACAGTCCACGTCGAAGCCGCGGTACTCGCCTTTGACGTAGGGGTGTTCGGCGAACTCCTCGTGGCCCTCCGGAACGACTTCGTGGCCGACCGCCAGCCCGTAGCGTTCGAGGTCCTCACGCGGGAGGTCCGGCGAAAACCGGACGAAGAGGTCGATGTCTCGGTCGCCGGCGAGCCACGTTCCGCGGGCGGTCGAACCGACCAGCCGCGTGTCCGCCTCGACGGGGAGGTCCTCGATGGCGGCCTCGGCACGAGCGGTGAGGTCGGCGACGACCCTCTCCAGGGCCTCGCGTTCTTCGGCTTGGGGGACGACCCGGTCGCGGACCTCCGAGACGACCGACTCGAATGTCATACTCGCGGTTGCGCCGTCGGCTGGTAAAGCGTGTCGATGCCGGGGCGAAGCGAAAGCCCTATTTGTCGTATCCGGGTATGAACGACTGCAACGTGCCGCCGTAGCTCAGTTGGTAGAGCACCTGGTTGTTACCCAGGTTGTCCCAGGTTCGAGACCTGGCGGCGGCGTACTTCTCTCCGAAAACGTGCCCAATAGCGTTCTCTCGGTCCCTCACCACGCCGCTCGCAGCACCGCTTCGAGCTCCTCGACGGTCGGATTCAGCTCGTCGGGACAGTACGGCATCAGCCCATCAGTGTGTACGTCCTCGGCGATGTCGGGCAGGTCGGACTCGGCCATGTCGTCGATTTCCCGCAGGCGGGTCGGCAGGCCGAGGCCGTCGCGTATCGCTTCGACTTCTTCGACGACGCCCTCGGCGGTCGCTTCGGGCGTTTCGGCTTCGACGCCGAAGCCCTCCGCCAGCAGGTCACGGCCGCCGTCGACCTCCGCGAACAGATACCGGAGGGCATGTGGTGCGATGATGCCGTGGGCGCCGCCCTGCTGGATGTCGTACCCTCTGGCGAGGCCGTGCCCGAAGGCGTGAATCAACGACAGCGTCAGCCCGTCCGGACGCGAACAGCCGTACTGGGCCAGCACCGTCCCGACGACGGCGTCGTGTAGCGTCTCGTCGTCGCGGTCGCCAGCCCCGAGTGCCGGCAGACCACGGGAGAGCAACCGTAAGGCTCGAACCGCGGTCCCGTCGGTTATCGGCGTCGCGGTGTTCACATAGACTGTCTCGACGGCCTTGTCGAAGCCGTTCATCGCCGAGGCACACAGCACGCCGTGAGGCGTCGTCCGGAACAACCCGGGGTCGTAACACAGCGCCGCGGGCATCAACCGCTCGTCGTAGACGCCGCCGCGGACCAGCCCACCGTCGGCGCGGGTAGTGATGCTGCCTACCATCGAGAGGTCCGCACCCGCAAGCGTCGTCGGCACGGCCACGACCGGCCGCAGGTCGCCCTCGGGGGCCGGAATCGACCCACTCGACTCGAAGGTCTCTCGGAGTTCCTCGCGGGAAGCCTCGGCGTCGGCGACGACGGCGATGATTTTAGCGATATCGAGGCTGCTGCCGCCACCGACTGCTACGAGGGCGTCGGCATCGAGTTCGGCGACGCGGTCGGCGCCAGCGAAGGCCGTCTCCAGCCGCTTTTCCGGCGTCGTCTCCGCGAACTCGCCCGCGAGTCGGTCGCCGAGGCCCTCCCGAACCGGGTCCATGACTTCCGGTGTCGTTCCGACGGTCGTCCCCGTGACGACGAGGGCCCGGTCGGCGCCCACCGCGTCGAGTTCCTCGCCGAGGTGGCGCACGCAGTTCTCGCCGTAGCGGATGGTCCCTGGGTCGTACTCGAATCTGAACATACCGGTGTATCGAGCGGCGGGCGTTTGGGTGTTGGTGTCGCCGTCGACGACCGCTCCCGGCAAACTAAAGAGGGCCGAGCGAAAACCACCGAACACAGGGCCTTTAGCTAAGTCTGGTCACAGCACCCGGCTCATATTTCCGATTGTTGATATTTCATCCGTCGGAATGGGATACCGGGCGATTCGCCGGTTCAAATCCGGCAGGGCCCATCCATATTTTGCACGATTCGTAGCCAACGAATTCGTGCGTATTAGCGCCCCTAAGGTTGATTTTCTCCTTTCTATTCCAAATTTGTGATATGGTTTCGTTTGGAGTTCAACCAACCGTTAGACGGGGGTCGCCGCTGTCGTGCGTTCGCGAATAGTCGAAAAGGGGGGATATACAAAATCAATCGGTGGTTGTGCCTGTGCAAATTTGCCGATAGGGGGTTAATTCGATAATATCGACGGTAGCCCTGATTCTCTCGTTGTCAGGACTCAGCCTGTAGTTACGAATCTGTGATGAGCGAGGGTCACTCCTCACCCTTAGCGTCTAACCCTGACTCCGTCATTCTTCTTGGCAGGCTCAGCCCTCGAACGGTGGTCGGAGGTCGCGCCACCGGAAGTCCGCGGTCTCGCCATCGGAGAATTTGATTCGATAGAGTACGGCATCTCGTTCGTCACCCGTCTCTTCGGACGCATCATCTTCGATGACTTCGGTAATTGTGCCCTCTCGTCCGTGGTACCGTTCGTGGTCGAGATCGGTCACATCCGGAATATCAATTCGAACGCGGTCGCCAGGTGAGAATCGTTGCGTCATCCGTGATTTGAGATGGATTACTCCCTATTCGAGCGAAGTATTAAAAAACAGACCTTCGTTGTCACAGTATCCGATGCTCTCACTCGATCCGCTCGTCGACAACGCGAACTCCACGCTGGAGGACGCGTACAAGAAGGTCGTCCCGGACTGTGAGGAGATTCGCATCGCCACAGGCTAT
Organism: Natronomonas sp. CBA1123; assembly: GCF_009741925.1. Taxonomy (GTDB): domain Archaea; phylum Halobacteriota; class Halobacteria; order Halobacteriales; family Haloarculaceae; genus Natronomonas. The sequence goes on from NZ_WPCC01000003.1 coordinate 51,029, forward strand.
TTCTATCTCTCCGGCTTCGACCTGTTCAAGGACGACCTCTCTAACCTCCGTGACCCGGATGAACTCGGTCACGCGCCATTGCGCATCCTGATGGGGCGGCGAACGAACCGGGAGACTGCGGACGAAATTGAAAGCGGACAGGGCCTCCGCGACCAGTTCCACGAGGAACTTGAGCAGGACATCGAGGAGCTGAACAACCCACAGGTGGAGCGGCTCGACCGACTCCGGGACTTCATCGCGAGCGGTCTCGTTGACGTGCGCGTTCGCGACCCCGAGCAGGGCTACTTCCACGCCAAGGGGGGCTGCTTCCGGGGCGCGGTTGACGACCCGAGCGTTCGCGAGGGCGATACCGACAGCCGGGCCGCAGTGACAATCGTCGGCTCGTCGAACTTCTCGCAGAGCGGCCACCAGCACAACATCGAACTCAACCTCACAAGTCAGGAGCGGGGCGACGCCGAGGCGTTCGAGGAGTGGTACGACAACCAGTGGGCCAACGCCGAGGACTTCTCCGAGGAGATCATCCGCATCATCGAGAACAGCGACCGCTACAAGGAGTGGAAGCGCACGACCCACGAGGAGGACGAGGACGATGATGAGGAACTCGGCACGTACATCGAGCCGTTCGAGCTGTACAAGCTCCTCGCGTACGACGAGCTGAGCGGCAACGTCGGCACGCGCGACAGTCCGCTCTACTACTTCCAGACGCTCGGCTACGAGAGCGCCAAGGAGAAGCTCTCCAGATACGACGGCTGCATCATCTCCGACTCGGTCGGCCTCGGCAAGTCGTTCATCGGGAGCGAGCTGCTCTACGACTACCGCCAGCGCGGCGACCGGTGCCTGCTCATCGTGCCGGCGAATCTCACCGGCCAGTGGCGAGACCTCCTACAGGACGCCACCGACGAGGACGGCGACCCGTACTTCGGCCTCGACGTCGACGGCACCCACCTCGACGTGGTGAGCATCAGCAAGTTCCAGAACCTCTCCTACGAGGAAGTGGAGGAACTCGACGACGCGTTCGATGTCGTACTTATCGACGAGGCCCACCGCTTCCGCAACTCGGGGAAGTGGCGGCCGAATCCCGACCACGATGACGACTACAAGGGGACGCGTCGCCACGCTAACCTCCGGTTGCTCCGCGAGCAAACGATGATCATGCTGACGGCGACGCCGATCAACAACTCCGCGACCGACCTGAAGAACCTCATCGGACTGTTCACGAGCGCGGAGGAGCTGATGAACAAGGCCTCGCTGGACTTCGACGCGTTCGACAACTACATCGAGAAGTCAGAGCAGCGGAAGCGCATTGCCGCCGGCAAGGAAGAGGTGTCCGACGAGGAGGAGCAAGAGCTGACCGAGCAACTCCAGCAGCACTCGCAGGAAATCTCGGAGATTCTGAACGAGGTGATGGTGCTCCGGACACGCAAGCACGTCAAGGACACCATCCGCGACGACGAGGACTTCGAGATGAGCTTCAAGCCGCCGGAACTCCACAAGGAGGAGTACAGCCTCCCGGCGGCCTACCAGCCCATCTACCGGATGCTCCCGGACGTGATGGACGCGCTCCACCTGCCGCACATCACTATCCGGAACCCGCAGGCCGGCGGGACGCTGAAGGCGCTGTACAAGCTGAACCTCCTAAAACGGCTGGAGTCCTCCACCTACGCGTTCGTCCAGTCGATTCAGACGCTCCACGAGAGCGAGCGGGCGCTGCTGGGCTTCCTCAATGACCTGCCCGAGGACGAGGACATCGACGTGCTCCGGGCGGTACAGGACGATGAGGCGTCGGCGACCCTCGACGACTTCGTGGAGGGGAAGGACGCCGCCGAGGACTTGGAACAGACGCTCGAGGAGTTCGGCTTCGACACCGGCGCCCTTCGGGTTGACGGCGGCGAGGACACCGAGGAACTCGAACTCGCCGACGCGACGGTGGGCGAGGTGAAGCGGTACGTCCGCGAGGATCTGACGCTCATCGCGTACTTCCTCTCGCGGTTCATCGGCCGGGTGGCCGAGGACGCCGGCGGGGTGGCCGACGCCGAAGTCGAATTGGAGCAGTGGCTCGCCGACAACGGCGCTGCCGTCCTCCCGGACGTTCCCGAGGATGAACCCAATCCGCAGCTCTATTCGGGCTACGAGTTGGTAGACGCTGATACTGCCACGCTGGACTTTTACGAGGCGGTATTCGCCCTTCGGGAGTTCCGCGACCCGAAGATCGACCGGCTGACCGAGGTGCTGAACGGGTACGACAAGAAGGTGCTCGTGTTCACGCAGTACCGGGCGACCGCCGACTACGTCCACCGGACGCTGGTCGACGACCCCGACGCACCGCTGACAGAGGCCAACAGCGCCGTGGTGAAGGGTGGCGACGAGAACAAGCAGGATGTCATCCGGAGGTTCGCGCCGGAGGCATCCGGCTACCAGCAGACGCTCGCAGAGAGCGACGAGACCGAACTCCAGTACGTCGTCGCGACGGACACGCTCAGCGAGGGGGTCAACCTACAGGACATCAGCGTCGCTATCAACTACGACCTGCCGTGGAACCCGATGCGAATCGTTCAGCGCGTCGGACGCATCGACCGCATCGGCTCGACCGCCGACAAGTACGTCCACAACTTCTACCCCGACGGTGACATTGAGGCGGCGATCAAGCTGCTGGAACGGCTGCAGGCGAAGATCGACGACATCGCGCTCATCGTCGGCAAGGAGAACAACATCCTCGACCCGAACGAGGACGCCGTGCTGGAGCGGGCCGGCGTCGAGACGCAGAAGACCATCGGCGAGCTGGAGGTTGAAGAGATCGAGCGGTCGCTTCGCGAGTCTCGGGAGGTCGACGACTACAACGAACTGGACGACACCTCGAAGAACCCGCTATTGCGAAACGCCGGGAGCGACGAGACCGCGGCGTTCGAGCGGTACCTGCTCAAGCAGGAGCTGAACGACGACTACGGGCTTGACGCGGACGACTTCGAGTTCGCCGAGGACTACTTCGAGGATGCTCCCGGCGAGCGCGAGTTCCTGTACACGAACGCAATCGATCACGGAAGCGGCCCGCGACCGGGCGTGTTCGGGCTGGCCCACCTCTGGTTCGAGGACGAGGAGAGCGGCGAGGCCGAACCCGCACCGCTGGGACGCGTCCGCCGGGCGTTCTACTACGAGCCGTTCGCTGGCGAGGTGAACGAGCGTCCGGTGCGACACTTAGGAATCGAACCGGAGACAGATGGAGAGCCGGTTTCCGGGAACACCGAGTCCGTGCTATCGAACCGAGACATCATTGAGGAGCACCTCGATACTCGGCTAGAGAACATCCGAGAAGGACAGGTCGGGGCCGCGTTCAAGCAGGGCGAACAGCTCTCGAAGGAGCAAGAGACGATTCTGGACTTCATTAGCCACTATCTCGTGCCGAACCACGGCGACGAGACTGCACCTGTCGACGACCACGGGACGCTCGAAGCGTGGGCCGCCGCGCTGCATGACCGGCTGAACGATGTCAAGCTGGCCAATACAGACGAGGATCGCATCCTCCGGGAAACGTTCCGCCACCATCCTGAGTACGAGTCGTTCACCGAGTGGCCGCCAGAGGAGTTCCTCACCGAATTGGACGCGTTCCTCGAGAAGAACATCGAGGCTTCGTCGGAGTATCAGGACACCCTCGTCGGAGAGAGTGCCGTACAGGCCCGCCTCGTCTGTTGGGGGGTGGTCGGACGGTAGAGCGACGCTCAGAAGATGCCGTCCAACCAACCCTCCAGCCACTCATCGTCGTCAGAAGACTGCTGTGATTCTGTTGCCCCGATGAAATCGAACTGACGCAAATCAGAGCGGCTGATACTCACATCAACCTCCTGGATGTAAGATTCTGACTCGTTTCGTAGTTCGTAGTCCCGCGCTGCCTGCTGTAGTTCGTCAAACTGGGACATATAGTAGCTAAGCTCTTCGACGGTCGCATCGACATTGTCCGCGTTAATCGATTCGTACAGCGTCTCACGAATCTTCCAGTGAATCTCGCTCATCAGGAGCGCTACGACGCGGTTATCGAGGTAGTTGATACCGCGCAGGAGCGTCCGATTGCTAACGAACCGTGTTCCCTTCCAAGCCATCTTGTATGGCGCACCGACGTACCAGAGACCCACTTCGAGACAGAAGGCAGCTAGCGAGTATCCGAACAACTCAAACTTCTCTTCATTCACATCGGATAAGATCCAATTGTTCTGGACTGCTTTGTCAAGTGTTCGAGCGTGACCGTAGAGATTGTTGAAGCTGCCAACAAGAGGGAGGAATCGGGTGATGACCCCGATTTTGTTTCGGAAGGCAACTACCCACGCATCATCGAGATACTGAGCGATATCGTTGTTATGTAGAATCTCGATACCATATTTTAGTCTACGCGCCGCCGAACTTGCTTTCGATACCGACTGAATAGCTTCACCTATGGCATCGGGCGTAAACGGAGCTAGATTCTCCCGTAGTAGGCCTGCCAAATCGGCCAACACGTTCCTTAATTCGCTTGTTCCGTCAGGAACCGACTCAAAAACGCTTCTCACTAGTTGTTCGAAGTCTATGTCCTCCTGTAGATGCCCCGATGATGCGAGCCCGCGCTGGATTGCTGCTCCCCCACCGACGACTCCCGCGGATGTTGTGAGGAACGCTCGTCGCCCCATCCCCGCCATTACGTGCTATTCCTCCCTCTTTGTCGATTTGTGACCGACTTCTGGATATTGCACATATTGCCGCATTCTGGCGTAGGCACAAGAAGGAGACGGTACCGTGGTGGAAGTGGAATCGGGATGTTTGGCGATTCGCCCATGCTGAGGAAGCACCAATCACGGCTGCCGTTCGAAATACATTTCTCCGTAGTTCTCCCTTCCGGGGCCGGTGTAATAGAAACCCTCCAATACGTCCTGCTCGCCATTTCGTTTCAGTGAAAGGTCAGCAGTACCGTCGTGCGCCCTCATCGAGCTTTCCGAATCCACGTCTGGCTCGTTCCCGTACTGATACGTCAGGCTTGGCCAGCGGCCTTCCTTAGTCAGGACGGTTGCGCCGGTGCTATCCGACTCAGAGTTCTCAGTCGACAGGTGAACGCTGATTTTCCGCCACGTTTGGTCAATATGTAGTTTAGCCGCCACACGTTGCATCTCTGCCTCCGTATCGTTGGATTCGTGGAGGGCTTCTTCGTCGATATGGCCTTCGTACGAGGTCTTGATATATCCCTTCCAATCACCGCTAAAATCGGGGGCTCTGGACGCGCCAGTTGAGCGGGCGACTGGGGTCTTCCATCCGCGTCTAATGAAACCCGCAGAGAGGATAGTAAAAGCCAGTCCCCACGAAATAGTTCCTCCCGCAATTGCTGGCAGGCCGGCGGCGAGGAGAGAGGTCGCCCAGCCGATGATGAGTACGAGAAGGTACGCTGCGAACCCGAGAACTCCGTACACAGTTGGTCGCTTGTCATTGTCGGTGGAATAGGTGTGCATCCGTACTAGTCCCCGTTGTAGAGCGTGTGGCTTGCCTCGATGAATTCTTGTGCCTTCGCCGCGTCCCATTGAGTAGTCCTCTCACCGAATAGTGGCTGCATTCCGTGCTGTACCGTGTATTCCGGAAACTCGTCCTCTGCGTCCGACTCCAACTCATGGAGAATTCCCTCAACTCGCTCCCGAATATCGTCCTCAGCGATATTGGTTACTTCTACGTTCGAGAGCAGGCACTCGATGAAGTACGACGGTGCGACTTCCTTGTCGACTGTACCGCGCTCCACGAGTGCGTTTCTGAAGTTCTTGAATAGCCGGATGGTTGCCTTGTAATTCCCGTCACACCACTTGTTGAACCGCTCACCCATAATCCGATGTCTCTGGGGGAAGTTCACGATTTTTGCCCCATCGTCTGCCCAGAACACGATTCCCTTCATGTGATTGCCGGGGTGTCGTGACCAAAATCGTCGGTACTGGAGACAGGGCACCACGTCAGCACCGAGCGGGAGATCGTCGGTCTCGACATCGATTGCCTTCTCTTCTCGTTCGACGTTCCGAGTGCCGTACTGCGCTTGTAGGGTTCGGTACACCCCTTCGGCGTGTTCTTCGAACATCTGTCGCGGGTTGCGTGTAGGGGCAACCTTGGTCGACGTGGCAGGAGCTTCGGAGAAGTCGGCATGGTACGTATCTGTCCGGATGACTAGAATATCGACATCCCCAGAATCGTACACCATCGTCGTGTTTCGGTACGATCCCTGGAGGTAGGTGGTGAACTCTAGACTCTCACTGACTCCCTGAAGCGAGCCTTCGCTCAACTCATCTCGTATCTCCCGGTGTGTGTCCCGTGCTTCCTCTTGATTGGCTGTTCCGGAGTTCGTCCATCTTTGGAGTTTTCTGCGTGAAATCATGATTGAGCCAGCCGGATGTCGGCCCCCTGCTTCTGGTCATACCAGTTGTCCCACATCGACCGGAGGCGCCTGAGCATTGTTTCCGCCTCGCTAATCTCCCACCGCGTGTTGCTGTCGCCGAAGAGTCCCTCCATCTCGGATACCTGATCGAACGTACTCAGATCAGTAGAGTCGCTCTGGAGGTGGTCAAGTATCTCCACGAAGCGGTCGCTCCGACTCGACCGCCGGAGGATATGCTCGGGAACGTTGTAGATGAGGCACTCGATGAAGTACGATGGCGCATCGATGGAGAACAACGAGTTCCAGTATTCGTTGTAGTAGTCCCTTGTGTTCTTGAAAATCCGGACTGTCTCCTTGTAATTCGAGTGTTTTTCAGTTCCGTTATCGTAGTGGATTTTGGGGAAGTTGGTGATTCGGTTGAATCCGTATCGGGGCCGGAACGCCATCCCGTGGTCGATGTCGGGGTCACCGTTCTCCGGGTAGGAATGATAAATTCGATAGTCGCGACACGGAACCACGTCCACGTCGACCGGAAGGGGCCCGTCGTTGATTTCGATGGCCTTCCCGTCCCACTTTACCGGCTTCGATGACGGACTGTTGAAGCGGGTCTTCAACGTGGTGAAGACATCCTCTCTGAACTCGCTGTACGTATAGCTAGCGTCCGACGTGTTACTGTCGTAGCGCGCCTGCTCTCCCGAATCGAGATTGGAGGTATCGGAAAGCCACGTTGATTCGAGCTTGACGACGATGTCGACATCACTGGAACCGTACGTGTGGGTGTCGTTCTTGTAGGAACCCTGTAGGAAGGTATCCACCTCCGCGTCGTCGTCGATTGCCGAGCGACTCATCTCGAGGGCGTTGATGATTCGTTCCCGGGCCGTCGCCGACCCAGCATCCGCTCCTGTGCCGTGCCAGTTGTCGAACTGAGACTCCGGAATGCTCATGTCTCTCGTCGGGTCGGGGGGAGCGGTGTGGCAACGACGCCGGCGATCTGCTTTGTGGATGTGGGTTTTTCTCGTACCATCCAACTGAACATCCATGGTGAATCCGTATAAGCGGATGGTCACCGTGGTGGAAGTGGAAGAATACTCGAAACCGGCGTTATGTCGGTCGGTCTCCACCCGAATCGAGAGGGGGTTAGTGCGTGGGGCCAGCCTGAGCCCTGTGCTGAGATACGGGACTAACTACTACTCAAACGGGCCTTCTTTGGCGAGTACGTCGAACTTCTCGAAGACCATATCGAAGTACTCCTCTGTCATGATTCGGGGGTTTTCCACCCGATGGAAATCATTGAGAATGAAATCAACCTCACGACGCTCCAGTCCATACGCGTGGAAAGCAGCAGCGTCAATCTCAGCTCGTAACTCTTGCCGTTCTTCCTCAAACCTAGCAGGTGAAATATCTCCAAGCCGTTCGCGCATCTCCTCAAACTCCTCTCCATATGAGTTCAGACGCGCAGCCCGTTCTGCGATGTAGTGGAACCAGTCGTCTCCGTCTGTGAGCCGCGGCAGTTGCGACTCGTTGAATTTGTACTGGACAATGTGGCTGTCTACCTTCGTCCGCATCAGATAATCGAACGGCACGCTATTGAGGAGTCCGAGTAGTACGAAGAGTTCCTTATCAGTGAACGCCCGCTTGTATGCGCTGTGCATCGGGTAATTACTGAGATCTTCTTCGGTTGGATCGATCACAAATGGGCGGATGGTGCAGATAGTATGAACGGTCACCACACCCTTTGGTAGAACGGTTGCTATCAGCGTCCGCTCGTCATCTGCTCTTGCGATATTCCGTATCCCTATTCGATACTCGGTACAGTCAAGCAAGACATCCTCCTTCGATAATTCGGGGCGTCCGTGTTGTTCTAGTAGGTCGTTGACGAATCCTTTCTGCGATCCCGATCCGTCGAACTTCTGGTAGATGGACTTCTTCAGACTCGTGTTCACGTCTCGTGACCTGAAGTTCTTCATCCGAACTCTGTGCTTAGCACTTCGTTCCGGCTGGTCATCGCTAACGCCCCACAGCGAGATTGGAGTCAGGTGGTCTGCTATCTCGTTGTTGTATGCGAACTGGTGGATATTCTTCCCCTCGTAAATCGGGTACTCGCCTTCTTCTTCAGACTCCACTAGGCGGTCGGAGTCTGTCGCTCGGTCGAGTTCTTTCATGTAGAGGATGGCGAACCACGCGTCCTCCACCTCCTGTCCGATTGGGGGATACTGGATAATCTTCGAGAGGGCGTCTATCAGCCTCTGAGATCGGAAGAATGGGAAAATCCCAGACTCGGGGGAGTAATTCTTCAGAACCTCGACGGGTACGTCGATTGCTCTCTCTTCGAAGTGCGGCAGGAGCGAGAGATCACCGATGCTGTACGCTCCGCGAATCGAATCAGTAGAACCTGTGTTTTTGAACGTACAGACAGAGAAACGGTAACTGTTGTGAAGGTCAGTAAATATCTGTTTGTTCTGGAACTGGACGAAGTGTTCCAGCGTAGTCTCGTCTATCAGGTACTGGCGCAGATCTTTACCCGTAGCACCGAGGAAGAAGCTCCCGGGCATAATCTGCGTAACGTATGAGTCCTCGCTCGCCAACTGAGTCGTTCGCTCGAAGAAGAACAGCGAGAGTTCGTTCTCGGTGGCAACGGTCTTCCCACCGACGGTCGGACTCTGGAGTTCGTACTGCGTTGTGGTGTTGTAATACTCCGCCTTGAGTTCCATCTCCCGTTGGAACTCATTCCATGCCACCTGTATCTCCGGATCTTCGAGCAATTCCTCCTGCTTCTCGTCTTTCTCGCCCGGAGGTCGAGTACGGAACCGCTCGTCGTACTTTGGGAAGAAGTGATCTCGGTCGACCGTGAGTACGTCCCACGGTGGATTTCCGATGATGACATCGAACCCACCGTCGCGATACACTGGTGCGAATTCCAGAACCCAGTGGAAAGGATGGAATTCGTCGAGGACATCCGCGTCTACATCGTCGATACCTGCCTCGCGGAACTGGCTCAGAACCTTCTCGTCCAGCACCTCACTGTGAGAAGCGATTCGAGACTCCGCGAGGCGGCGGGCATTTGTGGCCTCTTTTGCGCTCGTCGCCTCTCGATGCCGGTCGATAGCCTCGATGACGTCTTGGTACAGTTCCCTGACGCTGGACTCGGTGCCCGCTCCCCAGTTGTTCAGCGAACCGTCCCCTGCTTCTGTGGCAACCTCCATGACCTCGGTGAACCCGATGAGGGAGTTACCCTGTCGGATGTTGAAGTCGATGTTCGGCAAGGGTTCGACCTCACTAGGTTCGTCCTCGATGTCCGCCACCATCGAGAGCCAGAGGCGGAGTTTACAGATTTCAACCGCCCCATCGTCAATATCCACCCCGTATAGGTTGTTCAGGATGATAGAACGCTTTGCGTACAGGGAAGGATTTCCACGGCCAGCCTCGATGGTTTCTAACTCGTCACGTGTCCGGTTCTCCAACTCCCAACCCTGTCCCTCACTCTCCAACTGTTGAAAGAACTCGATACACTGCATGTAGATGTCCAGAAGCACCTCCTGAGAGGCGAGCAAGAATGCTCCACTCCCAACGGCAGGGTCGAGAACACGCATCTCAGTCAGCACGTCGTGGTAAAGTGTTTCCACGTGGTCTATCTGGACGTGCTCCGTCGGCACATGGGCAGTTACGGCTCCACCGTCTGCAAGCGCCTCAGCGCCGTCTGCGGCGTCGGCCGCCGAAAACCCGAACACGTCGTCAATCTCCTCGTACTCGGCGTTGACGGCCTCGTTCAACTGGTCGAGAAGATACGGGTGAATCGAACTGCGGGCCATGAACCCCGTGATTTCCTCTGGAGTGTAGTACGCCCCCATCTCCTTCTGATTCACCGTCTGCTCGAAGATGTGGCCGAGGACTGCCGGCGAGAGGTTCTTCGGGTCGACGATGTCAAGGCGCTCGTCGACGTTCCAGTTCCAGTCCGAGAGGAAGTCCAGAATCTCGTCGAACAGTTCGTTGGTTCGCTCGGGCGAACCGCCCAGCCGGGCGTCTTCAAACTCCTCCTCTACCGGGTTCTTCGAGAACAGCCCGCCGTTCAGGTACGGTAGGCTCCCGAAGTCGGGATCCTGCTTCCCCTCGGCGAGCATCTCGAAGAACAGCGGGTGGTAGAACTCCTCGTAGACATCGCCGCCCTCGTCGACGACCTCCTCGTGCTTCTTGTGGAGGTAGTCGATGTCGCGGTCGAGCAGCCGCTTCTCCTGAATGAAGTAGAGGAAGATCATCCGGTCGAGGACGACCTGCACGTACCGCTGCTTGGCGTCGCCGCGGTCGTCCGGGATGCCGGCGACCTCCTGCACGAGGTCGGTTCGGAGATCCTCGAACTGTTGGTAGAACTCCTTGACGACCTGCTTCGTGTCGTATAGCGAGTCCTGAATCGCCTCGACCGACCCGTATTCGATGCTGTTGAGCTTCTGGAGGACGGTGTTCTTCTCGCCGCTCTCGCTCGTCATCTGCTCCTTCGTGAACGATAGCTTCTGGTGCTTGATGCGCCCGTGCTGCTGGCCCTCCCAGCTGCGGATACGCGTGAGGAAGGTGAACTCCTCATAGTCGTTGGTGGCGACGAGGTTGGTGCGGCGGTTCCGGTTGTCGGGCTTGAAGTCCGTTGCCGACTCTCCGGCCCCGGCCTCGACGAGGACGATGAACTCGTTATCGGTGAGTTGGAGGACGAGTTCGTTCTCGTCGCCGAGGTTCGGCCGCGGCTTCAGTCCGCGCTTCTCGAAAGAGGAGGCTATATCGTCGAGAGAGTCCCAGCCCGCGATGTCATTCGCGGTGATTTGCTGGAGAGTCATGAAAGTAACTGCGAGGTAAACTACAAAAAAGCGCCGCTGGCTCGGAGATCGTCTAGGGGATGCTGGCTTCTTTGTGGCCAAGGGGTGATAATCTTCTACCAGTATTGTTGACAAAATATTCAGGAGGCTATTCTATGTTGGCTTTACCGCTGGGAAGGCAGGAGGATCTCGATATTTCGCCCGAGTTTCGGGTCGAAATCCGGCTGGTTTTTGCGAGGGAGCGAGTGGTAGGGCGGTTCCGAGGCTCTAGCAGTGACCGCTGCAACGAGTGCGTCCAGGATGTCGTCTTCTGAGCCAATCATCGGGGCATACGCGGGCTTCCGATAGTTCTCAACCGCATCCGTGTAGAACTGTTTGACATCGAATTCGACAGCCTCCTCAAGAAGAGAGAGACGCTCCAGCTTCCCTGCATCGTTCTTTTTTGAATTGTCGAGGGGATCGCCATTGAGCGCAGCAAAACACGCCTCGGGATGCGTCTCCAGCACCATTTCGCTCTTCTCACACTCACGCAAGAACGTGTCCACCTCACGGATTCGAGGGACGAGACTCCACGCCTGACTCTGAATGCCGAATCCGGCACCGTGACTTTCGTGCTCTTGTTTACCCTGATCAATGTTTTTTGCGTACACGGCGTCGCGAGTCGGAGTGTAGAAGACACTACTCTGCTGCTTGCTGCCAACGTACTTCTTTGCCTCTACGTCGCAGGCTCGCTTAGAGGCGCTACACAATCCAATCGGTATGTCTATCAGCATTTGGCTGAGATCCTCTTTTCGGTCGCGCCAAAGATTCCACAGTGTCGGATACACGTTCCCCTCTGGATTGCCGTTCTTGTCAATGAACACTGCAAACCAGCTTTTCCCTGCCCAATCAACACCAGCGTACATAATCGAAGCAGCTCTTTACGGAGCCTCCCCCTCTGCTCTCATAACTTCCACCTGACAGTCTGGTCAGATAGAGCTTTCTACGTCCTGAAAGAGCCAATAATTTATCAATCTATACTACTGAGTTGCTGTGCTACCTCCTATGACTAATAAATATATAGCGGTGGCACAAATTCGGTAAACATGACCCGACGGGAGACGTTGTTACAAAGACAGGAGGCTCGTCGGAAAGAAGCGATTACGCTCCTAAATGACGGATTTTCCCGTCAAGAAGTTGCTGATAAACTCGATGTTGATCCTTCGTCTGTATCACGGTGGAAAAAGACGTACGAGGAGGAGGGAATGATGGGACTTGACGCTAGTTCTCCCCCAAAAAGAGAGCCAGTCTTAGATGACGATCAGTTGTTGGAATTAGCCGCCTACCTCCGAGATGGTCCGAGACAGCACGGCTTTGAAAATGACTTTTGGACACACAAGCAGGTCATGGCTCTTATCGAAGAGAAATTCGATACCTCAATCGCCTTATCGACTTTATATAGCTATATGAAACGAATGGAATGGGAATACAGGAAGGCAAAAAACCCTCCCGGTGAACGAGATCTGGATGCGATTGAACGTGATCGCCAAAAGAAATTTGAACGCGTTCAACAAATGGCTTCGAGTGACAAGTCTATCCTTGAGCGGTAGGAAATCTTAGAACGGATAAGTTGCATCGTTTCGATCTGGTGTATTGTTGTCTTCCATTTCCTTGGAGTAGCCTCGGTGAATTTGTAACGCATAATTCTCAGCTAATGATTGGTTCCCGCAGCATGCTGAATCCACAGCGCGAATATTCCACCAGACTCACATGATTTGGACATCAAAAAGTTTCGGCGTAGATAGGTTTCTGTATTACCAACGACCGTCCGGATGCATCACAGAGGATTGATGAACTCGCTGTCTAGACAGGCCAGGTAGGGAGCGAGGGCGCTCCATTCTTCCAGTGAATCGCACCTAGCGCGGGAAAGAACTGCTGTAGTCGGTCATCGAGAACGGCGAGTGGATGCGCATCGAGAAACGTCGCCTCGTGCCGATTAACCGGCGTGTCTTCGTGGTTGAGTTGGATATGACAGGGCCCAAGGTCTGGATGATCGGCGTCCTGGTGGAAGCCAAGCATCAGGTTCCGGTCCGGTTCGACCCAGTTGATGCGGTAGTATTCGTGGTCGACGCCGGCGGGGTACCAGAAGCGAATCTCCAGTCGCGCAGTCGTCGCGTCGTAAGAGTCACTCAGGAAAGTCGTCGGATCGACATCCGCGATGATGTACCGGGGTCGGCGTCGAGACGGGCGATAGCGGACCTCTTCACACCCTGGCTGGTTCGTCAATCGGTCGTGAACGTCGCGGAGGAGGGTCCGCTGTGTATAGCGGTCGCGACCGGCAAGAAAGATCATTCTGTGAGAGAGGAGGATTAGCTCGTGGCGCGGTCAGCCATGTCGGTCATCTGCTCGCGGGTGGCTTCGACGTCTGAGTAGAGTTCCAGTGCGTGCTTGATGAGGCGGCGATCCTCCTCGTTCTCACGCCAGAACGCGATGACGTCGTGGCGCTCGCGGAGCTCGGCACTTGCGAGGTCGCCGTCGGCGAGCGACTGTTCGAGCTCTTCCCATGTCTCGACGTCGTAGGTCGCCTGCCACCCTTCGATCTCCTCGGTAATCGCGGCCAATTCGCTCCGAAGCTCCTCGCGGGTGTTCTCCTCGATGAGCGTGCGGATCTCCTCGAAGAGCAGTCGCGTGGTGTCCGGCTGGTAGCGGGTTGTCTCGCCGGCCTCGACGCGACGCAGCTGGCCCTGGTCGACGAGATCTTGGAGTTCCTCGTTGGTCGTACTCCAGGCGGCGTCGGCCTGCTCGCTGATCCAGTTGACCGACCGCGGTTCGCGGAGCGTCTCGGCGACCGCTCGAATGCGTTCGCGGGCACTCATCGACTGACTCCACGACTGGACCCCATCTCGCGATGATTCGGACATGCTTGGCACCTCTTAGGACAGTGTTGGCGCTAAACTCGCATATATGTTTGTATCTTCTCGTATAATCAAGAATGCGTTGCGAGCGAAGGGGTCCGGATATTGAAATGCGAAACCGACGGAAAGTATGAACCAACCGAAGCATAACCGATATTCTGACTTTGCGAAACTACGGCTGACTGGCGAGGCGTCCCATATTCCGGACACGAGGCTGGACGACGGGTGTGAAGGTAATCCTCGACGGTAACGCGCCACGACGAGCTCTGGTGGCTACCCCGATGCGCCGTCGACCACCGACAGCGAGTGCCGGTCCTGTATGGCGTCAGGTCCAGGCAGCCCGACAAAGTGCCGGTTCTGTCTTCCCAACCATCTCGGGAGTGTCGGCCACTAGCACGGCCGAGTCAGCGTCGACGACGTTCGAGGTGACCGCCTATCGGACGCTGTGGTTCGGGCTACAGTACGACTCGGAGACGGTCGAACAGGGAGGACGGTCGGGAACGGTGCGCTCGCGACGGTGCGCTGGTACGACGGCGAGACAGTACCTGAAATGGGAGCTGGCCGAACGAGTCGAAGACCGACAGGAGCTGCTCATCCCGGCTGGTGAATCTCCCTTCGAGAAGGCGACCCTGAATCACTCCTAGTTCCATTTGCTTCCTAGCAGCTGCTGGTTTTCTGAATGGCTGAACCCCGCCATAGGCTCGTGATAGGGCGCGTGGCACTCCCACCAGTTCGTCGAACCGGAAACCCGAAGAGACCAACCAACTGCCCTTAGGTTAGCGTGAGAAGCCAACGATAACACTCGTGGGGGAATGTTACTTCTGAGTCGGGAAGGCAGGGTTTCAACAAAGCCTCTCGGCCACAACCATTCGTCACTGGAGAGCGTTCCCAAGTGCCCCAAACTCGAGAGGCATAGCAGGCAACTCTCGGCTCGGCTTCTGTTCCTCTTCGAGATTGACAGAGAAGGCGAGGTAGATGAGTGCTGCTCGGGTTTTCCGCAGCATCGTGACTGCTTTTGTCTCAAATTCGTCTCGTGCCATCTTCGTCGCTAATTCATCTGTGAAATGACCCGCTTGTCGCTCCGTTGCCTCCCACGCTGTGAGTTTCACATACCGGTGCTCGACACCATTCCGCAGTTCAGTAAGCTCTCGCCCCGCCAAATCCAGCGAGTTCTCTATCCGTAGCGAATCATCTCGCAGGTCCTTACTCAACCAGTACAGTCCTCGAAGCGGCAGGTTCGCCCGGCCTGAAAATTTCTCTTGCAGGGTGCTCCCGTGCCGGTTCTGGAACCAGATGTCGGTAAATGAGACGTCCTCTGAGTCGCGGCCGCATTCGAAATAGTAGTTGATGAACTGCGCGATTTTGTCGAACAGAGAGTACGCTGTCCGGAGCGCAATCTTCAGCTGTTCACCGTACACAGAGTGAACGGGGTAATCCAGCGTATTCGTCAGATGGACGTCCGCATCCGCGAAGTGCGGGCCGTTTGGGTGACTCCCCTCGTACAGCAGATACCGGGCAGTCACGAACTCCTCGACCAAGTGATTCCATAACCCCAGACAAGTCACGATTCGTTCCGTCCGTGCGTCCTGCAGCTGGCCCAGATGGAGCGTATCTTGAGCAGCAATCGGCTCGTCCGTTACCTCATTCAGCGTGTTCAAGAAGAGACGATGCCGGAGACACCACCGTCGATACGCTCGCTCCTCGTCGCTATCCCCGAGGTCACTCTCCTCGAATTCAAGAATCTCATCAGACGGGGGCGGAGACTCGAACTCGGCTGCGATTCGGGTTTGATACCGCTCGAACTGTTGGACTGTGTTCTCAGGAGAGAGCCCTACGAGGCGGTCCATCTTGGCCTTCTCTAGTTCATCGTATGCTTTCTTCAGCAGAATTCCACGATGCCCGTTGTCGTAGTCATACCTCGCATATGTGTAGAAGCCGATGCCGCGTTGGCCGCGGGCGGGGAAAAAGTACGGTTGGCGGATTAGCGCCTCATTCCAAAAGTCAAACGCCTCGACGAACCGCCCGATGGTCGAATACAGATTTCCTAGGTTCGTGAACGACCGCCACTGTTCCAGGGGCGCGAGTTCGTCGACGGTATCCTCCTGAATTGCGAGGCGATAGTGCCGGATTGCGTGTTCCCGGTCGGTGTTCTCCCAGAGCCATTCGTCGCCCCGGTCGGCCTCCAAGGACATCCGGTTCGAATATGCTGTGCCAAGCCGGTAGTTCAACATTCCGCGGAGCTCGGCATCAAGCGAGGACGGGTCTAGGTCTTTGGCGAGGTCAATCCCTGCGGAGATTGCGATTCGACTGTCGATGTCGGCGCCGTGGTCAACGAGCCAGCCGATTACCCTGAGCTGATTCCATGGTGAGAGATTTTTGACTGACTCGACCATCTTCAGGCGGTCGATGACCTCTTCCCGATATTCGGGAAGCAGAGCCCGGAGTGACCGGACTTCTAAAGCTGTCAGACGAGAGGTTTGCTCTGTTTCCACGGTTAACGGTCGGGATCAGGGTGGCGGTGTATTCGATACTTGTGCTCCGGGCTCACTGCCTCGAGGGAGTCGTTGATGTCTTCGATTAGCGTTAACTCGTTCTCCTCGCCCCAGCCGTTACAGGTTAGGTGTTTTCGGTCCATTACTTCGCTGTCTTCCTCAATGGCACTCCCGGCGCTCTGGAGTTCAAAATAATGGGGGTCTCTGAATTCAAGCAGTTCATCGTTGGGGACCATCGATGACACCGTTTCGAGATCGAATACCGCTCGAACCATGAACACAGCAGTCAATACAATCATGTATTGTTTCTGTGTCATTTTGTCTTAGTACTGCTGTAATTCACACCGTAGAAGGGATTCAATAACGCCGATTGGTGTTAATCGCCTCAGTATCCACACTCGGACGCGGCTTCTCGATTAACTTGAGGAATTCTTCGCTATGGTCAATTTGATCAAACATTTCACTGAGCGGCCCCGGTGCGAACATGTTGTTGCGGTCAAACACCTCCCGAGCTTCATTCGTGAGGTGATAATATCGGCGTGGTTCACCAGGGCTCTGATCTGGAGAATTCTCGTATGCGACAACACCTGACTCGCGGAGTTTGTTCAGTCGCTTACTGATCTGTGACTTCGAAAGCGGAGGATTGAGAATCGCGAATTCTTTCGGTGAAACGAGGCCTTTCGGGTGGGCTACAATATCGGCGATAAGGCTAGCACACTCTTCGTTATCGACGGCACTAATTATCTCGACTGTTCGGTCAACGGTTGGTGAGGTGGTGTTGCCTTCCATACTTATCACATGCTATCGTTTCCATTAAAGATTTCTAGTAAGAGAAATCTTGGGATAAATCTGCTAATAGGTCCAAATATCCCCAACCGGTTGTAAGTATTTGACTACGCAGATCGTTAATCGCTGCACCCAAGAAGACGCTCATCGAAATATTCGAAATAGCTCGACCTCGGCCGAAGGCTTGGCTTCAACAGCTCTAACGCCCGTTGTATTGCCGGTCCTACTCAGGACGAACCGGCTTCGTTGTGGTGTGGCCAGGATACCACCAGACAGTATGCTTGCCGCTATGCTCCTTAGATTTGAGGAATCCTCTGTCTTCCAAGTCCTTCAGTCGCTTTAGTGCTCCTCGTCGTCCGATTTCGAGATCATCAGCGATTTCGCGAGTTGTGAGAACCGGATCTTCAGACGACATAAAAAGATTCAGAATTTCATCATCCGTGACTGTCGGTTTCCGACCGGGGCCATCATTCATCAACTAAATCGGCCGGATGGTGTCAGATATGAATTTGTTCCGGGAGAGGAACTAATACCTTGGAACGCATCTACTGGACACATGAACGAACGCCAATGCCCGACTACCTCCCATGGGAGTGTTTATGACCGAAATCGATTCGGAATTTTTGTCGAACTTGTACCATGCGCTTCGAGCAAACAGGAGACGGTTGGCAGTTCAAAAGCTGAAGGCTGCAGATGAGAACGTTCTCTCGGTTCGCAAACTTGCACGGGAAATAGCTGGCCACGAGATGGGGATTACCGCTCGGCAGGCTACTGGTGAACCCTACCGAAATGTGTACAACGCGCTTGCTCAGACGCATCTACCAACTCTCGCGGAGGTCGACATTATCATCTATGACCCGGAGCGTCAGACTGTTTCTCCCGGCCCGAACTTCACTATCGCACTACTTCTCATCATCGTGAATGAATCTACGGTCGACGCCCTCTACGGGTTTGGTAGCGTTGAAATATAGACGTCAACGGGTGATTGAGTAAGTCAGTGTACTCCTATCTCTATTCGTGAGTCAATATCCACCCCAATCCGAAGCCAGGAACGCTACTTTGGACAAGCAGACGCTTATCCAACCTTACTGCACGCTCTCTGTTATGGGGTGGTGAGGGTGGCCAGTAGACATCAGGCGGATGTACAGAATATCTACGCCAGAATAGGTAGTGAGGCATTCAGAGACTGGTATCAACACCGACAGACCGTAGAAAACATCCGAAATGGCCAGCCGTATTTCAACGGCCCTAGCCCGGTAACGCCACCGGAACGACACAGCCCAAGTCGTCTCTTGCAATGCCATCGAAAAACATACTATAGCCAGCTCAACGCTCCCGAGGAGACGACTGACCCTCGTGGAATCTTCTGGTTCGGAACGCATTTTGAAGAAGATCTCGTGCTCCCATTCCTCCAAGACGCTGTTGCTGATGAGGAGACGTTTGTCTGTAATTCTCTTTGGGTGGACTTCGTCGTCGAAACTGATGTAGGTGAAATACGTATTCGAGGTGAGACGGACCCTGTAGTCGTCGACTCCGATTCTACTCCTCTCCTGCTATTCGAGATTAAGACAAAGCGAACGGTCGACAACGTCACCGAACCCAATAGACATCACAAAGCCCAGGCGCATGCGTATATGCACGGTCTTTCTGAGAAGTACGAGAGAGACATCGATCAAGCCGTGATATTGTATGGGGGCCGGACGAGTCTCGAAATTCGGTCATTCCTCATTGAATTCGATGAGGCGTTCTGGAATGAGACTCTCATTACGTGGGCTGAGACCCAGACCACGTATCGCCTCGATGAAGAACTTCCGCCAGCAACTCCGGAATACAATTGGGAATGTGAATTTTGTCCGTATCGCGAACGATGCGGTGAAGGAGACCTGGCATATGGGGACAGTACCCCGACCGGATTACTTCCAGGGTTTCCTGAGTATCCGCGAAAAAAAGTAGTCGATTATCTTGAGGCTCACCAAGGGGTGGGACTCACTCCGACGCTTGCATGGGAATACCCCGACCTCGCGGAAGAGTATCGCGTATACGACTGGCAATGTAGCCGTTGTGACGCCACCCACGATTGGCAGATAGAAAACTCGACAGAGACTGACTATTCTACTCCTGACTGTCCCGCGTGTACTGGTATCGGTCCGCCCGGACAACTCGTTGATCCTGGACTCAACGAGCAACAACCACCGGAGGGAATCAATGGCGGCACGTAACTGGTACAGCGCCGATGAAACCCGAGAGAGTTGGCTGTTCTTGCTTTTAGATGTAGAACAGCACTCAGAGAACCCCACTCCTAATTTGGATGAATCAACTGATGGTGCCTCCTACATCTGTAGTTGGGAGCTTGGGATTGGGAATGCTGCCGGGTTAACTGAGTCTCACGCTGCTCGTATCGGTATCGGTAAGACCACCACTGAGACGGAATTACTTGAGGAACTGTACAGCCGGCTGAACCCGTATCGGTATTTGGATGTCGTCCTGATTACACCCTCAACCGAAACGCTTCAATTTCTCCGACGCCGTTTGGTATGCAATTCAGGAATCGACAAGCCATCGCTTCGAGGCTTCTATCATGCAGAGTTTGAGAATATCTTGGAGCAATATTTTGGCCAGACACTCGAAGACTTCGAACTAAACGAATTTGCACGAAGCCGTCCATCTGAGGCTTACCGAAATTCAGCGAAAGCCGCCGCTTCGGGCAGCATTGAGAATTATTGGCGGATATGGGCCCAAGTATTCAGCCTATTCCCTCCGGACGAGTTGCGAGGTGCCCCCCTATGAGTCGTGAAGATGGGCCGGTGTTTATTCGGCGGAAGTTCACCATCCCAGAGCCTCAAGATGCCGTGTTAGTTAATTTGGCCGATCGGCACTATCAGGGAAATGTAAGTCTCTGTCTTCGGGCTGCTATCGAAGATCACAGAGAGTCCCTGAACGGCCAAGGCAAACTTGCAACGCAACGTCTTGCAGGGCAGGTGGATTCAATCAGAATCCAACAGGAAGAGATTCTGGATGAGATTACTGAGATTC
This sequence comes from Natronomonas sp. CBA1123, assembly GCF_009741925.1. Taxonomy (GTDB): domain Archaea; phylum Halobacteriota; class Halobacteria; order Halobacteriales; family Haloarculaceae; genus Natronomonas. Next base: position 71,397 of record NZ_WPCC01000003.1, read on the forward strand.
GGGGAGAAATACTGGAGGTGCCGCAGGATGAAATTGCCTCGTCTAAACGACTCGGAATGTCCGACGAGATGTGGCGCCTCTACAGTAGAATGAATGAGGCAAAAAGGCCTCTTCGGGTGGATGATTTAATCGAGCAGTTGGAATTACCGCTCTCTCGTGTTCAACCTGCCCTAGGTCAGCTCATCGATCAAGCGTATGTGGTTGAAATAGAGGAAGGGAGCCATCGCTATGGACTTCCTGGATATTGCCAAACTGGTGGATTCAATGAATGAGGAGTCCCAATCGCCGGTCAAATACCGGGTACCCGACGAATACGCTCAGGAATATCTGCGCCGCAATGACGGGATTGTTCTTGCGAAAACGACGGTCAAATCGTACGACTCTCTATTGACACAGTACGTCGAATTCCTACACAGTCGAGATTGTTCTGTACTGGATGCTCAATTGGAGGATGTCGTTTGCTTCATCGAGGATTGTGTACGACACGGTAATCGTGAATCAACCATACAAGGTAAGCTGACGACAATAAGTGAGCTCTATCGATACATCCGACTCTGGACCGACGCAGGTGACGAACTCGCATTAGAGCCCTTACGACTCAGACAAATAGACACTAGCAAATATCGGACGCCCCAGCCGATAGAACGAGTTGCGCTCTCTCGGGAAGAGATTCGTAGACTCTTCGATTCGTTCAACAGCTATCGAAATCGGTTAATCGCGATTGTCGCGATTGAAACCGCGCTGCGAAACTCTGACCTCCGGAGTATCCGAATAGAAGATGTCGATATTGAAGCCTCTACAATCTACGTTCCTAACCCCAAAAACTCGAAGCCCTACATCGTCCCGATAAGTGATGAATTATCGTATGAACTCGAAATTTGGATTCGTGGGCACCGTGGGGGATTCGCACTAGGAGGTCCGTATCTATTTCCTGGTCAGACGAAAGAACAGCTCGGCCGGAATGAAAGCTTGAACAAAATCATCGTTGATGCCGCTGAAAAAGCAGGGATTCAGGGCGTGATTGGTCGATCTCGACTGTCCACCAAGCAGCAGCAAATGATGAATACAGAGAAGGAATACAGAGAGTGGAAACGGGTCACGGTACATACTCTTCGTCATTCTTGTATCACTTTACTCGAGGAAGCAGGTGTGAGTCTACCTTACAGGCAACTCATTGCGAATCACTCCACCTCTGAGACGACCAAAGGATACTCACATGGCTCGAGAGATGGGTTCGAGTCTATTCGAGCGAAGTTTGATCCACCGCGATAATCTGCCATATCTACACGATTTTGATGTTTTAAAGTACTTTCCCAACAGGTGCAATCTGTGAGAGTTACCGTATAATTCAACTTAATTTTATTCTCACATTCACTGCGGAGCTCCCTATCTACGGTAGTTGACTTGGTGCTGTTTCGATGGTCTGATTATTGTTCTTTTGAAGCACTCATAATATAATTGGTATGAATATTCCAGTTTTGATTCTGGAGTAGATACCGAATAAATACCCTCTGTTAGTCTGTATGCAGCCTGTTTCTAACGAAAACTGCTCCTGAATAAGATGCACCGATTTAATTTGCCGAAATGAGGCGCTTTAGACATCATATTATCCGGTTTCCCATCTGTCTCCGCACTAGTATCTTCTAATAAATAAATAAAATAATGTATTATCTATTACTGAATAGTCTGTTAGTTACTGTTGGTTGATTAACAGTCACGCCACTCTTTCGAGAGTTCTTAGCCTTAACCGTCGACCTCCATTAATACCAGCAACAATTGCGGCAATATGGTTCTGAATACTTATAGCCTTTAACATAATGTATTGGTTTCTATTACAAAATAAATAGAGAAAGTAAAAATACCATACCAAGTTCCATTATACTTACTGGTTTGCAATATTCTTACGTCTATAATTAACCAAAAGTTATAATCTTCTTTGGCGTAATCGTCACACACCGGCTCGATGACATCGCAGATCATGGACTGTGCAGTTGTGCCATAATCTGCCCGGGGAGGCCACCCCGGACATAGAGCCGGTCTCGAACAATGCAAACACCAGCTCTAGCGGCCAATAGCGGCCGCACTGTAAAAAAGCACGTGAACCGTTCAGAAGGCGTAACCAAAAGCAACCGTTTGGGGTTCTCTTCTGTTGAAGCCGATAGTGTCCCCGCGTTTTCAGTCTGTATCGCGCAGATTATGAGGTGGACATAGCATGCCTGAAAATCAATCAGGCAATGGGTCTCGATTCAATGCTCGGCGGTTTACTCTAACTGAATATCATGATGACCGTCTGAATGAAATAGCTGAGAACTGCTATGGTGGAAATGCCAGCTTGTGTGTTCGGAATGCGATCGAGGACCACTCGCAGACGCTTGAGGGGAGCGGAGATAATCTCCTTAGGGAAATGTCCGTTCAATTGGATCAGATTGAGAAGATTTTGCTTGAATCCGACTGTGAGGAATCCACATCTCAGAGAGATAAGCCATCAAGAGAGAATCCAAATGCATTCAATATCCCCTCAGAGCAACAATTAAGTGATGGAACTGGTGAGGTGTTCGAATATATTCTTGAAAACCATCCCAATAGAACAACGTTCGAATCAATCCTCACAGAAATTCCCGGATCAAAAACCGATGTTTCTCGGTGTCTCTTGGAGTTACAAGAATTAGGCCGGATTAATACTGAAGGTGTAGACTCTGTCACATTCGGTATTAATCAATCAGGAGGACAAATTGATGACTGATCCTCATCGAGTCCGCCATGAGGTCTCTAAGAATTGGCTAGAGCTTAGAAAGGCGAGGAAATCTACAGAGCACAGTATTCGATTATCGGCATGTAACGAGCGGCAGTATGTTGATTTCTTGCGGGATCTGGGTGTTGATTTGCTATCTGAAGATTTTAAACATTATTTGAAATTCTTATCGTACAAAACGTCCTTGGGAAGAGCGGAAGAAACCGTGAGGGGGTACAAGACAACCATTCAGAATATATATCACTATGTTGATACCTTATCTGACAAGACTGCAAATTTGTCTTATGAAATTATCAAAGGACACAGTCTAAGGGGGTATTCTTTTGCCGGAGGATTTGAACGGCAAGCATTGACCATCGAAGAAGTTGAAAAATTATTGAGTTCCTTCAAATATCTACGAAATAAACTAATGGCCTTTACTGTATTTTGTACAGGCTTACGAAATAAGGCAATTCGTAACCTCCGGCTTGATGATATTGATTACGAACAATCAACAATTCGAGTTAGAAACCCCAAGGGTGGAGGTCCGGCTTACTCAGCTGCCATGCCTCAAATTCTTTCGCTCAAATTAAAACAATGGGAAAAGGTTGGGCGGAAAAGCCACTCATCACCGATGGAGCACAACTACGTATTTCCCTCGAAAAAGGGTATTGGGAAACTCGGGTGCAACGCATCTTTTGGTATACCTGTTAAAAAAGCAGCTGAACGCGCTGGTATTCAGGATATTTTAGGAACAACTACCGAAACTAGAAATGGAAAAGAAATAACGAGAAAATGGTCAAAAGTCACGCCACATGCCCTACGGCACACCTATATTACATTTCTTAAGAACTCTGGGGCACCTAGTGAGGCGAGGCAGCAAGCAGCGAATCATAGCGATATGTCCACAACAAAGAGATACGAACATACTGAGGGGGAATACGATAACATAATTCGTTCGATTTTTGACTCACAAAAAAGACTACGCGATTTCTAATCCTCTTCCAGACCTATCTGATTTACTACTTCTTCAATAAGTATACGCGATTTAGCCGATGGTCACTCAGTAGCCACTACAGTTGGTAAAAGACGGGTTTGAAGACTCAAAATGGCCATTCAGTGGCCATCAGCTGATCTCAGGGGGACTATCCAGCACAAATGGTGGTGTAGCAGGGGGGGTCGTATGAACCACTTCCATCGAGGGACACCGGCCCAAGCGAGGTCTCTGGAAGGTGCAGTTGACCGGTTTTGCAGCGAACTCACTGATTCAGTTTCTGACCCAACAGTCTCTTCTTATCGAACTACCCTCTCAAGCTTTATTGAGTGGTACTCGGAAAATAGCGAACCTCGGTCACTACCAACAGCGGACCACGCGTATTTGTTCATACGACATGCAGTCATACAATTAGAGAAATCCATAGACACGGCTTCCGGATATGCATCTTCCCTCTCGAACTTTCTAGCCTACATCAGATCTCGAAGTCCGAGAGCTACAAAAATCGAAGTCGTGGCAAATCTCATAACGAGTGACTCTCCCCGACTGCAAGCCCTCGCACAAAATCTCTCGACGATTGTTGCTCGAAGCACCTCAACAAAAACAGCTCTCTCGAGAGCTGTCAACTGTCTCCTAATGTATCTGCGCCAATGTCTGTTTGGCTCCCGCGTTCACGTCTATTCGGAACTGTTGATTGAGTCGAAAAGCTGCGTGGAACAACTTGTGCAGATTGACTGTGCTGATATTAATCTCCAGCAAGGGACCGTCACAGTGGATGTTTCGCAGGATTACGTTGTGGGCAGCGCAGGGTTGGTTAGCAAATACACTGCCAGCATTTCGGAGCTAACCTGTGAAGCACTTAAAATGTACCTCGAGCACGAACGAGAACCCGTGAGCGGCAATAATGAGCCACTCTTTACCTCTCGAAATGGGCGGATGAGTGTCTCGACTCTCCGTCGTTCAATAGGAGATGCGAGCCGTACCGCCTCTCAGTTCCCAGTAGAACAGCTTGACGTATGTACTCCTAGTCACAACCCCAGCAGGTTATCCATGCCGGTTCCACTCTCTCCTAATGATCTCTACCAGTACGCTGCTTTGGAGGCGATTACGCCATCATGAGCGAAGAAATAGCAACTGTGTTGTCTGAGATTGATGACCCTGAGATTGTAGATCAAATCCTCCAAGTGGTCAACTCCACCGGGGAGACAAATAATCCATTAGGCGACAGTTCGACTTCTGCTACCCTTTCGGAGCTCTATCAACGATTTCTTTCACGGAGACAGAATCGTAGTCCAGCAACGAAAGCCCAGTACAAGCGTACAATTCCTGATTTTGTCGACTTTGCTAATGAGCGAAATATTACGTCCCCTGGCCAGCTTTCAACGGAAGTCGTCGACGCCTACGTTGATGAACTCCAAGGTGAGTACGATTCGGATGCAACCGTACTCACCTATACGAAGAACGTTCGAGGATGGCTTCGGTGGCTCAACGAGCGCCAATTGTGTGGTGAAGCGGTGTACCGAATTCTTGATAAGCAAGAATTAGGATTGACCCCAACTGCTCGAGACGAGGCGATACCGAAGAGAGTGATAACTGCTGTACTCGACAATCTCCAAAAGCATCGTCGAGGATCGCGACTCCACGCACTCGTCGCGCTCTTTTGGAACGCAGGTCCTCGTATCGGGGGTGTCCATTCACTCGATGTCGATGATTTTGATACACAGGACAACGAACTCCGATTTCGTCATCGTCCCGAGAGTGGTACACGGTTGAAAAATGGCGATGACGATACCGGTTCCAGCGGCGATGGGGAACGGAATATCGTCCTTGAGGACACCGTCGCGGACGCGCTCCAGCTCTACATTCAGGTGGGGCGTCCAGCCGCTACTGACGAGTTTGGACGGAAGCCTCTATTTGCAACTGAATATGGCCGAGCTGCCCGATCGACGCTTCGACGGTGGGTCTACGAAGCAACGGGCTGTCGGTGGCAGCCTCAAACGAATTCTCATTCGTGTTGTGATGGTGGCTGCAATCCAGATTCGGACCCCTGCAACCAATCTTACTATCCCCATGCTATTCGACGTGGGTCGATTGTCAACCATCTCAGCGGTGGTTTGCGGCGGGAGTTGGCTAGTGAACGATTCGATGTCTCAGTTAAAGTCATCAAGAAACACTACGACCCCCGTACCGAGCAGGATAGATTGAATGATCGACGGCAGGCGGTAAAGGGTGCTTGGGAATAGCGACGACTCAGGATATAGAAACAGACTCTCGTCCTGTTGTCGATCCGATTCCGTTCCTCACCGACGGATGATTGTGATACCCAATCCTGGGTGCCATTGGAGGGGCTGAACATATTCGAGTTCCACCGGACTAGGTGCAAAGGGCGAAGGGCATGGACTCACAAAACTATAACAAATGAAAACGCTTACGTATTCATGCGTAATACGTTGTGTATATGCGATATAGAACGCTGCTCGAACAAACGATTGAGACGTGGGAAGACGGATACGGCGTCGTCCAAATCGTCACGCCGGAAGAGACAGAGGACAACCAGCTCCGATTCTGCTACTACAAGGACGGTGAGTTCGTCAATCGGCCGCTCACAATCGCTCCCACACCGGAGGTTGCAGAGCAAACCGGCGAAGTCATCGACACGATGTCGAGTCTCGCACGCACCTTCTCGCCCGACGAAATCGAAGCGCTCGTCGAGGAGTTGGGCGAAGAGAAAATCCTCGAGTTGTCCGTCCTCATCGAGGAACTCGGGAAGAGCCGGCTCAAAGAAATCCTCGACGAGAAAACCGACTGAATCTCCAGGTGGTGAATCTTAGATTTCGGTAATCCGATTGTAGGAGTCGTCCAGTGCTTGGGCGTCTTCGGTCAGTAGCGCGACGACGAGGAAGTCGCTGTAGCCGGCGAAGTAGTCGACGAGGCGGCTGATGCGGTCGGAATCAATCGCTTCCAGGGAGTCGAGCAGCATGAACGGGACGGTCTCGTACACCTCGTGGGCGAGATAGCCCGCGAGGGCGAAGATTAGCCCTGTTACTTCGCGCTCACTCTCGGAGAGGTTCGTTATCGAATCCTCGTAGGTCGTTCCCGACTCGGTTTGGCGGATGATGTGTAACTCGAAGACGCTCTTGGTTACCTTTCGACGGCCCTCGCGGACCTGCTGTTCCGTTCGTTCGAGCCAGATTCGAGCGATGTTCTCGTAGTCGAGCGTCTCCAACACCGTGTCCATGTGGTCGTTGAACCCCTCGATGGCTTGCTGTTCGATACGTTCGATTTTCGTCCGCAATTCCTCGATTTCGTCGTTGATGGCTTCGCGACGACTCTTGAGGTCGCTCTCTTCGTCGAGTCGGGCTTCGATGGACGAGATGTTGTCTTCGATGCGCTCTAGGTCACTCTCGAGGGATCCGAGGTCGTACTCGAGCTGGTTGGCCTCCTTGTGCAACTCAAGGAGTTCCTCGTTGGATTCGTCTTCCAGCTCTTCGACCTCTGCTTCGACGGTTTTGATTTCCTCCCGGAGGTCGTCTCGACGTTCGGTTAGGGTTTGAATCCGGGCTTCAGTGTCTTCGATTTCAGATTCGAGTTCTCGTTGGCGGCGCTCGAGGCGTTCGCGTTGGCGCTGTTGGTCTTGGCGTTCGCGGCGCTGCTCTTTGAGGTCATCGAGTTCCGCGTCAATCTCGTTGATGTCGCTGACGGTGTCTTTGCTGAGGTCTTGGAGTTTTTCGACGGTGGTTTCGATTTGGTCGGCTTCGACATCGCTGCCGCAGGTCCAACACGTGATGGTGTCGTCGGGCAGTAGTTCGTCAGTCACGTCGTCGTTTTCAGCGCTGGTCTGGAGGGCGTCGAAGACGCCGTTGCCCGCATCTTCGAGCATGTCTTGGTTGAACCCGATGACGCTCTGGAGTTCGTTGACTTCGGATTCCAGGGCCTGTTTTTCACTTCGGAGTTGGTCGATTTTGGATTCGATTTCGTCGAGGTCGCCAGCGGGCGTCTCGGGGAGGTTCTCGTAGTCGTCTTCGACCTCTTGTTTTTCGGCCTGAAGCGATTGGAGGCTGTCTTCTTCGGTTTCGAGTTCGTATCGGACGGTTTCGAGGTCTGAGCGTTTCGAGCGGAGGACTTCGAGTGTGTTTTCGAGTTCGGCTTTGTCGTCGCGGCTCTGTTCGACGTCGGTGTCCCGCTCCTCGATGTCGGCTTCGAGGTCTTGGAGTTCGGCTTGTTTCTCCTCGATTTGCTGTTGGAGTTGGGTGCGTTCTTCTTCGAGGGAGGGGAGGCGGTTTTTGAGTGAGTCGAGTTCGTCGAGTTCGTCGGAGAGCTGCCGTCGTTCGTCGAGGAGTCGGTCGATTTGGGCTTGAATTTCGTCAGTGTCGACCGGTCGCATAATGATGTCACGGAGGTTCGCATCGGTGACGACGGCGCGTCGGGCCTCGTTAGATTCAAGCAAGAACGCGAAGAGGTCGGCAACGGTTGGGTCGTCGAGATAAGGGTCGCCGCTGGTTTGAATCGTGCCGTTGCGGCGCTGGAGCGTCCGGGTGTACGTGTTTCCATCGATGGTGAGTTCGACGTGTGCTTCGTCGGCGTCAGCTTTGATAGAGACGTTGTCGCTGCCGAGAGCTGCCATGATTGATTGTAGCAGCGAGGTTCGGTTGGTGGCGTTTCGGCCCGAGAGGATTGTTATCCCTGGTTCGAAGGTGAGTTCCGTCTCGTCGATACCACCGATGTTACGAACGGAAAGCGCTCCTTTCGGTTCAACTTTTTTTGTACTCATATGTCTGGATTAATGTGCGGGTCACACATTAACGCTTTGCAATTCTGATAGACAATAACAATCCTAACATCGTTATGGAATGTTCGAATCGCTTGGTACGATTCAGTTTTCGGTGCCAAGATCGACACTGTCGTGTTTGAGACGCCGTTGCACCTGATTCCATTATTACCTTGTAGAGCTGGCCCAGAAACATACTCCCTGATACATATGACAAGTAGATACTTCATCAGCTATAGGGCCAGTTCACTATGAGATAACAAGCATAACGCTGTTATCAAAACTGTGGTCCTCGTTCACACGGGCCGAACACAAGTTCGCTAAGACTGCCATTCAAATCTGTCTCTTTCTGAAGAATTGTGTTATAAATAAGAGTATAGTAGTATACATATCTAAATTATGTGCGAAAAATATGTTGTGTGGTTGTTCAAATATGTTTCTTGTTCTGTTCCTTAAACCCGAACATCAACACTAAACTGAATGTTTATTTTCCGCCTACCAGCACAAGTGTTTTTATACCGGGCGCATATTCGTGGAATAGGATGAAGCCAACCCGAACGGTGAAGACGGCCGACACACTTCTCAGCGTGATTAACCAGCTACAGGCGCTGAACGGTGCCGGCGTTACGGAGTTGGCAACCCACCTAGAGATGGCGAAAAGCACTGTCCATGACCACCTCATGACGCTACACGAGCATGGATATGTGGTCAAGGAGGACGACACGTATTACCTTTCTCTTCGCTTTCTGGATCACGGAAGCTACACCCGTGAGCGTCTTGCTCTCAAAGAAGCCGTCACTCCGCCGATTAGTCAGCTGGCGGACGACACTGAGGAGACGGTTTGGTTCGTGGTTGAGGAGCGTGGTCAGGCAGTCTATCTCTATCGAGAGATTGGAGAACGGGGAGTTGACCTCGTTTGTCGGTCCGGTACCCGGACCGGCCTCCACGCGACGGCTGCGGGCAAAGTGATACTGGCTGGGTACTCAGACGAGCGGGTCAGGGAAATCACGGACAAGCAAGGGTTTGACCAGAAGACGCCGAAAACTATCGCGGACACGGAAACCCTACTGAAAGACCTCAAAGACATACGAGATACCGGTATTGCTGTGACTTCCGATGAGACCAACCGTGGGGTAAAATCGGTTGCTGTAGCGGTGTCCGGCACAGAGGAAATCTACGGCTCAGTCGTCGTTTCAGGACCACGCCAGCGTCTGACGGGTGAACACCTCGAAGATACGAAATCCCTTATTCGTTCGGCAGCCAACGAAATCGAACTCCGAATTGATAACGATGTCTGCTTCCGTTGAGTGTTCCCAAGGGCCGAACGGAACGTTGCTTCGTGATTATTTACAGGTTGAAGACGCGTCGAGCGTTCTCAGAGAGCAGTTTTCGCTCCGACTCGGTACCCAGATTCAGGTCTGACACACCTGCCAGAGTTTCCCCAATCTCGATAGTTGGGTAACTCGTTCCCCATATCACTTTGTCCTGTCCCCGCCCTCGGACAAAATCGACGAATTCCGTCTCCCAATATTGGGGAGAGTGTCCGGTCGTCGAGATGTAGACGTTCGGATGGGTCCATGCCAGTGCGGTCGCTTCGGTGGTCCACGGCCAGCCGATATTTGCCGCGACGATGTCTAGACTGGGAAATTCAAGTGCGATGTCGTCGAGGTACTTCGGACGCCCCGGATCGTTTGGCATCCGGACTGCCGTATGACCAATCTGAATTATCACTGGAATGTCGAGTTCGGCACACTTCGCATAGAAGGGATAGTACCGTCGATGGTTGGTTGGCAAATGGAATCCGTGGGGAACGATGTGTGCACCGACAAATCCGTGCTCCTCCACGTACCGCTCAAGTCTGTGAACGCCTTCCATCCCAGTGAACGGATCAATCCCGACCAAGCCTTTGAAACGGTCCGGGTTCTCTTCACAGATATCCGCAACCAAACTTTCCGGGATTTTTACTCCATCTCGCGGATTATTATCACCGTCGAACTTCAAAGATGGAATAAGAGCCATATCCACGTTGTAGGCGTCCATATAGTCGACGAACTCAGCCGGCGTTTGTCCGGCATCTTGGTACAGTCCTTCTTCCCCCACGAGGTCTGCGATATCCTGAATCGCAGAAGCTGCCATTCGTTCCGTAGCATCCTCCGTGAACGGGTTCACCCAGATATCTATCGCGCCCGTCACAATGTCTCACCTCCGCTGAAACTCTCCATCTTTTTTTTCGGTTTGTACCTGTATTTTTTCCTTGACATGCTCAGGCGTATGACTTCCTATTTGATAAATTGTGGCTTAGACGAATAGTCTTTATACTGGGCGTGATATCACGATAGACAAATGGCGTACTTAGTAAATATGCCCAAACTTGAACAGGGCATGCAACAGGGGGTGCTCATTGAGTGGCTGGTTGATATCGACGAGTCAGTCACTGAGGGGCAACCGATTGCAGAAATCGAGTCAGAAAAAACGGTTGCAGAAATCGACGCACGCGAGGATGGTGTACTACGCCAGACGTTTGTTGAGCCTGGAGAAACCGTCTCTCCGGGAACGCCACTTGGCGTCGTCGCTGCACCCGACGAATCGATTGACGACCTCCTTGCATCGGTTGACGTAGACACGAGTTCCGAAACCGAACCGAATGCAGGTGACTCAGAATCTACTGACTCCAAACAGGACACTGATGCAGAGCGACGGGAAGCAAACTCCGAGAGCCAAGCGTCTGGAACACACGGTGGCGGCCCCTCGCACCCCAACCGCGTGAGCCCGGCGGCGAGACGGCGTGCAGAGGAACTCGGCATTGACGTATCGAACGTTACTGGATCTGGTCCAGAAGGCGCGGTGATTTCCGAGGATATCGAACGGCGGGCGGAATCCGAGGGTAAAACGACTATTGATGCTCGGCAGCGAGCGTCCGAACTTGGTGTGGACCCCGCGACAGTTGAGGGAACAGGACCCCGGAATGTCGTCACCGTCGCCGATATCGAACGAGCTACTGAAGGCATCAAGGAGAAACGCGAACTCTCGGGGATGCGACGAACCATCGGACAGCGACTGGGACAGAGCCACCGCGAAGCACCGCATGTAACTGTCCACCGCGAAGTTAATGTTGAGGAACTCCTCAAAGCGGCGGAGGTCGCTGATCGCTACGCAGAGGTTGACATCTCAATCACGGATCTCCTACTAATCTCTGTCTCAGCGACGCTCACTGAATATCCCGAGTTCAATGGAACCCTCGAAGACGATGTTCACACCATTTATAACGACCAACACATCGGTGTGGCCGTCGATATCGAAGGTGGTCTCGTAACGCCTGTCATCAAGAATGTTGAATCGCGATTATTGACGGAACTCGCCGAACAGCGCCAGTCGCTCACTCAAAAGGTACTTGACGGAGATTACACGAGTGATGATATCACTGGCGGTACATTCACTGTCTCGAATCTGGGTGGTTTCGGTGTCGAGTCCTTCACGCCGATTATCAACCCTCCCGAGGTTGCGATTCTCGGTATCGATGCCATTTCGGAGGCTCCCGTTCCGAACGACGACAGTATTGCGTTCAAAAAACACATCGGGTTTGACCTATCGTTTGACCACCGCGTCGTTGACGGTGCCGATGCAGCACGGTTCCTCGCAACACTCGATGAGCACGTCCGCGATCCGTGGCCCCTTCTGTTGGATCGCGTCTAAATATGGATTGCTTCGTTTAGTGCGTCCGCCGCCGCCTCCATAATCGCTTCAGAGAGTGTCGGGTGGGTGTGAATGGTTGATGATAGTTCATTGAGCGTCAGCTCTGCACGCATCGCGACGCCCACTTCACCGAGCAACTCAGCTACCTCCTCGCCGACCACTTGACAGCCGATAATTTCCCCTGTCTCTGAATCTCCGACAAGTCGGACAAACCCATCCGTCTTATTCCTCGTCTGTGCGCGTCCGCTTGCAGTAAACGGGAATTCACCCACTACAGGATCGTATCCTGCATCAATTGCATCCTGTTCCGTCTTTCCGATAGTCCCAATCTCGGGATCTGTAAAAACGACGGCTGGAATCGGCTGTTCGGATGTGGTCGGGTTCTCGCCGGCAATTGCCTCGGCGGCGACAATCCCCTCGTGGGTCGCCTTGTGTGCCAACATTGGCTCGCCAGCGACATCACCTACTGCGAAGACGTTCTCGACGTTGGTTTCACCATATCTGCCTGTTTCGATGAACCCTGGTTCACTCGTTGACAATCCAAGTGCATTAAGCCCGAGTCCGTCGGTCACCGGCGTCCGTCCAACTGCGACGAGTGCTTTATCACTCCGGTATTCGGCTATCTCCCCGTCTTCGGTTTCGGTGAAGATCGTGATACTTTCGCCGTTTTCCTGCCAGTCGAGGGCCGCCTCGCCGAACTGGAACGTTACGCCCAGCGAACGAAGCTGTTTCACGACTGGCTGCGAGAGGTTTTCATCGTAAGCTGCCAACGCCTCGTCGAGCATTTCGATTACGGTGACATCAGTTCCGAGGCGAGCGAACACCGTCGATAGCTCCATACCAATGTAGCCAGCACCGATGACGACGAGCTTATCCGGGATATCGGACAGCGACAATGCACCCTGGGAATCGAGGATTCGATCGCCATCGAACTCGAAGTTCGGAACGGCGATGGGCTGGCTCCCCGTTGCGATGAGAGCTGCATCGAACGACATCTCCACGTAGCCTTCTGTTGTGTCTATGTGCGCTGTCGTTTTGTCGACGAATGTTACGTGTCCTTCGCGAATTGAAACGCCACTCTTCCGACAAAGACCGCCGATACCATCTGTGAGACTATCGACCACCTTGTCTTTCCAAGCGACCATCTTCTCGGCGTCGACGCTGGCAGTGGCGTCGATACCCATTCGATTGGCATTCCGGATGTTTTCCAGTTGTCCAGTTGCTGTGAGAAGTGCCTTCGATGGGATACACCCGTAGTTCAAGCAAGTCCCCCCCGACAGCGTCGCGATCGGCGAGCGTCGTATCGACCCCGCGTTGTGCAGCTTTAATTGCGGCTGCATATCCACCGGGACCAGCACCTACAACAAGCAGTTCTGTCTCCTGTTGCTCTTCAGCCATGAACGAAGGGTATTCGAGGAAGGGTATAAACGATTGGGTCGACGGAACGATAGTCCTCAGGGCGCTACGTCACGAATCGCTTCCGTAATTGTTTCTTCGTCAGGGATAACAAACTGTTCCTCCGGTGGACTGTACGAAACGGGAACGTCCGCACGTGTCACACGCTTAACTGGCGCATCGAGGTACCAGAACGCCTTATCCGAGATACGGGACGCTATCTCCCCGGCTGTCCCGCAGGTTCGGTTCGTCGCATCGACGACAACAGCCCGACCAGTCTTCTCCACGCTCTCAAGTATCGTCTCCTCATCGAGCGGTAGCAGGGTCCGTGGGTCCACGACTTCGATGCTCACCTCCGGTGCGAGGGTTTCAGCGACAGACAGAACGTCGGGGACGGTCTCTCCGATAGCGACGACCGTGACATCTTCACCTTCGCGTTTGATGTCGGCCTCCCCGAGCGGTATCGTATAGTGCTCGTCCGGAACCTCTGCTCTATTGCCGATTACGGGTGCGGGCCAGAACACCATCACAGGATCGTCCTCGGCAACGGCACTCCGGAACAGGCCGAGTTGGTCATATGGCGTACTTGGGACGACAGTCTTGATACCGAGATTGAGCAACGACGGATATGGATTATCGGAGTGCTGGGCCGCGCTTCCCCCGGGAGTCCCGGCTTGTGGTACCGTAATCGTGAGCGGAATCGACACCTGCCCGTAAGTCATGTGTCGGAGCTTCTGGGCGTTGTTAACCAACTGGTCCATGGCCATGTACGCCATCGTGTTGATCTGGTATTCGATGATGGGTCGCTTACCGTCCATAGCTGCTCCGATAGCAAGCCCATGGAACCCCTGCTCCGATATCGGTGCGTCCCACACTCGCTCTTCGCCGAACTCGTCGACGAGGTCGCGAGTCGTTCCCATCAGCGCATGCTGGATGTCTTCGCCGATGATGAACGTGTCATCGTAATCGTTCAGTGATTCGTGGTACGACTGAATAATGGTCGAGATGTAACTTTGGTTGCTCATATTAGTACTTCTCTGCGGGGAAGTTGGGGTACGACTGTTCGGAGTAGGTGTATTCGGGTGCTCGGTCGCCGCTTGGATACTCGCTTTCGAGTGCGAATTCGGCGGCGTCTTCGAGGCGCGCTTTGACATCCACGTCAATCTGATCGAGGGTTTCTTCGGTGAAAACATCCTCCTCGATGAGTGCCTTCCGGAACGTGTCTATCGGGTCGCGCTCGCGTCTCCATTCCTCTATTTCTTCCTCTGCTCGATACGGCCGGTCCCTAAGCAAGTCCTTCTCGCCGGAGAAGTGGCCCTTATACCGGTATGTCTTACACTCTACTAGCCGAGGGCGACTGGTTTCTCGTGTCGTCTTGACGGCTTCTTGGATGGTTTCATACACCTCAAGGACGTTTTGACCGTTAATCGTCTCTCCGTCCATGTCGTAGCTATCCGCTCGCCCCGAAATTTGTTCGCCAGCAACAGCGTCTTCTTGACTGGTGCTGACTCCGTACTGGTTGTTTTCACATAAGAACACGACCGGTAAATCCCAGATGGAGGCCATGTTCATCGTTTCATGAACGACACCTTGGTTCGAGGCACCGTCCCCGAAAAACGAGACCGAAACTCGGTCGTCGCCGTCCATCTTCGAGCTGAAGGCCGCCCCCGCTGCGTGGGGGACGCTGGCTCCGACAATTGCGTTACATCCGAAGATTCCAAGCGAGAAATCCACCATGTGCATTGACCCCCCCCCGACCGCGGTTTAGTCCAGTCTCCTTGCCGACCAATTCCGCCATCATCCGGTCTATGTCGGCGCCTTTGGCGAGTACGTGGCCGTGACCTCTATGCGTACTCGCGATGACGTCATCCTCGCCGAGGGCCAACGACGCTCCAACTGCGACCGCCTCTTGACCGAGATAGAGATGAATCGGTCCTGGAATCTCTCCTGCGTCGCTCAAATCATCGGCCGTATACTCAAATTCGCGAATTTCGCGCATCATTCTGTACATCCGCCGTAGTAACTCCGAATCGTAGTTCGATAACCCTGCCTGCTGGGTTTGTACCTGCTCGGGGTAATCTTGGCTCATCTGAGTTGCGTGTTTCGTCTCGGTTGTTTTATAGCTTTTGTGCCTTGTTCCCACTTGTTTGGTGGCGGTCGCTTACGGGTGGAGGGTCCTATCCGGATAAGGAAACTACTGTTGCTCCCACCACGACGATAACTGCGGCGGCAATGAGGCGTCTGTTGATTTGCTCAAGCCGCTGTGGCAAGAAAAGCGCGGACAGTAGGAGTACAAATAGTGGAATCGTCTGTAAAATCGGCACAACGATGACAACGGGTGCTATTTCTAGAGCCGCAAAATAGGAGATTAATCCCAGCGACGCCGCGACACCAGCGGCGATGTACCATCGAAAAATGGGTTGCCGAATCGGCACTCGAAAAGAAGATTTGAACCGAACGTATGTGCCGAATCCAATCGTTGCAGCCAACACTTTCACCGCCACGCCGGGAAGCACCGGCGTTCCTTCGGACAGTCCCAGCGAGGCGAACACCGGTTCGATTCCGGTTGCCGCTGCGGCCGCGAGTGGAACCAACAGTGAGATGCCGACTTCTCGAAGCGATGTCTCTGAATTCGATGCCGTCGCTGTCTCCCAAGAGATGAATGCCACCCCACCGACAATCAGGACGATACCGAGGAGGTGCGGCACCGTCAACGTCTCTTCTAAGAAAATGATTGCGAGAGCTGAAGCGAAAAAGACGCTTGAGGATATAATTGGTGTCGTACGACTCGCTCCGATGACCTGTATGCTCTTGAACAAAAGTACTCGCGCTATCAGCGACCCGAACAGCCCTGCTGCGGCAAACGAGAGGAACGAAACCGGTGTAAATAGGTCCAAGTACGGACGTGGATAGATGATTACGACGATTGGCACTAAGATGAGGACATTACAAATCAGCGAAGTCATCATAACGCCGGTGACATCCCCTTTCTCCGTCCCGAGGCGCACACAGGTGTTCTGGACTGCGAACAGCATGGCAGCAACAACTGCGAGGACGACACCGAGAGATGCAGCAGTAACTGGGATCTCCATGTACCTCCACTCAACTTACGTTGTGATTAAAAGTTCCCCTGCTTTTCAAGTTGAGGCTATTGGAACAGGCGCCACCGAAATCAAGAGGGATTCGCTTATACTGGGTCACAATCAGTGAGACCGGCCGTTGTCCCCCGGTCCTGTTCGGTAACAGCTCTCGCTACGTACGGGCGTACACGACTGTCACCGGAATATCGGCATTGAGTAACACGGATTGGGTTACACTTCCCAACAGCACTTTTCCTACTGTCGTCCGCTTCTGCCCACACATGATGATACGGTCCGCCTTAATCTCACCCGCGACATCAAGGATGGCTTTCGCGGGATCTCCGTGTACTCGTCGTTGCTTGACGCTTACCCCAGCATCAGTGAGATAGGCACTTGCCTGTTCGACACTTGATGGGAAATTTGTCTCATCGTACCAGTCTTCGGAACGCACAGACCCGCCTTCCGTTGAGACTTCGAACTCTTCTTCGACGTTCAGCATAGTCACGTGCACTTCTTCGGGTGCGTTCGGTAATGATACAACGGCTTCTGCCGCCGCTATCGCACGGTCGTCATCGGAATCGACAGGCAGCAATACTTGGAACATATTCGTACCGATGCGTTAGGATGAGAAAAAGGTGTCTCATGTAGCGGAAGTTCGTGAAAATCGGTTAATCACGCGTTCTTTTAAATACCGACACCAGTAATTTTATAACTTCTAAACAATACCACTCCTGTGAAGGTGTAACAATCTATGACACGAGACTCTTCAGAGACTAGCGGGAGCGAATTATCAGACCGAATGAGTAGGCGGCGGTACATCCAAGCAGCGGCTGCAGGTGGGGCACTAACCCTTGCCGGCTGTTCGGGTAACGGTGGGTCGAATGGAAATGGAAACGGCAACGGAGATTCTGACGGTAACGGCGACTCTGATGGCAACGACGGCTCTGGTGGCGGTGCCACCGAACTGGTGGTGAGTATGCACCAACAGGGAACGAACGCGTTCGCTCAAGGTCAAGCTACCGCGGCAGTCGTCAACGATGCAACCGATGAGATTCGACTGGACGTTCGTCCGAGTGGCAGCGTCCGTGAGAACATCGGCCGGTTCGCCCGTGGCGAAACTGACCTCGCGTTCGTCGGTAACTGGGAACTTGCCAATCTTGAGGCGGGGAACGAGCCGTATGCCGACATTGGTGTCAGTCTTGACCAAGTGGTCACGTACAACTATTCTACATGGATGCTAATTACCAACGACGAGAGTGTTCAAACTATTGAGGACTTAGACGGTCGTAGTATCGGAGCGGGCCCAGAGGGTGCAGCGGTGAATCAAATCACCAGGCGTATCTGTGATATGTATGGTGTTGATGCCGACTTCCCCGATGTCGCTTTCGGCGACAAGCAGGGAGCGTTCAGTGAAGGGATCATCGACGCGGCTGCAATAACCCTCACTAACTTCGAAGTCATAGTCCCATGGGTCGAACAGATTATGGCGAGTGAAGACACGTACGTCGTCGAGTGGCCCGACGGCGGTGATATGATTGTCGAAGATGAACTTATTAGTTCGGTCACCTGGGAACAGGAACAGATCCCCGACTTCGACAGGGTGCCGGATGGCGATCACATCGGCTGGGATATCGGATTCTTCTTGGCGTCAACCACGGAGGTCTCTGACAGCTCGATCTCGACGATGTTGAGCACGATGAATAATAATTTAGACGCACTGATAGAGGCCAACAGCGCCTTTAGCTTCCATGAAAATATGGATTACTGGACTCGGGCCTTTTACGACGGAGGAGGCATCCATCCCGGAGCACAGTCTTTCTACGAGGATCAGGGCCTGCTGTAACGGCGGTCATTTCACAACAGAATCGCTTTCGGCGATAGTTTTATGACTTCCTGAACAGACGACAGAATCAGACCCCATGATAACCCGTTCAATAATTGACGATGAGATTGATTTTGACTCTTTGGCTACTGCAGGTATTTACTTCTTCAGTATCTACCTAGTCTTCCTGCTCCTTTGGTACGCTGCTACGCTTGGAATGAACCGAGTCCGTTTTCTTAACCTCTTCCTCGGTCCGGGTCTCGCTGTTTTCTACCTCCACCAGTTCGTGGATAGGGATGACTGGTCTTCGTTTTCGCAAGCAACTGACGACCGATTTTCGGCGCTGTTAGCCCGAATGAGACCACTTCGAAAGATCGCTGTCTATGCGTATCCGTTGATCGCGGTCCTGTCTCTTGCGTTTTCGGTGTATGTCGAGTATCACTTCGACCGGATTCGTGTCGATGTACCGCTCGCAGGGATGACTTCCGCAGATTTGTACGTCGGTATCCTCATCATGCTGATTATCCTCCACGCTACCAAGGTTGCCTTTGGATGGATCATTTCTCTCTTCACCGTGTTGACCGTCTTGTACGGCTTTGCCGGCCCATGGATGCCCGGGATCTTCAGTCACTCGGGGATGGACGTCAATCAAATCGTCTTCAATAATACGATGGCTCTTAACGGGGTTTATGGATTTATTCCGCGGGTCGGTGCAACGTGGGTCGCCATTTTCATAGTCTTTGCTGGCATGGCTAAATCACTTGGTCTCCTAGATTATGTCATGAGCGTCGGAACGGAGATTGGATCCAAAGTCACGACGGGAATAACGCACGTTGCGGTCGTTTCGAGTTTCATTATTGGTTCGATGACCGGTGCCGCGGCAGCCAATACGGCGACGACCGGGACGTTTACTATTCCATTGATGAAAGACCAGGGCCTCAAAGACGAGTACGCCGCCGCAATTGAAAGCGTTGCATCATCAGGGTCTCAAGTCCTCCCGCCCGTGATGGGGATTGCTGCGTTCCTGATGGCTGAAATTATCGGCATCTCCTACTTCGAAGTTATACGTGGTGCTGCTCTCCCAGCGCTACTGTTTTTCATTTCTATTGCGATTATCATCCACTTGCTGATACTGAAAAACAACTGGACCATCGACACATCGGACGAACCAATCGATTACTCAGTGTTCTCGACGGGGTACTACTTTATTGTCCCGCTGGGTGTGTTGCTGTTTACGCTTGTTGTTCTCCGAATGACGCCACTGGGTGCGGGTTTGTACACGATTCTCTCGCTCATCGCGATTAATTTCCTTTGGACCGTCTATCAAGAAAATATCACTGTTGACACGTTCAAAGAATTGGGCGCTTCGTATCTCGAGGGGGTCAAGGAAGGCGCCCTTGAAATGGTTCCGCTGCTCGGAGTCCTCGGTGCGCTCGGAATCGTCGTCCAGATGGTCACACAGACCGGGCTTTCGGGAAAGATTAGCGCTCAGATGCTTGGCCTTGCAGGTGGCGTTTTTGTGCTTCTACTATTGCTTGCGATGCTTACGAGTCTCTTGTTCGGCCTCGGAATGCCGACACCGGCAGCGTACATTCTTGTCGTTTTCCTCGTCGCACCAGCACTTCTTGAGTTCGGCGTCCAGCAGCTCACCGGACACCTGTTCGTGTTCTACTTCGCGATGCTCTCGGCAATCACACCACCTGTTGCCCTCTGTTGCGCCATCGGCTCACGCATAGCGAATTGTAGCTTTATAGGTACCTGCAAGCAGGCGCTCCGAATCGGTGCGCCAGCGTTCGTACTCCCGTTTGCCTTTGTTGCCAACGACTCGCTCATCTTCTGGAGTTTCCCAAGTACGGTGTTAGTATTCCTTGGCGTTCTGTTTGGGTTCGTGATACTCGGAATGGGACTAAGTGGACACAACGGTGCAAGGTCTATCGGTATCCCCTTGAGAGGATTATACCTCGGACTCGGATTGGCCATCCTCGTCGGCCCACCGACGGTCATGGTTGCTGCCGGAGGGGTCTCTCTCCTCTTTCTGATTGGCGATGTGTTCGGCCTAGCGAAAGTCCGGTCAACACTGAGCAACCAGTAACCGCACGACTCTTTTAAAAAATACAGTATCTGGTAGTCTATGGGTCCTGTGTGTTTGGTTGGTGTTGAGGAGCTATTGGAATGTACTCACTCGAAATTTATATGTTGCTATGACCTAACGTGATTTGTATGGGTCAAGAGCTCACAGACGAGCAGCAGATGCTTGTCGATATCGCGCATGATATCACTGAAGACTTCGGTGATTCGTATTTCCGGGAGAAGCGGTTGGCCGACGAGGAGCCAACCGAGTACATTGAGGCTATTGCCGAGGCCGGATTCTTCGGCATCCCGATTCCCATTGAACACGGTGGCGAGGGAATGGGAATGGAAGAACTGGTGTATGCAATCGAGGCACTTTCCGAGGCCGGAGGATGGCTGCTTGGTAGCCGGTTTACGCTGAATACGGTTTTCGGCGGCATCGTGCTTTCAAGATATGGAACCGATGAGCAGAAAGAAGAGCATCTCTCGGCCTTGGCTAAGGGTAAAAAGAGCTGGGCGCTCGGCGTCACCGAACAAAAAGCCGGCTCGAATATGCTTAACACCCAGACGTTTGCCGAACGAGATGGTGACGAGTTCGTCATCAATGGCGAAAAGGTGTTCAATTCCGGACTAGACCACGCTGACGGATACACTTTCCTCGCACGAACAAAAAAGCCGGAAGAAGCGGACAACCGAACTGACGGTCTCACCGTGTTCTTGGTGGACCCGGAAGCCGACGGAATCGAATACGATCCGGTGGGCCTTGACATCTACTGGCCAGCAGGCGAACGAACATTCACCGTGCATATTGACGACCTCCGTGTACACGAATCACAGGTTATTGGAGAGGTTCATGGTGGCTTCAAGCCGATATTCGACGTACTCAACCCAGAGCGGATTAGCGTTGCTGCCGAACATATCGGTCGGGGTCGGTGGGTTCTAAATCAGGCGGTCGAACGCGCGAAAGAGCGGGAAGTCTGGGGGGGGGGGAGCCGATCGGTTCCCATCAGGCTATCCAGCATCCACTAGCGGAGTCACACGCCAATTTAGAGACTGCCCGGACCATGACGACACGAGCGGCACGAGCCTACGACGAAGGGTATGATAACGTCGGCGAGCTTTCCAATATCGCCCATTTCAAGGCTGGAGAGGCAGGCTTCGAAGCGGCCGATAACGCGCTCGAAACGTTTGGTGGAGCTAGCGCAACGGAGGATTACGGTATCGCCGCTATCTGGAGCTACGCCCGCCATCAGCGAATCGCTCCCATTACAGACCAAATGAAACTGAACTATATCGCTAATAACGTCCTTGAACTACCCCGGTCATACGGTATCTGATGTCTCTATATCGTCCTATGCTGTCGCGGTGAAAATGAATATCCGAACGTCAGGATGGTGTAATTGATTGGATTAGAGGCCGAGAATCCTCCGGGCGTCGTCGGGGGTCGCCACGGGACGATTGAGTTCATCCGCGATTCTCACGGCCCGCTGGACGAGCTGAGCGTTACTTTCTGCGAGTTCTCCCTTGTCGTAGAATACGTTGTCTTCCATTCCGACCCGGACGTGGCCACCCATCGACATGGCCATTGTGGTCAGCGGTAGCTGGTGTCGACCGACTGCCAGACACTGCCATTCGGAGGCATCTGGAAGATTATCGACTGCGTTCACGAGGTTCCGCGGCCGGGCAGGAATCCCGTTCTGCATGCCAAACACGAGCGTACACCAGTATGGCTCTTCGAGTAAATTCTCTTCAACAAGATACTGCATCTCAGGGAGGTGCCCCGTATTGAAAATTTCCAGTTCAGGCTTGACCCCGTTTTCGAGCATCTCGCGGGCGTATGTTTCGTTCTGTTCTCTCGTGTTGAGTGCTGAGGTGTCGTATCCGAAATTGAGTGGCCCGAGGTCAATCGTTGCCATGTCTGGTTGTGGTTCAACTTCAAGGGCGGGCCGTAGGCGGTGGGGCCCGAGTTCGAACCCACCGGTGGTGAAATTGACGAGAATGTCGTCGCAGTGGTTGTCTATCGCGTCACGTATCTCTTGGAACTTCGAAACGGAGGTCGTCGGATTCCCGTCCTCGTCTCTCGCGTGAATGTGAGCTATCGACGCTCCTGCCTCCTCACAAGCAGCGAGGTCAGTCGCAATCTCTTCAGGTTGCTCGGGGAGGTTCGGATTGGCTTCCTTACCTTGGGCGCCCCCCGTCAATGCGACGCTGAGTATCACTGGTTTCTCGAAGTAGTCTTGATAACCGTTGTACGGCATACTCAGTAGTGTGTACATACATCTGTATCAACATTTTCATACAATAATTGTCATATTGGGGTGGGAATTATTCGGTGAGATCGGGTAGAGTCGTTCACAATCGGCCCATTATGGGACTGTCTCTAAAAATAATGACTTTCGGTGAAGGCAGTCCTCTGGGTTCGTTCGGTTACTCAGGTGAATTTTTGATGAGCTGTCCAGCATCTCGTGCCTTCTTAAGATCTTCGGACAGCCGCTCCGGTCTCCACATTTTTTCGGTGGCGTTAATTATCTCAATGTCAACATCATCAATGGCGTCAATCTTCTGTACTTCTCGCTCAGCGTCCCTCATTATTTGTCCCATGTAAAGACACATAGGCGAGGTTGGGAGCAAACGGATTGAGACTGATCGGTCTTCCACCTGTATCTCTTCGACTAATCCGAGCTCAACGATACTGACTGGGCTTGCGGTGTTGCAGCTGCAGGGATCAAGTACCTCCTCAAGTTGCTGAACGACGTGGTCCTGCGTCGCTTGACTCTCAACCGACATCTCAGTCGTCACCCGCTGCTGGCTCGGGTTCGACATCTATCCCTGCACACGACCACGGCTCCGGCCGACCCTCTTCTTCGAGACGCTCTGCCCACTTGTCGTTCTGGACGTGCTCTCGAAGTTCGTCGGCGTCCCAGTCGTAAAGATTAATGAGGTTCTCGCCGAGAATTCCACGTTTCATCTCGTCGGTTAGCTCTGGATAGCCATATTCTTCCTGCATGTCTTCCGGGAACTGGTACTCCCAGAAGGCCTCAATGTATTGCTGGGCATGGACAAGCGGTACCCCTGTCGCCCAGATGATTTTACTCGGATCACCATGAAGGACCAGTTCCCCGAGAACTTCGGCGAATCGTCGCGGCTGGAGGGCGAGGATTCCCAGCGAGAGCTCCAGATTGAGCCAGATATTATCGAAGTTGGCTGTCATCGGCTTAATTTCGTGAATGTAGTGGATATCGGGATGGAGTAACTCGAACTGGATGTCTGGATACATCGCGGCTATTTCCGCGACATCGTTCGGGTCGACGTTGTGGATGCCAACGGGTCCGAGGGGGAGCACTTTATGAGAGCCGATGTGCTTGATACCTAATTCGTGTGCCTTCTCTACTATGGGAAGTAGGTCGTCATCAAGCCGTAGTTCGCGTACTCGTCCGTCATTGCGGTAGTACGTAGGATACGTTTTGAAGCCATCAACACCGTACTCCTCGACCTGCCGTTCCATTTCATCTATTGCGTCTTTCCCTAGTGGGTCTACGTCACCCAAGAGTTTCACACGCTTGGGATTGTTTTCTTTCAGTTTGAGGCCGGTTTCCAACGAGGAATACCCGTCATAAAAAAGGTCATAAATCGGCGTCGAGTGGTAGACCCCGAAGTCAACATCGCTTTCTAGAAACGTCGCTTCCTCGATTTCATCGGCGGTCCAGTTCCTGCACCACTGTTCTCTGGAATGTGCAAGTTCTGGTTCCAGGGCTTGCCCCTTCTGGAGCTCTACGACATTTTCCATCAACCGTTCGGCCTCTTTGTTTCGTAGGTTCTCGTCGGAGTTGTTCAGGGAATGGAGTACCCCGTCACCGATGAGCATATCTTTGTACATACCCAAAGCACCATGATAACACATAACGTGGTATGGGATAAATCTACCGGTAAAAATTGTAAACTGATGGCTAAACCGGTGTTAAATCGGTTATTCGGACCGTCTGATAGCGGTGTGCGACCTCGGTGCTGCTGATTTTCAGCAGTCGAAAACGTTGTTATACGCTGTGCTCTCTGCGTGTATCCTCACTAATGCCTGGAATATATCGGGGAGCGGGGAAAATTATATGCGGACGTAAATCTATTGCGCACACGCAATGGTTTTCGATACAAATCCTTCGGAGGTCTCGGAGTCCGAAGGCGAAGAATCGGGAGAGACGGAGCAGCAACGGGATGAAATTCATTCGAGGCGAATCGACGGTCCTGATTCGTTCCTCAATGAGCCAACAGAACTCACCGAAGGTGTCTATCTTCTTGAGGAATGTACTATCAACCCTCATCTCCGCGAACTAAAAGCCGCTCAGAACCCACAGTGGTTCAAGCGCGGTCACGAGTTCCACACGCCGATTAATACGTATCTGCTGGTCGGTGAGGACGAAGCCCTGTTGTTCGACACGTCGTCTCCGAATGTCAGAAACGCCATTACCGACGGGGTTCGAGAGATTCTTGAGAAGGAAGATGTGGAATTGTCGTATCTCGTGTTATCCCACGACGAGGCTGCTCATGTGGGGAACGCATACCCGATTAGTAGGGAAGCGGCCATGGTGCACCCAGATTACCAAGAAGACGCCGACGATACCTACGAACTACAAGAAGAACTCCATTCGACGCTGATTGCCCGGAAGCCGTCTCGAGTTGCTCCTGAATTCCACTACTTCGATGACGCGGAGTTAGTTGAACCTGGGCATACGATTGACTTGGGTGGCGGTCGAGTTGTCGAATTCATAGAACCTGTCTGGCAGGACGGGGCACCGACACTGTGGATGTATGACCACAAGGATAAGGGCCTCTACTGTGTCGACTCCTATGGATTCCCCCATTGTAGTGGTGACTGCGGCAAGTGGGCTGATGAACTCGAACACCGTGTTTCCCAAGACCAAATGATGGAGTACAACGGGCGGGCTTTCCGGTATATTCCGAACTGTAATCCGTGGAAAATAATCGACCAACACAATCATCTCTACGACAACTACGATATCGAACATATCTTCCCCGCTCACGGACAGCCGATTCGAGAGGAAATCGACCGATACCGGGGGCTGATGGATTCAATGGTTGAGCGCATCTCTCGAGACGGCTCACTGGGTACCGAATACGTTAGCGCGGAAGAACTCACCGACATATCGTTCTAAACCAATGGTCCGACAAATCACAGACAGTCTGTATTGGATTCATGAGTGCACCGAAGCACCGGATGCAGATCACCACATCCACACCTCGCTCTACATCATCGAACACGAGGGGAGCTACATCTTGCTTGACGATGGTCCGTTCCTTCACGCCGAGGGACTAAAAGAACAGGTTGAGGACATTACGGGTCCCGAAGGTCCGGATGCAAATTTCATTTTCAAACCCCACACTCCCCATTCCGGGAACGCAGGTCATTTCAAGGAGACGTGGGAGAACATGGAGGTGGTCTTCCCCATCGGAGGCGCGAAAGTATCGGGAATCCCGACGCCGGTTACCGGCTTCGACGAACTGGTCGGGCCGATATCCATCGAGGGCCGGAAAATGAGTCTCACCGAAGTACCGGTAATCGACGTTCAGACGACCACTTGGGTGTTCGACGAGGTCGACAACGTGTGGTTCACACTGGAAGGGTTTGGATACTTCCATGAAGGAAACCAGTGTAATTTGGTATCAAACGAATACGGAGAAGGTCTCGAATACAACTATATCGACGACTACTACGCGGATGACTTCGTGGCGTGGGCGAAGTACGTGGATGCCGAGCGTACCGTCTCGCGAATCATGGGCTTGCTGGACAAATACGAACCAGAAGTTATCGCACCTGCACACGGCGCCCCGATAATCGGCGACGACATTGACCACTACATGCGTCAGTTCGCCGAATCGATGGAGGTCAAAGACGAGAGTTTCGAATTACCGCCGTACGGTGAGTATTAAACAGAGGTGTGGAATTGGTCCTACCGAATAGAGAATAAGTGGGTTTCACAGTTCGTAGATCAATGTAATCTCTGGCGCAATGAGCGTCTAAATTACTAATGACCATCGAGGAACTCACAGAACCATCAGCAGAAACATACTTTTCGAAGTATCTGCAATTCGACCTGGTACATGCGTCCATGAGTGTAGCACACTCAGTCGTCGTACGATATGCTGCATAAAAACACAGACATCTCGGTATATACGAAATTAGAGAATTGCTGTTTGGATGTAAGCTCACGGAGCTGCCCATAAATTTATCATTCCATACGAAAAAGGGTCGAGCGTGATGTCGAACCAAGATAACGACGATAGGCTTTCTAATCCGTCCATACTCAAGTCTCGGTTCAACGAGACGGAGGACGGAAAACGATTCTTGGGTATCCACAGACGCGGTCAACATAAAGTGGAAAACGAGTACGTTGTTGGAGACGACAGGGAAACCCTCTATCTAACTACTCGGCGATACGACGAGGAAGGGGAGGTGATTGAGGGGACGTCACAAGAGTGGGGACTCACGGAGGATTCGAAACACGTTGCAGAGTCTGGTGAACCAATCAAGGTGTTCTGTCAGTCCGACCATTTTTCGGGTGAGTTTTTTGGCTTAGCTGGTGGTGGCGTAGAGTAATCTCAGCGCCGCCGATTCTGTAAGGAGTTGACCGTCTGTAGTTTGCCAACGCATCGAATCGCTTGGTATTTTCTTTTACACTTCAGTTACCAGCCATGAGCGTCGTACACGCCTCTGACAACCGCGATTCGAGTGTCCTCATTATCGGTTATGTTCACATGAACGACCCCTGCCGACCTAGAGACACGTTCCACAGTAGCTTCCGCAAACAGTGTTCCGGTCCCTGCATTCAGATAGTCGACACGCATATCGATTGTTGGCGGAGGTTGGTTTATTTTGGACATCATCGCTGCGCCCCCGACCGTATCCGCGAGTGAATACGTCACGCCGCCATGAGCGATTACCTTATCCGAGTGTCCAGAAAGTTCCTTGCGTAAATCTAACTTTCCCTCCGCGTATCCATCGTTTGCTTCTGTAATTTCGATCCCCAAGAGCTGGACTAATGGTGCAGAATTGATGAATTCTTCTGTACTCATTCTCGTGTCAGAGGGTTATTTACAGCGGTGTATATGCTTTGCTGTCGCTTCAGCCGTGCAAAGGGTACTGTTCACGGTAGGGCCTTTGCGGACCTCTGCCAGTATAAGTCCTGAAGGTGATGCCGCAATTTTCATTGCATATGCAAGAAATCCGCCGCCTCATCAAAAGCAACGTGTCCTCCGACGCTGTGAGCACTGGAGAGCGAGGGGACATTTGAATTGAGGATGCAGGTCGTCCCCGACTGAATATGACCGGATGATGGCTGTCAGATACCGTCTCTATCGTCAACGGTCTTAATGTCGACCCACCATTCACAAGGATTCACATCCGAATTTTTGGCCACTGACGAGACCGAAATCTGGGTGAATAATATGCATTACTGGCTGATTGCTGCGGTTGACCTCGAGACTACTGCCAGCTATCCGGCATCTGTTCTACAACCAAGCTTTGAGCGATCTCATTCTTTACTGAAGGCGTAAATCGGTTCAAAATAGCTAAACCCTCTAGCTTTAACATGTCCTCCAGTATGGGGGTGATATTGAACCGGCTATGAACGTGAATCGCCAGGGTTCTTTGTCTAGCAAATAGACATGTGGATTCGAAACCCGCAGGACTGGGTTGTAGTTTTGCCACGAATTCCAAACAGCAAATTTGAACAATATGCTATGGGGGTAAATTTTTATATGTGTTCGTATAATCGGCTTCCATGGATATCGTCTCCGGTGGAAACATCCGTAAGCTATGGAAAGACCGAGTGGCCACCTCTGGTGATGACTCGTTTTTAATATACGAGTCGGCTGAAGGTGACGAAGAAGTATATTCGTACAAAAAATTTAATGAAAAGATAGATACGACAGCGAGAGCACTCCACGACGAACTGGGGGTTCGGAAAGGAGACCATGTAGCGATTCATCTCCCGAACTGCTCGCAGTACGTTCAGGTCTGGTTTGCCTTGATGAAGCTCGGTGCCGTAGCGGTTCATTCCAATACACAGCACACACCTAGAGAGATCGAATACACGCTGGATATCGCGGATGCGGAGTTACTGATTACCGAACCCGATTTTGAGGACGACATTGCGGCGGGGATCGAAGAAACTGATATCGACGAAATCGTGTGGGCTCGTCCAGAGAAAATCGAAAAAGAGCGGGATTTGCTGCTCTCCTCACTGGTTGAGAACGCCGAACCGGACCTCCCTGATACAGAGATTGATACCGAAGACCACGCCGAAATCCTATTCACATCAGGGACGACGAGTATGCCGAAACCGGCCCTTCACACTCACGCTACCCTAATGACTGGCGGCGAGCGTATCGCCAAACATCTGGCCCTGCAACCCTCCGACCGTAACCTATCTGCACTACCACTGTATCACGGTAGTCCACAAATTCTAGCAATTTTCTCATCACTAACCGCTGGCGCTACAGCTATTCTGTATGAGGAATTCAAAGCCTCAAAGTTCATGGATCAGGTGCGTAAACACCGAGCAACAGTAACCACTTGCATTGGGACACAGGTTCGTGCACTGATGGCTACTCCTGAATCGGGAACCGACGGGGATAACGACCTGCGACACGCCTTTACCGCGTTTAATGTCCCTGAGGAAATGAAGAACGAATTCGAAGATCGGTTTGATGTCTCCTTGCTCAACAGCTACGGGTGTACCGAGGCGCTCATTCTTCTGACGCTCGCTCCTGTGTACAATGAGCGTCGATGGCCGTCCATAGGCCGCCCTGTGTTAGGGAGAGACCTTCACATCTTGGACGATGAGGGGAACAAAGTCGATATCGGGGAACGGGGTGAAATAGCTGTCAACGCAAAACGTGGCCGGACCGTCCTGAAAAAATACTACAATATGCCGGAAAAGACTGAGGAGGCTTTCAACGAAGATGGACTGTTCCTCACGGGAGATTTCGGTCGGTTTGATGACGATGGGTTCCTATATTTCGTAGATAGGAAAAAGAATATCATTGAAACCCGTGGTGAGAACGTTAGTGAAGCTGAAGTCGAAGAAGTTCTCGGAGAACATCCCAACATCGATGAAGCTGTCGCCTTGGGTATACCCCACGAAATCTACGGCGAAGCTGTGAAAGTATATATAAAATTGTTTGACGATCTCACCGAAGAAGAGGTTTTCGAGTACGCGCAAGAGAATTTAGCGAATTTCAAGGTCCCCGAAGAAATCGAGTTCGTCGATGAATTTCCCCGAACCAGTATCGGAAAAATCGAAAAGAGCGCACTTCGAGAGGAAGAATAGCTAAACCAGAGACTCAAACACTCCCTGAAGCGCCGGAGAGAACTGTCAGAGTCGATTCTTTGCCTCGAAACCGTTGTTCTCTTATTTACACTCACTCGTGAGGTACGACAACCGCTGTCCCGTCGGCACACCGCCCTTCGTCAGATTCTGTCCACACTTCGAATTCGATACGACCATGCTCTTCGTCAATTGCAGTGATTTCCGCATTGGCGGTTAATTTTTCATCGGGCACGGCCCGACCTACGTTACTCCACTCAAGCTCGGCTAACCGTCCGTCAGCAGGCAACCAGTTGAGAAGTAGTTGTTGGATCGAGGCTCCATGGAAGTGTGCCTGAACGAGAACGTCTGGGTGACCTTCGACGTCTTTTGCGTACTCTGGGTCGTAGTGGATTCGATGTGGGTTCCACGCCATCGCACTGAAGCGGAACAGTTGGGGTCGACTCGGCTCTTTCTCCAGCGTCAGTCGATCCCCCACCGATACGCTGTCGATATCGTTCATTGTCTGTCCCCCACAATCACGGTTTCATCACAACTCAACACCCTGGTCTCAGCATCGGTGAAATACTCCGACTGTAACTCCAAAAACGTGAGTTGCCCCATCGACGCGCTCTCACGCTGATATATGTCGACAAACGTTTCGTGGATCGTGACTCTGGATCCTGCTGTCGCGTACGTCTCAATGGTTAATTTCTGTCCACCACCCATGAGAATCGAATCCGATGGTAACTCTATCGGATACAGATGAGGGTCGAGTCCATCTTCTCGAAGATTGTCATCAGGACATCCTGTGGACCGTTCAATAATCGCAGGAAGAAAATTCGGCGGGATAACCAGGTCGTCGTACTCTTGGCTTCGGGCCGCTTCGACATCGTGAAAAATC
The DNA here is from genome assembly GCF_009741925.1 of Natronomonas sp. CBA1123. GTDB lineage: Archaea > Halobacteriota > Halobacteria > Halobacteriales > Haloarculaceae > Natronomonas. Next base: position 102,174 of record NZ_WPCC01000003.1, read on the forward strand.
GGATTGTCGTCCTCAACGGCACGTGCGTATCGGCGAACATCACGCCGGGTAACTAAACCGTATTCGTATACGTCGGTAGTCCCGAGATCCTCCTCGTAGTCCTCGGGTGTAATTTTGGAACTCATTCGGATCTGGTTCTTCGCAAATTCTTGGCATACGATTTCCTGTCTTGCAGGTCCCGGCTATCCGCACTTGTACAGCGGGTAGCGCTTACCGGAACGGAGCGCTCTACCTTTCCAACTGGTTCAATAATTGCAACCATGATTACTGAGTTTTGTTACCCTCCGAGTCGGATATTCAAATCCAATCCATGATAAATTTCACGGCTATGCTCAAATTCATCTCGTGTGAGTACATCGGTCGAATATGGTTGCCAATCTGTTATACCTGGCCTCAATAGATCACGCTGTCTGCTGGTGTCATCACGAGTATCTGCATCAATGGCAAGTATTTTGCCATATGATAACAATCTCTGTGATATGTTTGACCAAAAAGACCTTGACTCGATCCGTGAGTCTCGTCAGGAGTGGGAATCCGAGACGCTGGAGCCGTTTCTAGAGAAAGGCGAGCGCAAGGAGCGATTCGCAACGGTTTCGAACCACGAGGTCGACCGGCTGTACACGCCGGAGGATGTGTCCAACATCGACTACGACGAGGACCTCGGCTATCCCGGGGAACCACCGTACACGCGTGGTCCGTACCCGACGATGTACCGCGGTCGGACGTGGACGATGCGGCAGTTTGCGGGGTTCGGCACGGCCGAAGAGACCAACGAACGGTTCCACTACCTAATTAATGAAGGCCAGACGGGACTGTCGACGGCTTTCGACATGCCGAGTCTGATGGGTATCGACTCCGACCACCCCATGAGCGAGGGCGAGGTTGGAAAGGAGGGCGTCGCTGTCGATACCCTCCGAGACATGGAAATTCTCTTCGACGGCATCGACATCAGCAAAATTTCGACGAGTTTCACCATCAACCCCAGCGCTGCCGTTATCTATGCGATGTACATCGCGTTGGCCGACCAGCAGGGTGTTCCCCGTGAGGAGGTCCGCGGAACCCTTCAAAACGACATGCTCAAGGAGTTCATCGCACAGAAGGAGTGGGTCATCCCACCTGAACCCTCGTTGGATGTCGTCACCGACACCGTCGAGTTCGCCGTTGAGGAGACGCCGAAGTTCCACCCGATCTCGGTGTCAGGGTATCACATCCGCGAGGCGGGATCGACCGCTGTACAGGAGGCAGCGTTCACGCTGGCGGACGGCTTCGCCTACGTCGAGGACTGTCTCGACCGCGGCCTCGAAATCGACGAGTTCGCGCCGCTACTGTCCTTCTTCTTCAACTCACATAACTCCATCTTCGAGGAAGTCGCGAAGTTCCGCGCCGCACGACGCATTTACTCTCGCGTGATGGAAGAATGGTACGGCGCCGAGGCCGACGAGTCGAAACGTCTGAAGTTCCACACCCAGACGGCGGGTCAATCGCTGACAGCCCAACAGCCGCTGAACAATATCGTCCGAGTTACGATTCAAGCCCTAGCAGCAGTCATGGGCGGTTCCCAATCGTTGCACACTAACAGCTACGACGAGGCACTCGCACTGCCGAGCGAGGAGGCCGTTCGGGTGGCGCTGCGGACCCAGCAGATTATCGCAGATGAGTCCGGCGCTGCCGACATCGTCGACCCGATGGGCGGCAGTTTTACTATCGAAAAACTCACTAACGAGATGGAGGCCGAAATAATGGCCTACATCGAGGAGATCAAAGAGATGGGTGACGGATCTGTCCGAGACGGTGTTCTAAACGGCATACCACAGGGGTACTTCCACCGCGAAATCCAGGATGCCTCTTATGAATACCAGAAACGTGTTGATTCGGGCGAGGAGGTCGTCGTTGGCGTCAACGAGTACACCATCGACGAAGAGGCCGATCCGGACATCCTGAAAATCGACCCTGAAACCCGTAACCGGCAACTTGAGCGGCTTAAGGCGGTCAAAGATGAACGCGACGACGCGGCCGTCGAAGAGATGCTTGAAGAGCTGTCGGAAGCCATTGACAACGGCGAGAACGTGATGCCCTACATCATCGACGCGGTGAAAGCGTACGTGACGATGGGTGAAATCATGGAAGTGTTCGAGGATCATCACGGCGCTTATCAAGAGACGGCGAGTCTAGCATGAGCGCCGAACACACGGATGGTCAGCGGACGATTCGGTGTCTTGTGGCGAAGGTGGGACTCGACGGCCACGATCGCGGCGCCCACGTCATTGCTCGGGCCTTCCGCGACGCTGGATTCGAAGTCATCTACTCGGGGCTCCACCAAGCGCCAGACCAAATCGTCCAGGCGGCAGTTCAGGAGGACGTTGACGTGCTCGGTATCTCGATTCTGTCGGGGGCCCACGACACCCTCGTCCCGAAAATCATCGATGGGCTGAAAGAGTACGACGCATTCGAGGACACCCTCGTGTTGGTCGGCGGTATCGTCCCCGACGACGACCGAGAGGAACTCTATGAGCTGGGAGTCTCCGAAATCTTCGGTCCCGGTTCGTCGATGCAGGACACCATCGATTTCGTCCGAGAGAACGCCCCGGAACGATAGACGCGAAACCTCTCTTGAATCGATGTGGTACTCTTGGCTACCGAATCCAAGAGTGGTTGTGAAATGACGTGGAGAATATCAACAAGATGGTGGCATACTATATGGAGCATTGCAGAAACTAGTCTCCGTGATTTTGGCAAACACGATTTGTCGCGTTTCCAGGTGCTTTTACTCTAGAATTACGCTTGAACGCAGCCATTAGTGCGGGGGAAGAGTTAATGTAGATTCTTTTCAAAGGTTATTGTATGCTTGACCTAAACGACGAGCAACGGATGATAGTATCGTCATTGCGAAATATTGTTCAGGAGGAGTTCGAGAAGACCGCATCTGACTGGAACGGTGAAATGCCATGGGAGAACCTGCAAATTCTCGCAGACCACGGGTTTTATGGTATCAACTTTGACGAAGAATACGGTGGCGCGGGGATGACGGAGTTTGAGGCCATACTCGCGACGGAAATAATCGGGCGTGAGTGCCCGTTGACCGCTTGGCACTATGGTGACCAGCATCTCATTTCTCCGCGTGCTATTCAAGAGTTCGGTAGCGAAGCTGTCAAAGAACGATATCTCCCATCGATTATGGAGGCCGAAGACCGAATCGCTGTCGGGATGTCTGAGCCAGAAGCGGGGTCCGATTTGAAGGCAATGACAACGGCGGTTGAGGAACGAGATGGTGAATTGGTGCTGAACGGCGAAAAAATTTGGATGAGTTCGGCACCAGAGTGTGTCGCTACTATCATATGGGCGATGTTCCCTGAAGGGATGGGGACCCTTATTTTGAATCTTGACGCAGACGGTGTTGAGTTCGTTAGCGACTTCACAAACATGGCAGGAGAAGTTCAATCCCAGATTCGCATGAACGATGTCATCATCCCGGAAGAGAACGTTTTGACCCGGGGTGAGGGATTCAAACTCCAGATGAAAGCGTTGAATTGGGAGCGTCTTGCGGGAACCACTATCGCGAACGCAACCGCGTTGTGTGCGCTCGATAAAGCGCTTGACTACTCTCAGGACCGAAAACAATTCGGTCAACCTATTGGAGATTTCCAGGGTATCGAATTCAAACTCGCCGATATGGTCACCGAGTTGCAGGCCTCCCGCCAGCTCTTGTTCCAGACGGGGAAGAACGCTGTTGACCAAGGGCGAGTTCCCGACCCAATGGAGACACTGATGGCGAGCTTGTACGCAGCACAGACTGCGGGAACTGTCGTTGACGAGGCGCTACAGATTCACGGTGCCAATGGTTACATGCAAGGCCATGATCTCGAGTACCTCTATCGATTCGCAAGAGGGTTCCGCATCGGTGGGGGTACCGATGAAATTCTCAAAAATGAAATCGCGAAATTCTTGAAAGAGGAAGGTGCTCCCCGACTTTGATTCTGGTACTGACCATCTAGCGTTTGGATAGACTACGCCAGTGTTCTCTTCGTAGGGCAAAAATATTCTAAATTCTATACGTCTGCCTAAGACGTCGTTAGAACCTGTCTCTACACCGTTCGCCTTCAGCGCTTCCATCCGGATTTAGTTCCCTCGAGACACAACTGTCGACTGGAGTCTTGACCTTTCAGTTCAATGATGCTCCAACGCCGCTGTCGCAGTTGCCGTCCAGTGCGTGACTGGCCGGTCCGGTCGCCTCGCCACGACATTGTTCGATGCGATATCGTGTTTTGGCGAGGGCATGCAACGCTGGAAATTGGGTCTTGAGGTCGCTGTAGAGGTAGGCATTGAGAGCGTGTGCCCCGACGTTCGCGTGCTCGTCAATGGTTTGCCGCTCGGCGATGTGGTGTTGTCGCTGTTCGGAACGTTGGTCACATCGCTCGACAGCCTCTTCGTAGGTCTCCCAGATGTCCACGAACCTCTCGAACTGGAGGCATCCCAACGTACAGGCCGGCAGTTCCTGAAGCATATCCTCAATATCGATGACTGCCTTCTGGACCGTTCGCACCGACTCGTGTTCGGTCTCCAGTGCCTGTATAAATCGGGTACGCGATTCGATAGCCTCGGTCGTCGCAACCAGCAAATTCCGCTTGAACTGCTGTGTCACCGGTTCGTCCTCCTGGAGCGCATCGGCCAGCGACGGCGTGAATTCGGCTTCAAGGCTTTCAGAAACCAGTTCATCGTAGGTCGCCTCGAAGTCTGGCGTCGACATAACCGTCTTTTTGTATGCTTCGAGGAGACATCCGGTCCTTGTTCCACCGTTGCCGGTGGCTGTCTGGGCCTGGCTGACCGACTCGCGGAACGTTTCGAATGCCCTACGCTCTTGCTGTAGGCTCTGCTTTTCCTCCGTGACACGCTTTGCTGCCCGATCGAGTATCTCACATTCGGTGGTCATGGTGTTACTGTAGGCTACCGCTGGGTCTGCAACCTGTCGCGAACCTATGTGACAGATATTAACACGATAGGACTTAACACTATTTCATCACTTATTTTAAATATAGTTCTGGTCGGGACTGATTCGTCACCCTGATCATTCACGTGCAACTGTCTGTGGTCATATTTTGGAGCACGTAGTCAAAATACCTTGTTCAAAGGTGCTTAATTCCTATTCTCACAACGTAAAACGCATATGTAGCCAAGTGAATTTGGTTATGTGTCAGTTATAAATTTAATTTTGAAACGGCGGCTGGGATTCTGCAAATGCATTAGTTCCTATCACTTCGAAAGAAACAGCTTTTATCTTTATGTAAATTTTTTACTATGATGGAAATCAAATTTTCGTGCGACTGCGGGCACGACACTCCGGATTTCACACGATGTTAGGTGACAAAAACGTAAAATTAGAGTGCTCGAACTTCGGGATCGTGTGGGCGCCCCCATCGACGAATATCCGAGGTGACGACAATGAAGCACAGGGTAACTAATCACTGAAGCCAACGGGAAGCGCAGACACAACTTCGATTCAAGGAAACAGATATGGTACAAACTGATCTTCTACCTCGTGCAAAACAATATGCACCGAATGAAAGCTATTCATCAGGAAGGTACCGTCGCCTTTGCTGAACCTTCTCTTGTTCTGTGCGCTGGTCGTAATGCCGTTCCAACACGCCCAGTCCAACGTCCATCCGGTCGCTGACTACTTTCTCTGGTGTATTCGACTGCAAGTGGTGGGTGATTGCACCGCGCCGAACCGGGTGCGGACTCAGCGCTGACGGGCAGGAGTGTGCCTTTTCGGTTCGATATGCATCACAGTCGTCGATTTCCCGGCTGTGAGGACACTCTTTTGCGTAGATACACGGCCGAGTATACTGATACGCGATCGTCCTACCGCGGTTCCTGCTTAGTCGACTTCTGGACGTAGCAAACAGCGGATTCCGACCGCAGTCATCCACGATACCGGGATGATTGTGCTCAAGCCAATCATCGAGTATCCGGCAGACGCTATCGCTCAGTGCGACCAGTCGCTCACTCTTTGAGGCGTTCTTGAGTGCCGTTCCCTGCTCGGGGCGATGGACCATCGCGAGGTACTGTTCGTCTGGATCGTAATCCTCGATGTCAACGCCAACTGCGGCTCCGATCCGCAGCCCAGTGTGCCAGAGTACTGCGAGTAGCGCATGCTCCAACTGGGCGTATCTGTACTGGTCGAGGAATTCGAATATGTCGCGGGCTCTATCGGCTTCCAACAACTCTTCACGAGCATCGGCTTCGGTGGTCGTCGGGAGGATGATTTTCTCATCGAGGCCACCTTTGACCGCATCGATACTGGCACAGAATCTGAGGAACACGCGCATCGTCGCCATCTGGCCTTTCATTGTCGCTGTAGCCAGATTATCGTCGGTTCGGCGTTTGACCCGGAAGCGATGAATATCACGCCCGGATAGCTCGTTGATGTTGTCGATGTCTTCGGTATCACACCACGCAACGAACTGCTTCAGTCGATACCCATGCGCCTGGATGGTCGCATCCGCGAGTTCGTGGCGTCGTTCGTCGAGATACATTTGCCGAGCTTCTGCCGGTGATAGTGGTTCCAGTTCGTCTGTCATTGGTCTGAGTGCGAAGCTACCGACAACAACGACGATTCTGACCCGGCACGTTGTGGACTGTTAGGCCGATATTCGGCTGGCTGAGCGTCCCGAACGTTCTGGATGGCCCCCGGCAGGGCCCATCCAGATTTTGCACGATTCGTAGCCAACGGATTCGTGCGTATTAGCGTCTCTAAGATGGCTTTTCCCCTTTCTATTCCATACTCGTGATATGGTCTCGTTTGGAGTTCAACCAACGGTTAGATGCGGGTCGCCGCTGTCATGCGTTCGCGAATAGTCGAAAAGGGGAGTACACCGATCCGTGGTTGCGTCTTGAGGGATTCGTCGATTGGAGTCGTGAATCCTATGATGGCGAGAGGGGACTCTCACGTGGGACCCTGTCGAAGGAACGAGTACCTGTGGTGTGTGACGACGCTCGGTGAATCGACCGACCGCTCTGGCAATCTGCCATTACCGCCGACGCCGTAAAGCGGCGCCACCTGCCGACTCCGTAGCCCGGCGACTCCTGTCATAGACTCCGCCCTGCTCGGGCGGATAACGCGACACTGTATCACGTGACCACGCCGTTTTGGGCTGACGTTCGTACAAAATAACCCTGGTGTGGTTCTACTGTTGGTAGTCTCGGCCGTACACCTCGTCGCAGTTGGTTCGTCGACTCCGGTAGCCAGTTGCCAGTCTACAATATTCTTAGAATGTATATCTCATGTGTAAACTAGCGTCTATCGCTTATGTAGCTAAGCGTTAAACGTTGTGGAAGCTACTCCAGAGCCGGTTTCGTAATTTTGTGCTCCCGTTGCGTTTAGTATCTGGTAGCGTTTGCATACGCTCCAACCGGTGTGCGTTCTCACTCCGAGAACAGTTGGAGGAAATAAGCCCTCGAAGATCGAGCACTTTCCACCAAATATAACAAAATTAAGCTTGTTATAGAAGGTGGGCAGAGTAATGATTACGAATTCCTTCCGCTTGATACCGGCTCGAGTTGCGCTGGGCTTGACATACTGACAATTAGCCCAATCAGCTAGGTGGTTTAGACTTTCCCTCGATGATTCCGGTCGCTGGAGTCTGCCCCTTGGTTCGATTCACTCGACTCGAGACGGTGTGATGTTCTGGGGCGGAACCCCGTTCAACTATTTATATCAAGCTCGTTTACCTGGGGATTCAATCGAGCCATCTCAGCCAGTTCCGTCTTATCGAACAGGCCGCTACACGATGGAACGATAGGAAACGACGATCAACGGACTCGAAATTTGTCCATCTAGACGGACCGGACGGCAGTTCCGAAGTTCGTATTCGACTCGACTCGCGTTCGAGTTCGGTTGAAACGAATAAAGGACGTGACAGTAGTATGGGTAAATAAATATTTATATGTGATTGTGTACAACTACCACACCGATGGCGTCGACCGCTGAGTACGACTCGTCCACCCAGTACTTCGAGTCGCTTCGAGGTTACGTCCTCTCGCCGTTCCCTACCGCACTCCGAATCATCTCGCATGAGCGAGAGCAGGTCAAAGCCGAACTGCGAGCCTTCGAAACGTTCCTTGACCGAGTCGAGGAGATCGAATGTGAGCCGCCACAGTGGAGACACGCTGACGGAATCGACGGTGCGAAAAGCCGGAAACTCCCAAAGGTACGTGATGCCTACCAGCAGACGGTCATGAGCGTGGGTCACTACGACGACGTCTACAACAACACGCTGCTTGCGGACGTTGAGGCGGAGTTTGGCTCAGAACTCGCCGCCGTAGTCCATCCGACCACGGAGACATCGTTCACCGAACGGACACGAGGACTCGTCGTCACCGCTGCGAAAAACAGTATCCAACAACGGACCGCGATGCTTGAGCGACTCGACGCGGAGGAGCAGTCACTGGAGACGGCACAAGAACAGATTCGGGACTTCGTTGAAGAACTGGACGGCGCTCATATCCCCTACTGGTACGCCAAGACGTTCCTCACACGTATCGACGAAGTCGCATGCAACCGGCAGGCAATGATTAGACGCACTCGAACGTCCGGTTTCACCAACGGCCACCAGCTCTGCGAATACCTCTATGGCGACGAACAGTGGACGTACCCGGTACTTACTGGTCTCGGGCGCCTCCGTGAAACGATCGTCGTCCCGGAAAAATGAACGTCGGTGTCTTTCCACTCCTTGGAGAGCGACTCCGAGTCGGACCGCGACTAGCGAACCACTTAGGTGGACAGCGGACGTGTGATACCCAATGAAATCGTCCATGGCTCTGGACTACGATTCGAACGAATCCACCATCATGCCAGCACGACACTGGCCGAACCGAGACGAGAGAAGGTAACCGCCCGTGGCGAGTACATCTGCTGGACGGTACGGAGCGGTGTGGCTACTTGTCATATGTTTGCTGCTCGCCGGCTGTCAGGGATTGGTTGGAGTAGACGAGCGCTCCTCTGACACACCCACCGTAACCCCCGCCGTCGTGCCGGACCAAGCAAGTGAAGCCTTCTCGGCAGAGGGCGTCGACGCCGGTCGGCTTGCCGAGCTCCACCGACAAGCTCTGATGCGGACGAACTACACGCTCACACTCTCGGAGCGGCTCGTCATCGATGGGGACCCCCGCCGTGTCACGACCCGTCGTCGTCAGGTTGGGGCGGAGGCACGGGCTTACGGAATCACTCGCACCGAACGGACGGAAAAGTTCGCGCCGTCGAACTACGCCGGTATCGAGGGCTACTGGTACAACGGGTCAACGGAGTTGATTCGGTACCCCCGGAGCGCCGGACAGCGATACGAAGAGGTCGAGAATCCGGGCCAAGGACTACTTACTGACCCGACAGAGCACCGGACCATCGAGGGGATGGTGAGTGCGTTCGATACCAAAGCCGGGACGCGAGAGCGGCTTCCAAATGGTTCGTATCTAGTCCGCACCGGTGAACTATCCCGAGCGGACCGGATACCGGGGCTTGGCTACTTCGTGGACCCACGGAACGCCACGCTCAGCCTGGTCGTCAATCCCCGTGGATTCGTCGAGCGCTACCGAGTATCGTACTCCGCCACTATTGCCGGCACGGACCGGCAGGTCGAAGTCAGCCGAGAACTGGAAGTAACACGTGTCGGGAGGACGGCTGTACGACCACCGGCGTGGGCCGGAGCGGGTCAGTCGGGTAACGGGACCGACTGAGACCGCATGGTGTAGAGAAAGACGGTGATTCGACCGCCGTTTCATAATAGCGAACGCCTATCCGTGCGCGATTTCCAGTTCGATTTCGTTAGTAACGCTCAACAAAAGATCGACGTAGTCGTCGGTCATCTTCTCGGCTTCCATTCGGTGTCTCGGCCCAGAAATGGTGCAGGTACAGTGAACACGGCCGTCCGGGGTTGTAACTGGTGCCGCGACTGCACAGAGCCCCCGCGTGCTCTCGCCGTAATTGTACGCCACTCCACGCTCTCGTATCTCCTCGAGTTCGGTCCGCAGTTCATCGCGTTCAGTAATCGTCGCGTCAGTGGCTGCCGGCAGCCCGTGCTGGTCGACGATCTCGTCTACGCGCTCTTCGGGTAACTGTGAGAGAATCGCCTTCCCCGAGGCAGTCTGGTGGAGGTACATCCGTTTTCCCGGCCGGGTCCGTGTCGGGAGGCCGTTGACGCCCGTTTCACGATAGAGAACGATTGCCTGGCCCTGCTGTTCAGTCATGCACTGCGAGATTTCCCCCGTTTCAGCCGCCAAGTCCTGTAGCTTCCCTTTGATGAACGTCGCGTTGTGGAACTGTGCGCGAACGTAGCCTCCGATGTCCAAGAACCGGAATCCGAGTTCGTACGACCCACTATTTTTCACCACGTATCCGTGCTCACGAAGCGTGGCGAGATGCTTATGAACGGTGCTCTTCGAGAGCCCGGTGTCGTCGACGATGTCGGTGATTCGAGCCCCGTCACGTCGCTTGAGCGCATCGATGATGGTGAACGCTGTTTCAAGGCTCTTGATTCTGCTCCCGGAACTGGTGGGTGCCGCCGAGTGCGCGCCGCCCGGGTGGGTGTTGTCCGACATGAAGAAGTCGGAAGTACTGGAGTCTCATAAAGACTTCCGTATAAGAAACAATTTGAAGATTCTGTTTCTTAATAACGAACTTCCCGTTCGTCAGGCGAGCGGCGGGAGGCCGTCCTCTCTGAGCACGGCGGCAATCTGGTTCTTTTGGACCTCGTCGGTGCCTGCGGCGATGCGACGACCGCGTTGCAGCCGGTAAAGATACTCCAGGGGATGTCCTTGCTGGTAGCCGTTGGCGCCGTGGACCTGGAGTGCCTCGCTAACGACGGACTCGACCATCTCCGCCGAGTAGAGTTTGGCGATGCTGGTTTCCATGCGCGCCGGAATGCGACCGCGTTCGATGGCCGTCGTCGCCGCACGGTAGGTGAGTGCGCGCGATGCCTCCAGTTGCTTCATCATATCCGCGAACTTCCACTGCATGCCCTGGAACTCGGCAATCGGTTGGTCGAACTGTTCACGGTCCTCAGCGTACTCCAGCGCCTTCGAGAGCGCACACCGTCCCATCGCGTTCGCGACCGTTGCGCTCCCGAGCCGTTCCCAATTAAGCGCCTTCAGCTGGTTCTTGAACCCATCCGGGCCGCGGGTGAGGACGTACTCTTCGGGAACGGGCACGTCCTCCATGTAGAACTGCGTCTGGGTGTACCCGGCCATATTGGTGAAATGCTGAGCAATCTCGATGCCAGGGTCATCCAGTGGAACCAACACCGTTCCGAGTCCCTCCGGGAATTTCGTCCAGACGACGGCCGCATCGGCGTCCTCTACGCTACTGACCCAGATTTTTTCGCCGTTCAAAACCATGTCGCCGCCGTCGGTCTCGGTCACCTCGGTGTCCATCGAAGCCACGTCCGAGCCCGCTTCCGGTTCGGAGATGGCGATGGCGATACACGTCTCACCGGCGGTAACCTGTGGTAGGTAGCGCTCCTTGACCGCTTCGGAGCCGAACATTTCGATGGCGCGGGGAGCGACCATCTGCTGCTCGTAGAGATACTGTGCCGTGTCCGGGCAGACTTCACCGACGGCCTCGATGGTGAGCATAGCAGCGAGTTCGTCCATTCCGCCGCCGCCGTATTCCTCGGCGATGTTGATGCCCAAGAAGCCGCGGTCAGCGAGCAATTCAATATTGTCCCACGGAGTTTCCCCTTGCCAACTGAAGGCGTCGTCCGCGAATTCCGACTTTGCGAGGTCCTGCAACGTCTCCAGTACCATCCGTTGCTCGTCGGTTAGCGAGAGCATGTCTCAACTATCGGACCGTCGTGGATTAAATTCCCCGGCGCCAACACGCCGACGACTACAGCGCGTGTTTTGGAGGGTGAATACTAGAAGCGTCTGATATTTCCCCTCCACGCGGAGCGGACCGAGCGTCTCGGGGCTTGGCCCAGAGGTGGTTCATCCGACGGTAATCAGAACGACCCCACAGACGGTGACGACCGCACCGGCAATCGTCGCCCGCGTCGGTGACTCCGTTCCCTCGAAGAGAAGGAGACCGAGCGCGACAGTGAACAGGGGACTGGAGTTGAAAATCGGGACCACCACGACGGCGTCAGCCAGCGAGAGCGCGAGGAAATACGTGCTGATTGAGGCTGTCCAGCACAGGCCAGTCGCGAGCAAATACCATCGGCTGTCCCCGGAAAGTACCGCTCGGAGCTGACCGGCATCTCTGTACAGCGAGATGGCGACCCCGACGGCGAGCCCGACCGCGAAATTCAGTGCCAGCGCAGGTACGAGTGGCGCGCCGAGTTCCGAGAGACCGAACTTGCGGATGACCGGCGTTGCGCCGAACCAGACGACGATGACCACCGAGACGAGCACTGCGGTCCGGGGGTCGACTGACTCGTTGGCCTCCTTACTGGAGCGGGTGAGGACAATGAGACCAGCAACCACCAGTACGATGCCGATAGCGAGCGGTGTCGTTAGGGTTTCGCCCAAAAAGGCGACGGCGAAGACGACGGCGACGACCGGACTCGCGCTCTTGACCGCATGAGCGATGCCCGCACCGACGAGGTCGATAGCGTTCGAGAGGAGAAATCGACCCAGCCCCGTGCCTAACAGACCACTCAAAAAGAACACGCCGGCCATCGACGGCGTCAATCGGGTCTGTCCGGTCGCCACCGCATACGGGACGAGGACAGCGACGCTCACGGCCGCGGTCACTGCAACGAGCGCCTCGGGGCTAGCGTCAGAGAGCCCCTGTCGAGCAGCAACGTATCCGAACGACGAGAGCAGTGCTGCCAACAGCGCGACGACTTCACCCGGGACTGCACCAACTGCGAGCACCAGCGGAGTACCGGCCATTCTCAGACGACACCGTCGCTCACGAACCGATCGATTTCCTCGTCGTTATAGCCGAGTTCCGAGAGCACCTCCTCGGTGTGTTCGCCCAGCCTTGGCGGGGCCTGACTCGTGTCGGTCTCGAGGTTCTCGAATTTCACGGGGTTGTTCGGGGAGCGGAACGTGCCGAGGTCGGGGTGTTCCATCTCTGCGAGCATATCGTTCTGTTCGATGTGTGGGTCGTTCACGATGTCTTCAACGGTGTTCAACGGGGTTGAGGGCACGCCTTCGGCGTTGAGACACTCCATCCACTCGTCGGTGGACCGCTCAGCAAAGAGCTCGTCGAGCTTGGCGTCGAGGTCGGCCCTGTTGGAGACACGGTCGGTGAACGTGGCGTACTCCTCACGGTCGATCCACTCCTCGCGGTCGATAGCCCGACAGAACGGCTCCCAGTGGCCCTCGCTGATTACGCCGACGACGAGGAACCCGTCAGCCGTCTCGAAGGCTTGATACGGCATCAGGTTCGGGTGTCGAGTTCCCATCCGCTGGGGGTTTTCCCCCGAAGCGAGGAAGTTCGTAACGTGGTAAAACAGGAACTGGAAACTCGAATCGAGCATCGCCAACTCGATGTGTTCGCCCTCGCCCGTCCGCTCGCGGTGGTAAATCGCGGTGAGGATGGCGTACAGCGAGGTCATCGCCCCAGAGATGTCGGCGACGGAGATACCGACGCGAGCGGGCTGGTTCTCAGTACCGGTGACGCTCATAATGCCCGAGCGGCCCTGAAGTACGATGTCGAACGCTTTCTGGCCACTGTAGGGACTGTCCTCGCCATATCCCGACACGTCGCAGTAGACGATTTCATCGTTCAGTTCGGCGACAGTGTCGTAGTCAGCGGCGAATTTCTCGGCGTCGCCCGGGCTGAAGTTCTGCATGAAGACGTCCGCCTCCTCGAGGAGGTCATGGAGGATGTCTTGTCCGTCTTCGCTGGTCAAATCGAGCGTGAGGCTTCGCTTGTTGCGGTTGAGACTGACGAAGTACGCGGAGAGGCCGTTGTACCGTGGGGTGTAGGCACGCGTGAGATCGCCGTTGGCGGGGTGTTCGATTTTGATTACCTCCGCACCGAGGTCGCCCAGCGTTTGCGTGGCAAGCGGTCCGACTAGAGCCTGTGTGGCATCCACGACTGTAATGCCCTCTAGTGGCTGCATATCCGAGGGTGAGTACCGCCGGTATTAGTCGTTACGCCAAAACCGGTCAGGAGGGGATTTTATTTTGCTCCCTCCTCAACAGGAACTCGATGATTGTGAACTATCACAGGAGGGTGCTGCATGACCGTCGGTAACGAAGTCGTGGCGCGACTCGCTGCGGAGGGTGTCGAGACCGTATTCGGCATCCCCGGAAAACAGACGCTTCCGCTGAACGAGGCTATGGCAGAGCATGGTATCGAGTATATAATGGCGCGCCACGAGACGGCAGTTAGCCACAACGCGTGGGGCTACGCTGAAACAAGTGGGGAGGTCGCTGCAACCGTCGTGATTCCAGGCCCAGGGGATATGAACGCGATGAACGGGCTCAAGAACGCCCTCAACGACTGCACACCGCTGGTCCACATCGCCGTCGAGACCGACCCCGAGGTTCGAGGTGGCGACGGCATCCACGAAACGCCGCCGGACACCTATGACAACGTCGTGAAAGAGAACTACCTCGTGGCGGAGCCACAGGGGGCGGTAGCTACCCTCACGGAGGCGATTCGGACAGCTAAGACGGCTCCGAAGGGGCCGGTCCGCGTCGGGATTCCCAAGAACTTCCTCGGGATGGACGTACCACAGGCCGCACCACCGACGGCGGACTCGTCTGCGCCACCCCAACCCGACTCGGACGCGGTCACCGAAGCCGCTGCCCTACTCGCCGAGGCTGACGAACCGGTCGTCATCGCGGGCGGTGGCGTCCGCTCCTCGGAGGCGGCAGACTCCCTCGTCACCGTCGCGGAGCGCCTCGATGCACCCGTCTTGACGACGTACAAGGGCAAAGGGACCATCCCAGAGGACCACCCGCTTTCGGCGGGCGTTCTCTGTGGCGGGACGAGTCCGGAAGTGGCCGCCGTGTTGGCGGACTCGGACGTGGCGCTGGGAGTCGGCACCGACTTCGACGCCGTCACGACCGGGCACTGGAGCCTCGATGTGCCTGACAATCTCGTCCACGTTACGCTCGATGCCGACGACATCGGCACGGGCTACGACCCGGCGCTTGCCATGGTCGCGGACGCCGACGCAACGCTCTCGGCGCTGGCGGAGGAGCTCCCGGACGTAGAGCGAAACGGCTCCGAGCGAGCGCGAACGGCCCGCGATTCCGACGATGACCGAATCGACGACCTTCTCGATGACGAACCGCCGATTACCTCCGCTGCTGCACTGCGTGCGGTCCGGTCGGCGCTACCCAAAGACACCGTGGTCGCGGCCGACGCTGGCGGGTTTCGCATCTGGACACTGGTCGCCTTTTCCGCCTTCGGCCCCCGTTCGTACGTGAACCCCGGGTCGTGGGCGACGATGGGCACCGGGCTCCCGTCGGCTATCGGTGCGAAAGTGGCCAACCCGGACAGCGACGTTGTCGCGTTGACGGGCGATGGCGGCCTCATGATGTGTATTCACGAACTGCACACGCTGGCAGCCGAAAACCTCGATGTGACCGTTGTCGTGTTCGCCAACGACGACTATGCGATTATCAGCGAGGAGGCAGAGCGGTCCTACGGGCTGTCGGAAACGGCGTATGGATGGGTGGACGCACCGCTCTCGTTTACGGACATCGCCGAAGGGATGGGCGTCGACGCCACGACCGCGGAGAGTCCAGCAGCGATCAAGAACGCGCTTACGGAAGCTCTTGACACGGACGGGCCGACGTTGATCGCAGTCCCCACTGACCCGACGGAACCGCAGGCCAGCGAGTGGATGGGCGCCGAGCGCTGATTCGAACCGACTCAAACATAATATTCCTAACAATATTCTCTCTATTTTTCCCCAAAGGTTAAGCCGATAGCCCATTCCTTAGAGTATTGTATGACACGGCTTAACAGGAGACGATTCGTTCAGTTGACGGGTGCCGCAGGTGTCGCCGGTCTGGCGGGTTGTGTCGGTGGGAACGGCGATGGTAACGGCAACGGTAATGGAGATTCCGGCAACGGTAACGGCAACGGCAACGGAAACGGTGGCGGCGGTACGACGAGTATCGCAGTAGGCATTCCGTCCGCAAGCACCACGACTGGCGCGGCGTCGAATTCCTTCCAGCGTGTCGTGCGAGAGGAATCTGCTGACACGGAGCCGGCTGGTGAACTGCGTTGGCAGAATCAGGAAACCGGCGGTGACCCGCCAAGCCTCCGACAGTTCAGCCAGGGTAACGTCCAGGCGATGACTGGCGGGAACTTCATTTTAGCGTCGGCGGTCCAGGAAGAACCGCCGTTCAGCGAGCGGCCGGTCGAAAACATCCCGCACCAGATGTTCTCGATTGCCCCGCTTCACATGCACATCCTGTCGCTCAACGGATCGGGCATCGAGACGACCGACGACCTCGTCGGCAGTAACTTCTGGCCGCTCCCGCCGCAGTGGGGCCTGCGCCAGCAAGCCGAGACGGTGTTCAAGAACACGGGCCTGTGGAGCGAACTGCAGGACACTGACTCCATCGTCAATGCGGGAACGGGAGACGTGGCTGGTCTCATCGAGCAGGGGAACGTCGACGCGCTGGTCGCCTACGGTGCCGGGTTCGCGAACCTCGCAGGGTGGGCGACGGAGGTCGACGCCCGTGCCGACCTGCAACTGGTCGACTTCACCGACTCCTTCATCGAAGGGGTCAACGGAACACGCGGGACCAGCCACTCGGCCATCGAGCCCTACGGCTGGGAACAGCAGAGCTTCGAGACCAACGAGATGGACGTTTACGGTGCCGACTTCCAGTTCTGGCTGGGCGGCAGCGTTTCGCGCGACGTCGGCTACGAGCTGGCGAAAATCAGCAACGAGAACGCTGCGGCTATCCAGGAAGGACAACCGGCGTATCTCGACCACAGTGACGCCGAGAGCATGGCGTCGCTGTATCTCGAAGACATCCCGGTCCATCCGGGCCCCTACGACTACCTAGAGGAGCAGGGTGTAGACATGAGCGCGTACACCCGCGGCGAAGAGATGTAGGTCGAGGATGAGTGAAACCCAGAGTGACCCGCCGGTATGGTCGCCCTTGGGGTTCAAGCGAGAGCACTTGCTGAACAACCTCGTCACCATCGCGGCACTGGTTTTTTGGGGACGAGTCCTGATGTACGCGGTCAACCAGAAAGCCCCACGCGCGAAGTACGCCGCCGTCTTCCTGGGAACCGCGCTGCTCGTATATGTGCTCCACGAACTCCACCAACTGGACAGCGATAAGCGTCTCGAACGACTCGGGTTGTGGCTCTGTGCCGTCGTTGGCGTCAGCGTCCCGGCCTACGTCTGGCTAAACTACCAGGTACTCGAAACGACGCGTGTCGGATACGCACTCCAACACGAGTACGTCATCGGTGGCGTGTTCGCCATCGTCGTCCTCTACTTGACCTATCGGGCGTTCGGGGCGGCCTTCGCCGGTGTCGTCGTGCTGTCGATACTGTACGCCTACTTCGGCAACCGAGTCGGCGGCTTGCTCGGCCACAGTGGCATCGCCGCCGAGCAAATTATCAACCTGCTGACGATGGAGTTCGACGGATTCTTCGGCTCCATCACCCAAATCGTTGCCGCGTGGGTCGCGTTGTTCCTGCTATACGCCGGGTTGATGCGTGGGTACGGGGCCTTCGACCTCATCATGCGGGTTTCATTCAAGACCGCAAAGTACCTTCGTTCCGGGGTAGCACAGTCGGCCGTCATTTCGAGCCTCATCGTCGGCTCGATTAACGGCGCCCAAACCGCAAACGCCGCGATGACCGGGTCGTTCACCATTCCATTGATGCAGGAGAGCGGAATGAAGGGCGAATCGGCCGGCGGCATCGAGGCCGTTGCCTCCTCGGGTGGTCAGATTATGCCACCAGTTATGGGTGCCGCGGCGTTCGTCATGGCGTCGCTCATCAGCGGTATCGGCTACGTGGACGTCCTCATCGCGGGTATCATCCCGGCGCTCGTGTTCTACATCTCCGTCGCCGTGGGCGTCCACTACATGTCCATCAAGCAGCTGCCGGAGGGTGGCATCGACATCGAGTCACGTATCGAGGACCTCGACGATGGGTTCCACCCGGTTATCGAGTTCGTCCGGTTCGGTGTACCGTTCGCTGTACTGCTGTACACGCTAGGCATCGCCCGGTACACGGTCATTTATTCGGCGCTGTTGACCTGTGCGACCATGGTGCTGACCGGTGCGGGGATTCCGTTGGCCCTCAGTTTCGTCGGCGACGACATGGCTCCGGTCGCGACGTTCAAAGACGCGGTGAACAACACCGTCTCCGGATTCAAATTCGGCGCGATTACGATGGCACCCATCGCCATCATCATCGCAGCGGTCAACGGCATCGTCGACCTGCTGAACGCGACGGGCCTGCCCGGCAAACTCTCGCTGGCGCTGGTCGGCCTCGCCGGCGGCGTCCTGCTGTTGACGAGCATCTTCGCGATGATCGTTTGTTTGGTGCTCGGACTCGGCATGCGACGGTGGCCGCTTACACCATCGTTGCATTGCTGATTGCACCGACGTTTACCGGCGAGTTCGGAATGGCACCGCTGTCCGCTCACTTCTTCGTGTTCTACGCGGCCATCCTCTCGGGAATCACACCGCCGATTGCCATCGCTGTGGTAGTGACGACGGGCATCGCGGGCTCGAACTTCTGGCGCACGGCGCTCGAGGCGCTGAAACTCGGCATGCCGTTGTTCGTCCTCCCGTTCACGTTCCTCTACAACCCCGAAATCGTGACGGGTGGATTCAACGCCGGGACTGCGGGATCCGGTCTCATCGTCCTGCTCGGAGCAGTCGCCATCACCCATGGGCTCAACTGCGCTCCGAAACCGTTCGGCATCCCGTCGCCGCTCAGCTACGGGGCGCGCGGTCTCTACGTGGCACTCGGGATTTTCGCGATGGTCTGGCCGGCGACGGTTCCGCGAATCGGGGCCGCCGTCGTCGCGCTAGTCCTCATCGCGGCACAGACGGGACTACCACGGTTCCGTGAAATCGGGGCTGCCGTCAACCAGAAGTAGCAGTCACTCTCGGCTCCCCTGTTCTTTTCCGCCTCGACAGCCGCTGTGGGAGCACGTCTCGAATCGTCGTAAAGCGAATTCACCGAACTCAGAGATAGACCCCGTCTGGGTCCAACTCCTCGCGGATGAGTTGTAGCGTATCGTCGCTGGGGACCGGCGTCGTCGTGAGGTCGTCGGAAAACTGCAGCTCCCAGCCGGTCGCCTCTTGAACTGCCGAGCGCTCGACGCCCGGGTGTAGGGACTCGACGACCATCTCACCGTCCTCGAAGCCCATCACCGCCATATCAGTGATGACGGCTGCGGGGCCGCCACGGAGGCCGAGTTCCTCTCGCTCGCCGTCGCCGTCGAGGTATCCCGGCGAGGTGACGAAGTCGACCTTCTCGGGGAATCGGCGACGGTCGTGTGGCGTGACGACCAGTGTCCGCTCGACGTTGCTGGCTATCTCGCAAGCCCCACCGCTCCCTGGCAGGCGCACGTCGGGGTCCTCGTAGTCCCCAATCACTGTCGAGTTGATGTTGCCATGGCGGTCGATTTGTGCGCCGCCGAGGAATCCAGCGTCGAGCCGACCGGCCTGGAGGTAGTAGTTGAACCCGCCGTGGAGCGACTCGAGATTCATCGCACCGGAGACGAGCACCGGGTCGCCGATCGACAGCGGTAGCGACGAGGGGTTGGCGTCGATGACTCCTGACTCGTACACCATCGTCAGGTCCGGCGCGTGCGTACGCTTGGCGAGGTTACAGGCTAAGTTCGGGACGCCGATCCCGACGAGCACTGAGTCACCGTCCCGAAGGCGATTGGCTGCGGCGGTGACCATCAGCTCCGTGTCGGTATACTCCATCAGGATCCCCCCAGATCGACCGGCACGGAGTAGCTGTTTCCGGCCTGTAAATCGAGCAAACGGTCGCTCGACAGCTTCCGGATGTACTCCTCGCGGTCCGCGACGCCGTGGACGTACTCTTCCAGCCACGCTTCGGTATCTTCAACGGTTCGGGCGGTTTCGTCCCAGTTCAGATACGCCTCGTTATCGCGGTCGTAGTACCCCTGCGCGTAGGAGGGATGTGAGCCGTACGGGCAGTTAACCACGTAGTCTACCTCGTCGCCGGTGACGAGCGTTCGGTTCGGGTCGCTACGGATGGTCGCCGTGTCGACGAGTTCCTCGACGCTGAGGATGACGGTATCAGCCGCGAGCGCCGCCTCCTTCTGCTCGCCGTGGATGCCCCAGAGGTGGCAGTTACCGTCCTCGTCGGCGCGTTGTGCCCGAACGACGGCCACGTCAGGCGTCAGTGGCGGGACGGCGTAGACCTCTTCGTCACCGAAGGGTGACTCGACGGGACGGATGTTGTCGTTGTGGTCCGGGAGGTCCGAGCCCGCGAAGGTCTTCAACGGGACGAACGGAAGATCGACCGCGCCGGCGTACAGACGAGTAGCCATTCCGAAGTGTGTGTACTCCTCCAATTCGATGGCGTTCGGAACGTCGTCCTCGGCCGCTCGCCGGAAGGCGTGGAGGCTTCCGACGCCCGGGTTACCGGCCCACGAAAAGACTACCTTCTCGACACAGCCGGCCGCTATCATTTGATCGTACACGAGGTCAGGAGTGGCCCGGCCTATCGTGAGGTTGCTGTACTCCTGTCGAATTATTTCGTGCCCGGCCGCGAACGGGATAAGGTGGGTAAACCCGGCCAGATACACGCTGTCGCCGTCGTCGATGGCCGAAGAAACGGCCTCGGACATGGATGTGACGCTGCTCATGATGCTCGTGGCTCGTGTTCGCTCTAACTCGCCGCCCCGAGTTAAAACCCCACGCCGACCGTTATTGACCGTTCCGTGGCCGATTCGGCGATACGATTCACCGGGGTTCGACTCCTCGACGAGGTGGTCTCAGGGAACGAACCCTCGGACGGTCATTCGTGACGTCGGACACGGTCAAAGACACTCTCCTCGGCTCCAGATACACTCGGACCGCAGAGTAGTTGAGACTGGCTATCTCAATGCATATGAATCGTAGAACGAGGCGTTTTCGACCTCCATCGAACTGGTAGTCGCGTCCTCTTAATCGACGGGCGACTCCTCAGACCTTATTATATAAAATTTTCACAACCTGAAACGCTTACGTACTCATGCGTATTACGTTACGAATACGCACTATTGGGTACTGCTCGAACAGACGATTGACGCGCTCAACGTCGCCGGCCGCAAAGTCGGCCCCGCCGAGATGGAAGGTGCTGCGATGGAACACGAGGCTGTCAATCAGGCCGCTGCCGTCGGCGCTCCCGACGACATCACCGGCACCGCCGTCGTCCTGTACGTAGTCGTCGAGGGAGGCTACGAGAAAAGCGACGAGTTACGCGAGGAGGTCCGTTCGAAGGTCGGCGAGGAACACGGCAAACCGTTCGGGCCGCAGGAGGTGCTGTTCGTCGACGAGTTCCCCAAAACTCAGTCGGGAAAATCATCCGACGGGCCGTCGAGGCGACCTACACCGGCGAAAGTCTAGGCGATATGTCCTCCATCGAGAATCCCGACGTACTCGACGAACTCGAAGACGCTCGGTAGCGTTATCGCGAGCTGATGCCGTGACGATGTCGAAACGCGGCGACCGGGGACAGACGGTGAGATGCCGGTAGTGGGTGTCGATAGGCATCAGTCGGCTGGCGCAGGGACAGTAACGACTGGACACGCTACGGAGAGCAGGACGTCCTGTGCGGTCGACCCGAAGAGGGCCTTCCCCGTCGGACTCCGTTTTCGGAACCCCATCACGACGATGTCGGTGTCGAGCTCGTCCACCGCTTCGAGGATCTTCGCCGACGGACTGCCGTCTTCGACGACGGTATCGACCTCGACACCGTGTTCGGTTGCGAGGTCGGTGGCTTCGTCGAGAAGGGATCGGGCAGCCTCGCGTTCGGCGGCGTACCAACCTTCCTCGCGGCCGCGGCCCCCGCGAACGAGACTGGTCTTCTTTTCCGTGTACTCGATGACGGTAAGCAGCGTGATGTCGGCGTCGGCATAGTGCGTGACGGCGTGTTCGACTGCAGCCATCGCCTGCGGCGAGTCGTCGACCGGCACTAGTATCTGGAGCGTCATGGCTCAGTCGGACCGTTCGGCGTAGGGGGTGATGTCGGCGGCTTCGATGCGCTCATCGAATCGCTCGCGGCGTTCGGCCCGCTGCTGTTCGGACATCCGTTCGGCGGTCCACACCTTCCCGCTGGTCACCTGGTGGACGTCGGCCGACTCGATACCGTCGAGGGATTCGACCCGCTCGCGGATTTCGTCGGTTATATCGATGACGTACATGCACCGCTGTGAGGTCAGCAGGATGTCGATGCGTGCCTCGCTGGCCGCCTCGTCGACCGTGATGTCATCGACGAGTCCGAGGTCGACGATGTCGATGGGGTGATCGCTCATGCAGCTACATGGATCCAGTACCTCTCGGAGTTGGGCCTTGACGGCCGTCGCGAGGTCATTATCGAACTCGGTATCGGGGGTGACGTGGCCGAGGTCGGCCTCGGGGTCCGTGTCTGTGTCGTAGATGCTCATGGTTATGCAGGTGTGTCGTAGGTCGACCACGGTTCGGCCGGGAACTCACCCGTCTCCTTGCGTTCTTGGCGTAACTGGTCCCACTTGTCGCCCTCGATGTCCTTCTTGACCTGCTCGGGGTCCTTGTCGAGGAGCCGAAGGGCGTTCTTTCCGAGGACTTTCTCCTTGATCTCGTCGGTGAGTTCGGGGTAGTCGTTTCCGGCGCGCATGTCCTCCGGAATCTCGAAGTCCCAGAACGATTCGATGGCCGCCTGCGGGTGCAGTGCGGTCGACCCGCCGGAGAAGACGATGCGGTCCGGCCCGGCCCAGTACAGCATCTCACCCAGCGAGCGGGCGAACTTCCTGGGGCGTGAGCAGGCCATGTGGATGGTGTTCTCGAGGTTCGCGTAGACGTTCTCGTGGCTCGCCATCGCGAACACGGTCTCTTCGAGGAACGAGAAGCCGGCGTGGATGACCTCGAAGTTGAGCTCGGGGAAGGCGTTGGCGGCGTCCTCGACGTCGCCCATCCGGAAGTACCGGACGGGAGCGGTCGCGAATGGAATGAACTTGTGGATTCCGACGGAGGTTACGTCGAGGTCGGCGGCCTTCTCCAGTACCGGACGGACACAGTCCTCGTTCAACTGCAGTGAGAGGTCCTGGCCGTTCTGGTAGCGGGCGGGATAGAGCTTGATTCCCTCGACGTCCTTCTCCTTGACGTAGTACTCGACCTGCTCGACCGCGTCGTCGTCGAGCGGGTTGATGTCGACGTACATCGAAACGCGGTCGGGATTGCGGTCACGCAGTTCGAACCCCTTGTCGCGGGCGACCAGGCCATCGTGGAAGTAGTCGTCGAGTGGTAGAGAGTGATAGTTCGTATAATCGACCTGACTCTCGAGGAACAGTAGCCGCTCGAGTTCCTCGACCGAGTGGTCGCGGAAAAAGACTTCTTTGGGATGGACGTACTCCTCGGGTTGCAGTTGCTCGCCCAGCTCGAACGTTTCCCTGTCCCAGCGCTCGGCGTGTGGGTGTTTCCGGTTCTCCTCCGTATGGTTGAAACAGTGTGAAACTGAATCAACGACTAGTGCGCCACTCTCTAACATAGCATCGTATGGTTTCTCTGAGTGGGTAATAAATCTTCGGATGGGTCTCGTTCCGTTTCCGGCCCGCGATTGGTCGGATACATCGACGCACAAGCTATTTGTCGAGATAGTGTGTTCGATTCGAACGCCGATGTCCGAGAACGCAGACACTGCGAGTAGCGACCAGTACGACCTGTGGATCGACGGGGCCGAGCGACCGTCCGGACGCGAGGAGCGGCTGACGATTGTCGACCCCGCGACCGAATCAGAACTCGCCGCAGTCGCGATGGCGACGGCCGACGACGTTGACAACGCCGTCGAGTCCGCCCGTGAAGCCTTCGAGTCGTGGCACCGTCGCCCGCCGAAGGACCGGACCCGCGTGTTGACGGCTATCGCGAACGCCATCCGCGAGGACAAGGACCGACTCGCCCGAATCGAAACGCTCGAAAACGGCAAACCGTTCGAGGAGTCCAGCGGACAGGTCGAGCGCTGTGCCCGCCACTTCGAGTACTACGCAGGCGTCACCGACAAGGTACAGGGCGAATCGATTCCGCTTTCCGAGGAGTACGTCGACTACACAGTCCGAGAACCGCTCGGGGTCACCGGCCACATCGTGCCTTGGAACACGCCGATATACCTCTTCGCGCGCAGCGTCGCCCCGGCACTCGCGGCCGGCAACGCCGCCGTCGTCAAACCCGCCGAAGAGACGCCGCTCGGCGCGCTCGAAGTGGCTCGAATCGCGACCGAGGCCGGCTTGCCCGACGGGCTCATCAACGTGGTTCCGGGCGACGGTGACGAGGCCGGAGCCGCACTCACCGGTCATCCGGACGTGAACAGCATCACCTTCACCGGTTCGGGACCGACTGGGACGGCGGTCGCGAAAAAGGCCGTCGAGAACGTCACCGAGACGCATCTCGAACTCGGCGGGAAGAGCCCCAACGTCGTCTTCGCTGACGCCGACTGGGACGCGGCCATCGAGGGGGTACTGACGGGTATCTTCACGAACGCCGGGCAGGTCTGCTCGGCCGGGTCCCGGCTGCTCGTCCAGGAAGATATCCACGAGTCGTTCGTCGCCGAACTAATCGAGCGGACGGAGTCGCTCGACGTGGGTCCCGGTATCGAGGACAGCGATATGGGGCCACTCGTCTCCGAGGACCATCTGGAGAAGGTCACGAGCTACCTCGAGATCGGTCGGGAAGAGGTCGGCGCCCCCGTGACCGGTGGGAACCGGATCGACCGGGACGGCTACTTCGTCGAACCGACGATCTTCGATGACGTGCCGATGGACACACGCATCGCCCAGGAGGAAATCTTCGGCCCCGTCCTGACGGTCACGACCTTCGCCGACGAGGACGAGGCCATCGAACTCGCCAACGACACCGACTACGGCCTCGCGGCCGGCGTCTACACCGAGAACGGCGGGCGTGCCCATCGCTTCGCTCGCGAGGTCGACGCCGGTCAGATATACATCAACGAGTACTACGCGGGCGGCAACGAAACGCCGTTCGGTGGCTTCAAACAGAGCGGTATCGGCCGCGAGAACGGCATTCAGGCTATCGACAACTACACGCAGATCAAAAACGTCTGTGCGAACGTTGCCCGGCGCTAACTGCCAGCACTCTCTGTCGCCCGGTCGAGCGGCAACCTTTATGTGTGGAAAGTTACCACGCAGTATCATGGCAGGAAAATTGAGCGGTAAGGCTGCGCTAGTAACGGGGGCGTCCTCGGGGAACGGTCGTGCCATCGCGCGGCTGTTCGCTGAGGAAGGGGCGAGTGTCACGGTCGCGGACATCCGCGACGACCCGCGGATGGGCGGCGAGCCGACCCACGAACTCATCACGGCGGCAGGTGGCGAGGCACAGTACGTCGAGTGCGACGTCAGTTCCGCCTCGGACCTACGGGCCGCCGTCTCAGCGACCGTCGACGCCTACGGTTCGCTGGACATCATGATCAACAACGCTGGCGTCGAACGACAACGCCCCATCGAGGAGGTAGACGAAGACGACTACGACTGGCTGATGGACATCAACCTCAAGGGCGTCTACTTCGGGAGTCAGGCCGCTATCCAGCAGATGCTCGACCAAGACGGCGGGGGTGTCATTATCAACATGTCGTCCATCGCTGGCATCCGCGGCCTGGACGAGTCCTCGTTGTACTGTACGTCGAAAGGTGGCGTAACGAACCTTACACGGGAGTTAGCCGTCGAGCACGGCGAGAACGACATCCGCGTCAATGCACTGAACCCCGGCTTTATCGAGACTGCGATGACGATGGAGGACGGCGAAACCGCCGGCGGCATCTTGGAGCAGACACCGCTGGGACGGGCCGGCCAGCCCGAAGAGGTCGCCGACGCGGCGCTGTTTCTCGCCAGCGACCAGTCGTCCTTCGTTACCGGTCACAACCTCGTGATGGACGGCGGTTTCACGGCGTAACCGAGACGTACGGGCGTTTTTCGACACTCGGTCTTGCTAGTGAGAACGCTTAATGTGGACCAAGACGATACCGAATCGTATGCTGCACGTAAAAGGACCACTCCTGACCGTAGACGTGGGTGCGCACGACACCCGGACGACGGACATCGCTGACGTGCTGGAATCGTTCATCGGTGGCCGTGGCGTCGCCACACGACTCGCCCACGAGCGGATTCCGTTCGATGCCGACCCCCTGGGTCACGAGAACAGCCTGTTTTTCACCACCGGCCCGATGCAGACCTCGAACATGAGCTTTACCGGCCGAACCAACTGCACCGGCGTCTCGCCGCTGACCGGTGGCCTGCTCTCCTCGAACGCCGGCGGGTTCATATCACGAAACGTCGCCGATACGGGATACGGTGCCGTCGAAATCACCGGGGAGAGCGACGAGTTGGTGGCTCTCCACGTGAGCGACGAGGGCGTCGAATTCGAGGCCGTCCCCGAATTGGACGGTGCGACGGTCCCTGAGGTCACCGAGTATATGGCCGACGAACACGGCTTGAGCGAGGAACACACGGCCTGTATCGGGCCGGCCGGCGAGAATCTCGTTCGATTCGCTTCGATCATGACCACCGAGAGCCGCGCGTTCGGACGCGGGGGTCTCGGTGCGGTACTGGGCGCGAAGAACGTCAAAGCGATTACCTTCGAGGGAGACTCCCGTCGAACGAGCGATATCGATTCGATTCAGATGGATATCCACCGCGAGGCAGCGACGAGCGATAGCCTGATGAAAGAACAGGGAACGACCAACGTCACCGACCTCGCCAATCAGGTCAAGGCGCTCCCGACCCGGTACTTCTCGGAGCTGTCCTACGAAGGCGTCGAGGGAATCAACGGCGAAGCTGTCGGGTCGAAGAAGTACAAGAAAGGAACCTGTTCGTCGTGTGCGTTCGCCTGTAAACTCCCGACGAGAGACGAAGAGCGTGGAATCGAGACCGAGGGGCCGGAGTACGAGACGGTGATGGCCTTCGGCTCGAACTGCGATGTCGACGACGTCGTCGACGTGATGCAGTCAAACGAGTTGTGTGACCGCTACGGGATGGACACTATCTCCT
The DNA here is from genome assembly GCF_009741925.1 of Natronomonas sp. CBA1123. GTDB lineage: Archaea > Halobacteriota > Halobacteria > Halobacteriales > Haloarculaceae > Natronomonas. The sequence goes on from NZ_WPCC01000003.1 coordinate 129,326, forward strand.
GTGGCAACGCCGTTGCCGCCTACCTCGCAGCGAACGACGAGTTCGGGAACACCGAACTAATCTTCGAGACCGTCGAGAAGATTGCCCATCGCGAAGGAGAGGGCGATCTCCTCGCCGAAGGCATCGACCGCTTCCACGACGAGCTGGGCGTCGACAACTGGACCGTTAAGGGCCTGTCGTTCGCGGCGCACGACGGTCGGAAGCTCCACGGGCAGGGATTGTCCTACGCCGTGGCCACGCGCGGTGCCGACCACATGTTCACCACCATGTACACCTGGGAGTACCCCCTCGTCCCGAACGACGAAGCCCTCCCACAGAGTGGCCTCGACGGGAAGCCCGAGTTCGTCATCGAGCAGGAGAACGCCCGTGCCATGGAGGACTGTGGTATCGTCTGTCGATTCGCCCGGTCGTTCATGACGCCCGAGCGGTTCGAGGCGCTGTTCGATGAGGAGTACGGGACGCTGCTCTCGGTCGGTGAACGGGTCGTCGAACTGGAGCGACATTTCAACAACCAGCGCGGTATCGATCGTGCTGATGATACCCTTCCGTACGAGCTTCCGGGATTCGAAGCCGCACTCGAGGAGTACTACGCCCAGCGTGACTGGAACGAAGACGGAACCGTCCCGGACGCCGTGGTCGACGACGACCCGGTATCGGCGGACTGACGGCAACGCTCTACGGACGTTCGTTTCTGCGGTTGCTGCCTGCGTCGAAGAAATCTATGGTTGCTGCGTACGTCAAAGAAGTATTCCCGTAGGACAGACGGTTGGGGTGTGTTCGTACCCCGTTACTTCACCACGTCGATCTTTTCACGGTCGATGGACATCGCCACCGCCGCGACGACCACGAGCCCAAGGATGATTTCCTGGACGAACGAGTCGACCCCGAGTAGGTTCATGCCGTTGTTCAGAACCGCGATGACGAGTACACCCAGAATGGTCCGGTGGGGACCGCCGACGCCGCCGGTCAGCGCCGTCCCGCCCATGACGATGGCGGCGATGCTGGGTAGTAAGAGCCCACTCCCGATGTTCGGCGAGGCTGACGAGATGCGGAGCGTCAGCAGGACGCCGGCGGTACCACAGAGCAGCCCCGACAGCACGAAGGGGTAGATCTTGTAGCGGTCAACCTTCGCGCCGGCTAGCTCTACGACGCGCTCGTTCTCGCCCAGCGCGAAGCAGTAGCGGCCGAACTTCGTCCGGAAGGCTAAGATGATGGTGCCAACGTAGATGAGCAGCCCCCAGAGCACGAGGTTGGGGATACCGAGAACGTCCCCGGTCGAGATGGTTCTGATGGCGGGATTCCGGAAGGTGATGGTAGAGCCGCCAGTGATAATCTTCCCGACCCCGGCCAGCACCGAGAGCGTTCCGAGTGTGACGAGGAACGAGGGCACCTTGAGCTTCGTGAAGACGATGCCGTTGAACAAGCCGGCGAGCATCCCGACGCCGATGGCAAGCGGGATTGCCAGCAGGCCCAAGCCGAACTCCGTGATCAGAACGACGGTCGCGACGCCCGTCAGCAGCACAATGGATTCGACCGAGAGGTCGATACTCTGCTGGAGGATCGGGAAGGTCCCTGCCAGTGATACCAAGAGCAGCGTGACGGCGTTCTTCGCGACGTTGTCGAGCAGATTCCCTTCGGTGAAAAATTGCTCCGTCGTGAACGTGAAGATAATCATCAACCCGAACAGCATGACGAACGGGCCCAGATCCTGTATCCAGTCATGGAGGGTACGCTCTTCTCGCTTTTCGGTAATCCACTCGCTGACGCTAGTTGTACTCATTGTTAAATCATCTCCTGTATCAGGTCTTCTTCGGTCGGTTTGTTACCCGGCGAAGCGTCGAAGGGGTCGTCGACGAACTCGCCGCCTGCCATCACGGCGATGCGGTTGGACATGCCGATAACCTCGGGAAGCTCGTCGCCGATGAAGACGATCGAGACCCCTTGCTCGGTCAGTTCACGGCAGAGGCGGTACACCTCCTCCTTCGCGCCGACGTCGATTCCCCGGGTCACGTTGTCCATCACGAGTACCGGGGTCTCCTGGGCCAGCCAGCGACCGATGACGACCTTCTGCTGGTTCCCACCGCTCAGGCCGTGCACCAGCGCGTTGGGCCCCGGCGTCTTGATGTCCAACTCCTCGATAGCGTCGAGGGTCGCCTCCTTCTCGGCATCCATATCAAGCAGCGGTATGTTGCCGTTCATATCTCGGACCATCGCCAGAGAGGTGTTGACCAGCACCGACTGGTAGAGTAGCAGTCCCTCTGACTTCCGGTCCTTCGGGATGTAGCCGACGCCCGCATCGACCATGTCCGAGACCGTCGGGTCCTGCAGGACGGTGCCGTCGACGGAGACAGAGCCCTGCGTCATATCGAGGTCGCCCGCGAGCAGGCGCCCTAACTGCTGCTTGCCTGACCCTTCGACGCCGACGATGCCGAATATCTCGCCCTCGCGGATGGAGAAGGAGACCGGGCCGACCGTGTCGTCGCAGGTCACCTCCTCAACGGACATCGTCGTCGCGCCGAGGTCTGCCTCGCGCTGCTGATCGGGGATGCGGTAGTACTCGTCGGCGGTTTCCCGGCCGACCATCGCCTGCTGCAGCGAGTCCGTGGTTGCTTCTGCCGCGGTAGCGGCGTCGACTCGCTCCCCGTCCTTGAGGACGACAATCCGGTCGGATATCTGCAGCACCTCGTCCAGTTCGTGGGAGACGAAAACGAACGTCGCCCGGTCACGAAGGTCGTTCACGAGGTCGAACAGGAGCTTCCGGCCGCTCTCTTCGAGCCCTGCCGTTGGTTCGTCGAGCAGGATGACGGGGTTCTCGGACTTCTGGGAGACGTGGAACGCCTTCGCAATCTCGAGCATCTGGCGCTCGTTGAACGTGTAGTTGCGCACGTAATCGTCGACATCGATGTTGATGCCGAGATCGTCGACGAAGGCCTGGGCCTCTTCGCGCATCTGTTCCTTCTCGAGTACCCCGAACCGCTCTCGCTCCCGCCCGAGATAGAGGTTCTCGTATCCCCGCATGGTCGTGATGACGTCCTGCTCCTGATGGACGAGCGAGACGCCGTAGTTCGCTGCTTCACGCGGATTCGTGAACGTGACGGGCTCGCCGTCGACGTACAGCTGGCCCTCGTCGGCCTGCAGCACGCCGGTCAGGATGTTCAGTAGCGTGCTCTTGCCGGCGCCGTTCTCTCCGACCAGCCCGACGACCTCGCCGTGGTCGACAGCCAGCGACACGTCCTTGAGGGCCTGTACGTGGCGGAACGACTTCGAGATGCCCTCGACGCGGAAGCTGTGGTCGCCCCCGCTGGTCGGGCTGCCCCGGTCCGCGTCCATCGCGTCGGTGTGTATCTCTGATTCCATTTGGGGTGTGATGAGCGTTATTTGAGCGGGTTCGACTTGAACTGGTCCTTGTACAGCTGGGTCGTCTCCTCCTGGGTGGCGTCGTCGGTGTAGACGCCCGGCAGGCTGTAGCCGCTCGGCTTGTCGTCCTCCTTCCAGTCGAGGACCTCCTTCATGTCCGCGAGGTCCATCGGCTGGAGGTCGATCTGGGGATCCCAGGCGTCTTCGCCGGCCTCGACGACGGACATTTTCTTCCAGTCGTAGGGTGTCTCGCCGGAGAAGATGTCCTCGTTGTAGTCGGCGGCGTCGACGACCGGGAGTCGGTCGATTGTGTCGGTCCACTCGTCGGGATTCTTGACACAGACCGGTGCGTTGAACGACATCATCTTCTCTGCGGGGCTGAGCGTGTGCCCGTTGATGTAGTCGTGGCACTTCGCGACCGACCAGCCGGCCTGCCACGGGCCCATGCCCGAGACGGTGCCGGTCATTCGGTCCTCGGCGATGGCCGCCAGCCCGGGCTCGCTGGCGTCGATGCCGACGACGGGTACATCGATATCGTTCTCCTCGAGAACGGTGAGCCCACCCAGCGCGACGGCGTCGTTCTGGCCGAAGTAGCCGTCGATGTCGTCGCCGAACTGGGAGACTTTGTCGTTCATGACATCCCGCGCGTCCGACCGAATAAAGTTACCGGGCTGTCGGCTGCCGGCCATCTCGATGTCGGGGTATTCCTCCATCGCGAGGTCGACACCTTTGTTCCGGCCGATGTTCGGGGCTGTTCCGCGGTTGCCCTCGATGTGGACGAACTTCCCGCTGCCGCCCATCGACTCGAACAGCATCTTCGCGGCGCTGTAGGCGTGGTTGACAAAGTGTGGTGTAAAGAACTGTACGTACTCCTCACCGGCGTCCTGCGGGACGAACCAGTCGGCGATGGTAACCGCAAGCAGACCCGGGGTGTCCCCCTGCACTAGCGTCTCTGCTAGCGAGATGGCTGCCGCGTTGGTGTAGGTCTGGCCAACGATGAAATCGGCGTTACTCGCGAGTGCCGTGTCAAATTGTTGCTTCTGGGTGCTCACCTCACCGTTGTTCGTCTGGACGTTCGTGTCGTAGCCGAAGGCCTCGGCGGCCTCGAGATAGCCCTTCTCCCAACTGAGCCAGTAGGAGTTCTGTCGGTTGGCGATGGAGGCCATCGAGGTCATGCTCCCACTTCCATTCCCGTTTCCGTTTCCATTTCCGTTGCCGTTCCCGGTGTCACCGTTCCCCCCCAGTGCATCCCGCGAGAGCACCGAGTCCGAGGGCGGTGGCTCCTGTGACGAACTGACGCCTGCTCTGATTGGTGGTATCTTCTGTCATCCGTGGTCTGAGTAAGCTATGGAATGTGCCCGTATATATAATTATGGGTGTCTGTACAAGCGTTTGGATTGTTCTAGGCTGTTACAACTCGCTCGAAGCATGGTACGGATAGTTCCGGTAGCTAACGCGCAGCTACGGGTACGATCAAGTCGGCAGTCAGGCCTTGACGCTCAGGTATACTGCATCCGCGTAGCGACTCTTTGATATCAATACATAACCTTCCCAGCGGAGATATTGATATCCTGGCCTGTAATCTGGCCCGCCCGATCCGAACAGAGGAACGCCACGAGTTCCGCGACGTTCTCTCGTTTGACCAGTTCATTTCGAGGACTCTCTGTCTCTACCTCGCTCCGCACCTCCTCGTACGTTCGTCCCGAGGCCTCGGCCTGCTTTTCGAAGACCTGCTTGATACGTGGTCCATCAACGGAGCCAGGACAGACTGCATTGACGTTGATATCGTGTTCACCGACTTCGGCGGCTAGTGTTCGGGTAAAACCAATCAATCCCATCTTGGTCGTGGCGTAGGGCGTTCGATTGACGAGCGGGCGCTTGCCTGTGACCGAGGCGATGTTGACGATTCGACCGTACCCGGCGTCTTTCATCTGCGGGAGGATGCTTCGACACATCGTAAACGGTCCGGTAAGGTTGACATCGACAGTCAGGTCCCACTCGTCAGTACTGACTTCTTCACAGGGTGTTGTTGGGCCAGCAATCCCCGCGTTGTTCACCAGTATCTCGATGGAACCGAATTCCTCGATTACCGTCTCGACGGTCGATTCGACGCTATCTTCGTTTCCAAGTTCGGTATGTATCGCCCGGGCTGTTTGTCCCTTCGATTCGACCAGGTCCTGTGTCTTCTCCATTGCTGCCTCATCAATATCGGCGATGACGATGTCATGGCCCTGCGTTGCCAACTCGACAGCTATCGCCTGACCGATGCCACTGCCACCTCCGGTAACAATCGCAGTGCTATCGTGAGTCACGTTTCTACTACTCACATTCTATGTCATAAACCTATTGTATAGCGTACTGACTGAATTCATTCCGGAAGCCCTACACGAATTTTTAAATACTATTAGACTAACTCTGCAGGCGTATGGCATACAGTGGCTACGAGGACTACTTTTCGAAACGGGTGATAATCAGCGTCGCGACGACCGGGGGCCATCACGGCAAGGAAGCGAATCCGAACCTCCCGACACAACCCGAGGAAGTCGCCAAGGACATCCGAGCGTGCGAGGAGGCCGGTGCGTCGATAGTCCATCTGCACGCGCGGGACGACGAGGGGGAGAACACGAAATCCGTCGAGAGGTATCAGGAACTACGGGACCGAATCGACGAGTACTGTGACGACATCATCGTCAACTTCACGACCGGCGGTGGCGGTATCTTCTCTCGCGAGGAACGTATCGCTCCGATTCTGGAGACGGAGCCGCGCCCGGAGATGGCGACCGTCGACCTGGGGCCTATCAATTTCGGTCAGACCCGCACCGCAGTCAACACCCGCGAACAGAACGAGGAGTACGCCGAACGGATGCGTGATGCCGGCGTGAAACCCGAACTCGAACTGTTCAATCCAGGGCAGATTCCCGAAGCCGAGCACCTCATCGAGAAGGGGCTACTCGAGGAACCCTACTGGGCGACCGCCATCTTCGGAATGCAGAACGGGATGCCTGCCGGTCCGGGGAACCTCGTCACGTTCGTCGAGAACCTCCCCGACCCGGTCGAGTGGCAGTGTCTGGCGGTCGGCAAACACCAACTCCCGATGACGACGATGGCGATGGCGATGGGGGGCCACGTCCGCGTCGGGATGGAAGACAACATCTACTATCGGAAGGGTGAACTCGCCGAGAGCAATGCCCAGTTGGTCGAACGCGCCGCGCGTATCGCCGACGAACTCGGTCGGCCGGTCGCGACGCCCGAGGACACGCGCGATATGCTCGGCCTCTGAACGGTCCGTTCGAAGCCCTGCGTGAGTTCATACGTCCCGCACACTGCTGCCGTTCCGGTCGGCAGAGCGGATATTCACGGATATCGAAGTACCGTTTCGAGAACGACGCGACCGGGAACTCCTTCGTCTGATGTCGAGATGACGATATTCGGCCGTTTCGACGGGCGAAGCAAGCGTCCGACCTTCGGATAGGAAGCGGACGCTACGTTTTCGGCCAGGCCATCGATTCGGCATGCCCGAACGAGATTGGTGTGATTGTTCCCCTCGTTCCGCGTCGAACCCGCTTAGACGCCCGAATTCAACTGTTTCGAGAATACGTTTAGCGAGCAGCGTGAGTACGACAGGTAATCCACCCCCGATCCCGGCTGTGAACGAGGGAACCGACCGCCATTATTCGTGAGAAGCGAATTTTATACCCCATCGACGAAGCGCTCGCGAGTACATATTTTAATCTGTGCATGGTGTACTCACGCACGACTGGGGTGAATTCGGGTATGGCGAATTATTTAAGAAGCTAGTACGTGTAGGGATAGCATGACCGAGAACGCGACGCCACGCACGCTCTCGACGACGAGGACGTCGTTCGAGATAATCGAGTTACTCAAAGAGCGTGGCGGGGGCAGAGTGACGGAACTCGCGAGCGAGCTAGACCTCGCTGCGAGCACGGTCCACAGCCACCTCACGACGCTCATGGAAGCGGGATACTTGTCCAAAGAGGGTGATGTCTATCACCTGAGTCTCTCGTTTCTCGAACTGGGCGAACACGTTCGCACGCGGAAGGAACCGTACGTCGTCGCGGAGTCCTACACGGAACAGCTAGCGGCCGAAACCGACTGTCGTGCCGTCTTTGCGGTCGAAGAACACGGCCGAGGGGTGTACATGTACACGTTCTCCGGTGAGCACGCCGTCTGGACGTACTCGACGGTTGGCAAGCGGTTCCCACTCCACGCGACTGCAGCCGGGAAGGCCATCCTCTCGAGGCTCCCCGAGGCGCGTGTCGACGCCATAATCGACGAGTTCGGACTCGCGGCCGAAACCGACAACACGATTACCGACCGGGCGACACTTCACGAGGAACTGGCGACTATCGACGAACGCGGGTACGCGTACAACCACGAGGAACAACTCGATGGCGTCAAGGCCGTCGGCGTCCCCGTCGACGGCCCTGACGGACGGGTCATCGGTGCCTTCAGCGTGGCCAGTCCCGCCAACCGGATGACGGGCGAATGGTTCGAGACGGAGCTCCCCGAAATCGTCCTCGCTACCGCTAACGAATTCGAACTGGAAATCTCACTGACGTAGGTCCCAGAATAACAGTGTTAGTGTTGTTATTTTGCTGCTGCCACCGGGGTGGATACCCCCTCGACCATGACGCATCCGGATTCCGTCATAACTTCGGCCGTCGTTCAGCGTTGGGAATTCCGTTCGACACGACCGATCGAGCGTTATCACCACGACCGGTGTCGTCTCCGACTGTACGAATCCTACTTCGAGTCCGTTCAAGCAGCCGCCTGGGCGGGTGTTCCCGGAATCGTGGCCCGATTTCTCTGTACGAGGGTGAAAGAACCAATCGTGGTGGAAATACACGGCCAAAAACCGAGCTATCACAACTGTTGTCGCATATGTACACAAACGTAAACGGTTAGTGAATATGTATGCATTCGGGCGTGAGTGTCACTACCGGACTTCTTTCGGTAATAGTGTTCCAGTTCGTCTGTCGCCGGTATGTTCGCCGACGCCCCCGGCGATGATTCTGAATCGGCTTTCTAGTCCTTGTTCTGTTGGGATACCGCTGTCAAATTCCGCTAACAGATCTGGATGGAACTCTGTGGGTCCATCGTGACTTACTCCGTTGCGACTCGACTCATAGCGAGCCGGCGCCCTGTCGACCGGTCATGTCGGTCGGGGTGAGGGCGTACCACTCGAAGGAGATCTCGGAGGGGTCGGGACTGAACACGTCGACGGAGGCGAGTTTGCTGTCGGCGAAGACGGCGTGTACGTTGCGGTCCCGAACCTCCTCCGACGAGAGGCGCTCCAGTTGGCCGTCGACGACGACGCTCCGCCAGCGGTCGGGGCGTTCGTATCGGGTGACGACCAGCGATACCGCAGTCGACTCTTCCAGTCGAGTCTGCTTTTCGCTCCCCTCGAACGACGACATGTGGAGGTACAGTTCCCGCCGTGCGGCGTCGTATCCGTAGGACATCGGGACGACGTACGGCCCGTCGCCGCCGAACGCGAGAACGCCGTAACCGGTGGAATCGAGGAACGCATCGATTTCCGCGTCGCTCATCGCTGCGGTCGTCGCCGTCGTCGCCTCCGAGGGGTCTTCGGTGTCCTCCCGTTTCGGCTCCGTCGTCGCTGTAGCCGCCGTTGCATCGGACTCACCCGGTTCGACGACCTGCGTGAACAGGGATTTCAGCATGTGGAGCGTCTGCTCGTCGGTCGCCGTCGGATGGAGGTGGGCGTGGACGTCCGCACCCGCTCCTTGCAGCGTCGCGAGGACGGTGTTGAGAAACCGGTAGACGAGGTCGTCGTCGTGATACGGCAGGAGCGATTCGATGTCTCGGAGACAGATTCTCACTGTCCCCTCGGTTTCGTCCCACTTCTCGATGAGCCGTGAGAAAGCGACCGAAATCCCCGTCAGGTCGTGTGGGTCGACTTGGAACCCGTACAACGGTGTCCCTTCGCCGACTTCGGAGGTCGTCGCTTCCTCGTCGGCCTGCGGGGTGGTGATGATGACGGCAGCCTCGGAGGGGTCGCGTATCCGCTCCAACTGGACGTCGAGTGCCTCCCGGAGCGACTCGAAGGACTGCGCCGCGGTGAACTGGACGACTCGGTACTCTCCGCTGGCGTCGTCGAACACGTCGGTACAGAACGCCTCGTCGGCATCGAGCGGCGTCGATTCGAGAAATAGCGTCGGTCCAACACTCCCCTGGTCGTCGTTGGTGACCCCCATATGGGTCAACCCTGCGGAGGGACGGTGATACGTTTTGTCACTCCATCGGGTCGAAGATGTCGGGGTTCTCCGGCCCTTCCGCGGAGACCACCGCGAGGGCGCCCTTGCGGGCGACCCGCGAGAGCGCGTGGTCGACGAGTTTGAAGTCCCCGGGCACGGGGAACGACATCGTCGCGACACAGGCGCTTCCGGGGAGGACGGGCGTCGTCTGGACGTAGCGCATCGGTTCGCTGGCGAGGGCACCTTGCTCCCAGACTTCGTCCCACACCGACCCGATGGGGTGGAAACTGCTGAAGAGGTTCGGGCCGCCGACGCCGTAGAAGATGCGGGCCGTCTCGCCGGTCCGGACGTTCATCTCGGCGTAGTTGTCGGGCGTGATGGCGTACTTCTCGCCGTTCATGAGGACGTAGGTGGGGTCCTCCATCGCCATCCGCTCGAAGTCGAACTCGTGGTGGCCCTTCTGTCCAGTCGTGCCGTTCGTGTACAGTTCGTGTTGGCCGAGGTAGAACTCGTGGTCGACCGGCGGCAGCCCCTCCTCGGGTTCGACGAGGATGAGGCCGAACATCCCACTGGAGATGTGGTAGTCGACGTTCGCTACCGCACAGTGGTAGATGAACGCGCCGGGGTAGGTCACTTTGAATCGGAGATGTGCCTCCTCGCCGGGGGCGACGTTCGTCGCCTCCGCACCACCGCCCGGCCCGCGGGCAGCGTGGAAGTCGACGTTGTGGACCATCGAACTGTCTTCGGGGTTGCGGATGGTGAGGTCGACGGTGTCGCCCACGCGGGTGCGGACGAGCGGGCCCGGAACCTGCCCGTCGAAGGTCATGTAGGTGAACGTGACGCCGGGTTCGACTTCCGCGACGACTTCCCGGGTCTCGAGTTCCACTTCGACGGTGGCGGGACTCGACCGCGTAATCGGTGCGGGGATGTCCCGGGGGTCGGCGGCGATTCGGTCGACGTCGACGGGCTTGGCCTCGTCGAGCTCCTCCTCAGTCTGGAGCGCCAGCGGGCTTGTTTGAACGTCCTCGGTCGTCAGCGAGCCGACCGTGCAGCCTGCGAGAGCCATCGCGCCGCCGAGTCCGGCGGTCTGCAAAACGCGTCGTCGAGTGGTCGTGGGCATCATTGTTCTGCTCTATTACGTCATAGGATACGTTATGATATATATCGAAAACCAGTTTCTCGGGCCCATAGAATCCGCTTATACGGTTATATTTGAAACATACGTTTGCTAATGTATGACCGAAACGACTACGGGCCGACCGCTCGGCCGCCGACGGTTTTTGCAGACGACTGCCCTCGCGGCGGGCGGGACGGCGCTGGTCGCCGCCCACCCTGCGGCCGCTCAGGCCGACGCTGACTTCGAGGAGTGGTTCGGCAACGTCTCGAACTACGAGGGCATCGTCGACATGCGCGGCGCGGAGACGGTGTCGGTCGCCGTCGGTGCGGAGGGCAACGGCGGCGGGTTCGCCTTCGAACCCGCCGCGGTCAGGGTCGACCCCGGAACGGAGGTGACCTGGGAGTGGACCGGCGAGGGTGGTGTCCACAACGTCGCCGCGGAGGACGGGAGCTACGAGAGCGAGATGGTTACCGACGCCGGCGAGACGTTCGCCCACGCCTTCGACGGCGAGGGCGTTTCGCTGTACGCGTGTACCCCCCACAAGGCGATGGGAATGAAAGCGGCCATCGTCGCCGGCGACATCGACGTCGGTGCATCCACGGCCGCCCCGGATTACGTTCCGCAAGAGCCGGAGTACGATGGCTGGTTCGACGGTGTCGACAACTTCGAGGGGACCGTCGACATGCGGGGTCGAGAGGAGGTCCGAATCGCCGTCGACACTGACGACAGCGGTGCCCCTGTCTTCTCTCCGCCGGCGGTCCACGTCGACCCCGGAACGCGGGTGCTCTGGGAGTGGTCCGGCGACACCGCCCACGCCGTCGCGGCAGCCGATGGGAGCTACACCGGTCCCGAGCAGTCGAGTGGGATGTGGGGACTGGCGTTCGACGGCACCGGCATCAGCAAGTACGCCTGCTCGTTCCACGGCGACGGCGGGATGCGCGGCGCCGTCGTCGTCGGGAACATCTTCGAGGGAGTTCGCGAACTGACCGTCGAACAGGTGTCGCTACTGGGGGTGTACGGCGCGGCCCTGCTGTCGCCGCTCGCCCTCGGCGTCCTCATGTGGGTGCGGTCGTGGTACGGCGCGGCCGAGGAAACGGAGACGCTGCCATCCAGAGCACCACCCAACTCGGGCGTGTAGGCGTCTTTTCTGGCGGGTCACCTCCACGCCCGGACGCCCGAGACACACGAGCAACTGGGGTTTGATACGGAATCACACCGTAGGTACTCCATGGAAGAATTCGATTTCGTCGTCATCGGCTCGGGGTCAGGACTCGACGTGGCCAACGCCGCCGCCAACCAAGGGCAGTCGGTCGCCGTCGTCGAAAAGGGCCCCCTTGGCGGGACGTGTCTCAACCGCGGCTGTATTCCCTCGAAACACCTGCTGTATCACGCGGACGTACTCGAAACCATCGAGCGGGCCGGGGAGTTCCACATCGACGCCGAGGTGAACGACGTCGAGTTCGCCGAAATCGTCCGGTCGGTCAACGAGGAGGTCTCAGAGGACGCCGAGTCGATTCGACGTGGACTGCGCTCGTCGTCCCGACACGAACTGTTCGAGGGCGAGGGCCGGTTCGTCGACGACCGAACCCTCGAAATCTCAGGTGGCAACGACGAGGGGGCGCGACTCCGGGGTGAAACGGTGCTCATCGCGGCGGGGACGCGCCCGGGCGTTCCGAACATCGACGGCATCGAGTCGGTCGAGTACCTGACGAGCACCGAAGCCCTCCAGTTGGAGACGCCGCCGGACCATCTCGTCATCGTCGGCGGCGGCTACATCGCAGCGGAACTCGGCCACTTCTTCGGGACGTTCGGCAGCGACGTGACCATCGTCGGCCGCCGGCCGAACCTGCTTCCCGACGCCGACGAGGAGGTCGCGGCGGCGTTCACCGAGCGCTACGCCGACCGCTTCACCGTCCACACCGGCCACGCGGCGACGGCCGTCAGCGACGACGGCGACTCGGTGACCGTCGAGGCCAAACCCTACGAGTACGGTGACGACGGCGGCATCGTCGAAGACGCCGACCCCGTCACCGCGACCGGTGACGAACTACTCGTCGCCGCGGGCCGCGTCCCGAACACCGACACGCTGAACGTCGAGGCGGCGGGCGTCGAGACCGACGAGCGGGGGTTCGTCGAAACCGACGAATACCTGCGGACGACCGCAGACGGCGTGTGGGCGCTTGGCGACATCGTCGGGGAGTACCTGCTGAAACACAGCGCTAACCACGAAGCGCAGGCGGTCGCCCGGAACCTCTTCGGCGAGGAGCTCCAGGCGGTCGACTACGAGGCGATGCCGTTCGCCGTCTTCGCCTCGCCGGAAGTCGCCGGCGTCGGAGCGACGGAAAGCGACCTCCGAGGCGACGGCGTCGAGTACGCCACCCGGACGTACCCCTACGACAAAACTGCCCGCGGGAGCGCCATGCGTGCCGAGGGGTTCGTGAAGGTGCTCATCGACCTCGACGGGGAGATACTCGGCTGTCACATCGTCGGTCCCGAAGCGTCGAACCTGATTCAGGAGGTCGTCGTCGCGATGAAAGCGGGGTCCGGGACGGTTCGGGACATCCGCGAGTCGGTTCACATCCACCCGGCGCTGTCCGAGGTGGTCCAGCGGGCGTTCGCCGGGCAGTTCACCCGCCCGGACGACGCCCACGGCCACGACCACTGACCGGCCGTGACTTTTGCCGCGTGGTTCCGACGACACACGACCGACTCGGCCTTTTGTACCGACTCGACGTATCAATCTCCGTAATGACGAACGCAGCAATCGTGATTCTCGCAGGCACCGAATCCCACGCCGACCGCGGCCGACTCGTCAACGGCCTCGAAGCGGCCAAGGAGTTCGCCGAAGCCGACGGCGACGACGTCGAATTGATTTTCGACGGCGCCGGCACCCAGTGGGTGCCCGAACTGGAGGACGAAGACCACCGACACCACGATCTGTATCTGTCGGTTCGGGAGGACACCTCGGTCTGTGATTTCTGTTCCGGGGCCTTCGGCGTCGACGAGGCAGTCCACGACTCCGGCGTCGTCGTCGCCGACGAGAACGACGGCCATCCGAGCATCCGCTCGCTCGTCGACGACGATTACGAAATCATCACCTTCTAACGCTCACTCGACCGTTCGGCGTCCGACGACCGACTCCATCTCCAACTCGAAGAGGCTGAAGTCGACGGCTTCGACGGCTTCGTCGAACAGCCGGAACGGCGGGAACCACTCCCGCAGTGTCGCCTCCTCGACGTCGCTTTCGAACTCGCGTACGGGACCGCGGACCTGAATGCTCCAGGAATCGGCCGTCGAGGCGTCGAATACGACGAACGTCGCCGTCTCGGTCGTCTCCAGAAACCCCCGTTTTTCGCTGTCGTCGTCGTGGCCGCTCACCCTGAGCAACAGGCGGTCCCCGTCGTAGTGGTAACTCAACGGCACCGCGTAGGCATCGTCGCTATCGGCCAACCCCAACACCCCGTGTTCGCCGAGTCGAAGGAACTCATCGAGTTCGGCGTCGGTCATCCCGACGGTGTAGACGTAGTCGACGTGTTTCATGCGGCTAGTACCACCCCCAGTCGCTTAAGCGGGTCCCCGATTGGGGCGCGGCATCGACTACCTGTCACTCCCGGCGAATTTCAACCGTCACCGCGCTGTGTTTGTACTCGGGAATCTTCGCGACGGGGTCCAAGGTGTCGCCGGTGAGCCGATTGATGAGGGGGTCGGCGTAGTGAAACGTCGCGAAGACGGTCCCGCGGCGAACCGCCGGGGTGAGGTCGGCCTCGATGGTCACCGACCCCCGTTCGCTTTCGACGCGAACCCTATCGCCGTCGGCGATGTCGCGCCGCTCGGCGTCGTCGGGGTGTATCTGCAGAACGTCCTCGCCGCGCATGCGAACGAGCGTCTCCGACCGCCGCGTGAGCGCGCCGCTGTTGAAATGCTGGAGCACTCGCCCGGTGGTCAACACGAGTTCGTCGTCGGCAACCGGGTCGACGGGGTCGACGTGTTCGACCGCCCGGAGGTCGGCGGTTCGACGCCCGGATTCGAACTGCTCAGCGTGAAGGACGCCGATGCCCTCCTCGGCATCCGCTGGAAACGGCCACCGCTGGCTTCCCGTTCCGATACCGTCGTAGGACATGCCGGCGTACTGTGGCAGCACTTCGGTGAGTTCCTCGAAGACGGCCTCAGGACCGTCGTAATCGAAACGGACGCCATCGTCGGTCAGTCGCTCGCCGAGTTCACACAGCACCTCGAGGTCGAGGCGGGCGTCGCCGGGCGGGTCGGTGTTGGGTCGCATCCGCATGACCTGCCGGTCGGTGTTGGTGACGGTGCCGGCCTTTTCGGCCCACGCGCTGCCCGGGAGAATCACGTCGGCGTACTCGGCGGTTTCGGTCTCGAAGAGGTCCAATACGACCAGACAGTCCAACTGGTCGAACCGTTCGCGGACGCGGTCGGCGTTCGGTTCGGTCACCGCCGGGTTCTCGCCGAACACGAACGCTCCGCGTATCGAATCGCCGAAGGCGTGGGTCATCTCGACTTCGGTGAGTCCCGGTTCGGCCGGCGGTCGGAATCCCCACACGTCGGTCACGGCGTCGCGGGCCTCGGCGTCGCCGACCGACCGATAGCCGGGCAGGACGTTCGGCAGCGCACCCACGTCGCCCGCGCCCTGGACGTTGTTCTGGCCGCGAAGCGGATTCACGCCCGTCCCGCGCTCGCCGACGTTGCCGGTCAAAAGGGCCAAGTTCAACAGCGCGTGGACGTTGTCGGTGCCGCAGTGGTGTTGGCTCATCCCCATCCCGGTGAAAATCGCCGCCCGGTCGGCCTCGGCGTACGCGCGGGCGGCCGCCCGGAGGTCGTCGGGGTCGACGCCCGC
Organism: Natronomonas sp. CBA1123; assembly: GCF_009741925.1. GTDB lineage: Archaea > Halobacteriota > Halobacteria > Halobacteriales > Haloarculaceae > Natronomonas. Next base: position 144,891 of record NZ_WPCC01000003.1, read on the forward strand.
CAGCCGGGCGTGTCGTCGACAACAACACCCTCGAGGAACTCGACGAACGCATCGAGCCCCTCGACGCGCGTTTCGAGGAACGACTCGTCCGTGAGGCCTTCCTCGAGTATCACCTTCGCGACGGCGTTGAGCAGCGGGATGTCGAACCCCGGTTTGACCGGCAGGTGGTGTGTGGCCGCCTTCGTGGTGTCGTTCTCTCGTGGGTCGACGTGAATCAGTTCGGTTCCGTCCCGAACCGCGGGCAGGAGATACGACCGGAAGATGATGGGGTGTTGCTCGGCAGGGTTCGCGCCGGCGACGAGGTAGGCGTCGGCCTCTCGGAGGTCATCGAGGGTGTTCGTCATCGCGCCGGCGCCGAAGCGCTCGCCCATGGCAGCGACCGTCGAGGAGTGACACAACCGCGCGCAGTTGTCGACGTTGTTCGTCCCGAGCGCCCGCGCCAGTTTCTGGAGGACGTAGTTCTCCTCGTTGGTGCAGTTCGAGGAGGCGAAAAACCCCAGCGCGTCGGGACCGTCGGTTTCGACGATTTCCGAGAAGGCCTCCGTAACCTCCTCCAGGGCCGTCTCCCAGGAGACGGGGACGAACGTCTCGCCGTCGCGGACGAGTGGCGTGGTCAGGCGGTCCTCGTGGTCGACGATTTCCCACGCCGCCGCTCCCTTCGGACAGATTTCCCCGCGGGTGTTGACGGGGCCCTTCCAGCCGGTCGCCTTCCCCGAATCCGGGTTGTACGTGATGCCACAGCCGACACCACAGTACGGACAGATGCTTTCACGTGGCTGTGTGGGTCGATTTGACACACGTCTAAATCGGCGTCACTCAACATTAGTGTTCACGCTCGACGGGTTACCCAACCGACAAAAACCGACCGCGAACCGACGCTATTCGTCGGCGGTGCTGATTCCCAGCAGGCGGTACAGCGGACAGAGGCCGGTCACGCTCGTCCCGACGAGGACCGCCCCGACGACGAGCGCGATGATGCCTGCCGTCAAGCCGAGCTCGAGAACGTTTGCGACGGCCGCGATACCGACGGCCGCGAGTAGTGCGCCAACCGCGAGCCGAACCCGTCCGTCGAGTACGCCGATATTTCGCTTCATGCACAATAATACGCACGCAACGATGTTAAAGATGGCCCTGCCAGCAGCCTGTTCACGGTTCCTCCGTGTCGGCCCAGACGGCGGGGAGCCGCGCGTAGACGGCCGCGTTGGTCGCGAGCGCGTCGACCGTGGTGTACTCGTCAACGGCGTGAACCGTGTCGTTTCCGGCCGCGAACTCGACGGTCGGAACGCCCGCGTTTCGGAGTTTCTTCGCGTCGCCGCCGCCGGTCGCACTCCGGCGGTACACCCGCTGGCCGGTCACGGTTTCCGCAGTCGAGGCGACGGCGTCGACGAGCGGGCTGTCGGGCGGCTCTGCGGTCCCGACGCTCCAGGAGACCTCCGCAACCGTGACGCCGTCACACGTCGCGACGCACTCTCGAATCTCCGAGAGGACATCGGGCGTCTGTACCCCCGCCGTCAGCCGGATGTCGATTTCGGCCGTCGCGGATTGTGGGACGCTGTTTATCGCCTCACCGCCTTCGATGGTTCCGAGATTAATCGAGGGGAACGAAAAGAGGGCACGAGCCGTCTCGGCGCCCATCGTCGGCGCGTAGTACTCGATGGACTCCTCCAGTATCGGTTCGACCGTGGCGTCGATGTCGAGTTCCCGTTGCCCGAACCGCTCCCGAAGCGTCGTTACGGCACCGTACAGGCGGTCGATGGCGTTGTCGCCGAGAACCGGCCGCGACCCGTGGGCGGCCTCGCCGGTCGCCTCCAGCGTCAACCAGATGCTCCCGCGGTCGGCGACGACGACGGAGTATCGCCCCGCCGAGCAGGTCGGTTCGCCGATGACGCAGGCGTCGGCGTCGAGGCGGTCGGCCGCCAACAGCGCCGGCAGTCCCGCGTCGCCGCCGACCTCCTCGTCGCTGACGAACGCGAACAGGAGGTCGACCGGCGGGTCGCCGTCGGCTTCGACGAACGCCCGCAGCGCGAGCAGCATCGCAGCCAGCGGCCCCTTCATGTCGGTCGCGCCACGGCCGTAGATGCGGTCGTCGACTCGCTCGCCGAGGGGGTCGTACTCCCAGGTTTCGGCGTCGAACGGCACCGTATCGAGGTGACCGTTGAAACAGAACGTCCGGTCGCTGTTACCCGGAATTCGTACGAGGAGGTTCGGCTTCGCGGGGTCGACCGCGAACCGTTCGGTTTCGACGCCCAATCCGTCGAGTTCCGATTCGATGCTCTCGACGAGCGCGCGCGTGTTGCCTGGCGGGTTCGACGTGTCGACGGCGAGTGTGTCGAGCGTCGTCCGCACCAGCTCCGACCGGTTCTCGGCAACGTACGTCGCAGGGTCGCTGTGAGTCATCGTGTAGTGTGGTACCGTCGGTGCTGCGACACAGTCATCCGATAGAGGTGCTGGTGGTACGTCAGCGCTTCGACGGTTCTGGCGGCGGATTCGAAGGCCGTGGAGCGACCGGGTGCCCTACAGTCGGCGCCGGGAGACCAACAGGCCGGCCGCGGCCACCGGGAGGACACACCACGCGAGGAGCGCGGCGATGAGTCCCGGCGTCGAAAGCCCCGTCGCCGAGAGGATGGCCGCGAACCCGCTTCCCGCGGTCGTTCCCAGCTGGCTCAACACGAGCACGCGGAAGATGCTCGCGGGGTTGGTGAGGACGAACAGGCTTAGCACCGCCTTCGGCAACTCGAAGGCCGCGACGACGCCCAGCGCCAGCAGGTCGTGGACGAGGACGAACCACACCCACACGAGCAACACGCCGCCGAGGGCGTGGGTCTTCTCGCGGGCCAGCGTCGAGACGAGCACGGCAATCGCGAGGAACGCCGCGCCGACGGCGACCGCACCGGCCAGGAAGGCGAGGAACGCCCCCCAGTAAGCGATGCCGAACTCCCGAACGAGCAGAGCGCCGACGACGCCGAAGCCCAGCACCGTCGTACCGGCGAGGACGGCGACCCGACCGAGGTACGTCCCGGCGACGACCCGCCATCGTGACACCGGCAGCGAGAAGATGACCTCGAGCCAGCCCTCCTCGTCGCGGCCGACGACGGCGTCGTAGCCGAACGCCAGCGCCGACAGCGGCACGAGATACACCGCGAGGCTGGTGAGGCTGGCGACGACCCGCTCCATCCCCTCGGGGCCGACCGCCGACCCGCTGAACGTCGCGAGCATCGTCCCGAACAGCGCGAACAGCGCCGCCAGCGCCAGCGCCCACCGACTCCGCAGCGCGAGTCGGTACTCGGTGACGGCGACGGTGGCTATCTGCCGCAGTCGCGGCTGCTCGCTGGCGGTAGCGGACGCTTCGTGACCGGCCGCGTAGCCGCCGTCGGGCGTCGGCTCCTCGCGTTGCTCCTCGGGGTTCTCGGCGGTCATGGACTCACCTCCGCAGTTTCGAGTGCGCTGTGGAACGCCGCTTCGAGACCGTCCCGTTCGACGGTCACGTCGGCGATATCGACGGTCGAATCGACTGCGGCGAACAGCGAGGGCACGTCGCCGGCCGGACACCGGACGGTGACCGTCCCGTTCGTCGCCGAGACGGTGCCGAACGTCTCGGCGGCCGCGAGGAGTCCGCTGATATCCCCAGCGCTCTCCGGTCGTATCCGGACGGTCACGTCGTCGGCGTCGACGAGTTCCGAGACCGTTCCGGCGGCGAGGACCTGTCCGCCGTCGAGGACGGCGACGCGGTCACACAGCCGCTCGATTTCCGAGAGGACGTGCGAGGAGAGGACGACCGTCGCACCCGTCTCCGTTCGCACGCGGTCGATGATGCCGTGGAACTCGGCGACGCCACGGGGGTCCAGTCCCGCCGTCGGCTCGTCGAGGACGAGCACCTGCGGCTCGGGGAGGATGGCGGCGGCGAGTCCGAGCCGCCGGCGCATCCCGTTGGAGTACCCCGAGACGGCCCGGTCGGCAGC